>DATATP010000331.1:0-9246 GCA_036268715.1 Rhizomicrobium sp. | reverse complement strand
CGGGAGCTCGATCTCAATGAGCGAAGACGCGTTCCTGCGCGCGCCCTGGAAAACTCTCGGTCGACAGCACCAGGCAACCACGTTCGGCATGTGGGTGTTCCTCGCGAGCGAGGTTCTTCTCTTCGCCGGCCTTTTCGCCGGATATGCGGTTTATCGCGGCTTATATCCTTCCGGATTTCTGGCGGCCGGCCGGCAGACAGATATCGTCTTCGGGACAGTCAATACCGCCCTTTTGATGACGAGCAGCTTTAGCCTGGCGACGGCAGGACGTGCCGCAAAGGCGGGTTTACCGCATGCCGCGCGGCGACTGATCTGGGTCACGATAGCAATCGGGATGACGTTTCTGGTTCTGAAAGGGTTCGAATATCGCGAAGACCTGCATAAAGGGCTTTTTCCCGGTCCCGCCTTTCCAATCGCCATCCGCGGCGCCATGCTGTTCTTCTCTTTTTATTGGATCATGACTGGCATCCACGCCGTACACGTGACCGCGGGTCTCATTGCACTGAGCCGACTTCAGTTTCTAAGTCGCCGCAACCCTCAGTGGTTGGCGGGCAGCACATCCGAGGAGGCAACGGCGCTTTACTGGCACCTCGTGGATGTGATCTGGATCGTGCTTTATCCGCTTCTATATTTGGGCGGCCGCGCGCATGGCTAAGGCGCGGAGCGAAAAGTCCTTGTGGGACGTTACCAAGGGCCCTTTGGCTACGTGGTGCGCGTTGTGCGCCCTCTTGACTGCCACCTGCGCCATTGCCTTCATCCCATTGGGATCCGCGAACCTGCCGATCAGCCTAGTTATAGCCGCAGCAAAGGCCGGCCTTGTCGGCTTGTTTTTCATGCGCTTACGCAAGGACTCGCCATTAAATCGGCTGGCGTCATGCATAGGCCCGGCCTGGATCGTGATAATGTTTTTGCTGATGTTCGCGGACTACGCGACCCGCTAACGCTCATCGCGAGTTATCGCGTTCAAGCGAATCTCTTCCGAAATTGTAGCAGCCGCTCTCCCAAGGCCTCTTTTTAGCGCCGGGACAGAGGGCGCTGGACGAAGCCAATGCGAAAGCTAGAACTAGAACTGGAACTGTTAGATCAACACTCGCCCAGGGATATAGCTGTCGGACGAGCGACAATTACTATGGCCGAGCAATGTGAGTTTTCTGCGTTACCGTATAGGAAAATAAGAAGTTATGAGCTGCCTTGGGTACGGCTTATCCAGATTCCGATCAGCGCCACTAACGCGACAAGGACCAGCGATCCGTTTATGAGGAACAAGATTACGCGCGGGATACGGCGCGCCTGCGGAATAGGGTCATTCAGGTGTGGCACCAACTCCCGCCATACAGCAGCGCAAAAGCAAAACGTACTAAACAGCACCAAGATCGTCGTGGCGAACATCACCATCGAGTCGGGAATTATCTTTGCCAGAAGGGCCCGGGCGCCAATTCCACTGGCAAGTGATGCCAGGCCCGTCCTCACCCACGCGGCATAGGTCCGCTCGGCAGCAAAGACGGTGCGATCTGCCGCGAGCTGCGTACTGCGGTCCGAAGTGTCTTCTATGCTGCTGGCGCTATCCTCAATATTTTTAGCGCTTTCCTTGACTTTCTTAGTCGTTTTGCGGATTTCTGCGCGCTCTTCGTGAGCAATATTGGAATCGTCTTTCGCCATGTTTCGCCCCTTGGGTTGGATGAGGAACTCTTCCCCCGAACAGCAATTATTGCTCTCGGGCTCATTCGCCCACGTCCGAACGAGTTAGGCAATCATGACCGATCCTACCCCGAGCCATATCGCCGTGAAGGCGGAACGTTCTCAGCTTCTGCATAATCTCACCAAGGTGACGGAAAAGGTCATGGTGGCGTTGGCGATCGTATGGATCGGACTCACCATTGCCGACATTGTGGGAAAGCTCAGCCCCAGCCTGCAGATTCTGAACAATGTGATCTGGGCACTGTTTGGATTGGATTTTGCAGTAAAGTTCGTTATCGCACCGCACAAACTTAAATTTCTGCGCGGTCATTGGATTCTGTTGATCTCACTGGTTCTGCCGGCGTTTCGCCTGTTACGGGTGTTGCAAGCCTTGAACGCTCTGCGCGCGCTTTCTCTCGTGCGCGTATTGACGTCGCTTAATATCAGCATCGGCGCACTGGCCGATGCGATGGGTCGGCGCGGCGCGGGCTATATCAGCATCATCACCGTGATGGTTTTATTCGGCGGCGCGGCCGGCATGTACAAGCTTGAGCAGCCAAGCCAGTTGATCGCCCAAGGTTTCGGCAACGTCGTCCAGCAGGGCGGCGGTTTGCATAATTATGGTGATGCCTTGTGGTGGACGGCAATGCTGATGACCACGATTGGTTCGCAATACTGGCCCGTTACCACTGCTGGCCGCGCCTTGTGCTTCGCATTGTCGATGTTTTCACTCGGCGTATTCGGATATATTACGGCCGCTTTAGCGAGTTTTTTCGTGGACAAGGACGTTACCGGCGGTACTCGCCGCGCACGAGAGGATACCTTGCTGGCACTGCGCGCGGACGTCCAGGCTTTGAGGGAAGCGCTAAGGCAGCATGCCACAGCGGGCTCCAGCAAACGGGGCGATGAGAGATAACGTCCAGCTGGAGAGACACGGACATGACCGGTCACAAATCACGGAAAACCAAGGAAGGCGGGGGCAATAACGAAGCCCAGGAAGCCGAGGACCATGCCAGGCTGCAAGTTCGCGTCGTTTATCAAGTCATTCGGCAAGAAGGCGAGGAACAGATGGAGCGTCCCGCGGCCTCCCTGTGGTGGTCCGGTCTGGCTGCCGGCCTGTCGATCAGTTTCTCGCTTCTGGCACAAGCGCTTTTATTGCGGGCTTTGCCGCATGCGGAGTGGTCGCAGCTCGTGGTTGGGTTCGGCTACAGCGTCGGATTCCTTATGGTGGTGCTGGCCCGCCAGCAACTTTTTACCGAGTCCACGATCACGGTCATACTCCCGCTGCTTGCACATCCCACACGACGAAATGGCCTGCTTAGCCTTCGCATGTGGGCCTTGGTTCTATGTGCCAATATAGCGGGCACTTTCGTGTCAGCGATTTTTTGCACATTCGCTCCGGTGATCAGCCCAGAAATCCATACCGCCATGCTGGAGATTAGCAGGCATGCCTTGGCTTACGACTGGTGGCAAATGCTCTTCCGCGGTATCTCGGCGGGCTTCCTGATTGCTGTAATGGTGTGGTTGATACCCAGTGCCGAAGGTGCCGAATTCCACATCGTTGTGGTGATGACTTACTTAGTCGCCATCGGCGGATTTGCGCATATCGTTGCGGGCAGTATGGAAGCATTTATGATGGTGCTAGCTGGCGAACAGAGTGCCATATATCTGCTTTGGAATTTTGCTATCCCGGTGCTGCTTGGCAACATCATCGGCGGCACGGTTCTTTTCGGGGTCCTGTCCTACGCTCAGGTGATGCATGAACTGTAGGCGACCAGTGGGCATCGTCGGTCCGAACCGTCGTGGCGGCGGGGCCGAACCGGAGCGCTAAATGCTAGGCAGCCTTCGCCAAATTCTTCACCATTCGCAGATGGTCCTCATATAGAGGCACCGCCAGTTTGGCGAGCTCGCGCAGCGCCGAATTGTCGCCGTGGTCACGATATGTCTTGGTGAGAGTGACAGCAGCGCTGTGCACGCTTTCCTGCTGTGCGAGATAGCGTTTATCAAAGTGCTCCTCCGACGCGCCACTTAGGTCGTCCATCAGAGTTTGGAATAGCGCGTTTAACTTGGTCGGCGGTTCGATCGGCTCGTTCAGCGAACCCAGCATCGACTTCAGGTCATCGCTAGTGCGTGTGTGGTCTTTGATCATCTGTTGCGCGAAGTCCTTAACGTCGGTGCGTTGCGAGCGCCTCAGCGCCATCTGGGAAGCCTGAATCTCATAAATATCGGCCATGCCGGCAATGTCGGCGAAGGATTCCTTGGAGGTTGTGATGGATGATAGCAGCTTCGCTGCAAAACCGCCCAGGTCATCCACCACGGCACTGACGGGTTCCGACTTTTCTCCGGGACGTGGGGTATCGACCATGATGGCTCTCCGTACAGCGGCTAAGCGACAACGAAGTAATGCCAGACACGTTTCCTGGCCAAGCCAACGGAATTTCAGCCCAATCTATCGTACCGATGAAGTAAGCACATCAGTTCGCCGTTCGTCAAAAAAACGGCGGCAAGCCTCACAATTAAATCGAGCTTATCACTGGAACGGATAGCCGCAACTCTTATTACCCAATAGTCCCTGCCGGTTCCGGCACCGCCAGCCATAGCAACAGACTTTTGGCGTGGATTCGTCTCTTAGGAGGTCGCGATGCTTAACCAGGGCCCAGAGGCGAACCCGGTGATCACAAAGGGATTCATTCCCGAGCCCAAAATCAAGGAAGTTCATATTTTATGGATAACTCAAGGGCTTGGCTGCGACGGCGACAGCGTGTCGATTACTGCCGCCACCAATCCCAGCATTGAGGATGTCGTGCTGGGCGCTATTCCCGGCCTGCCGAAGGTGCACCTGCATAACCCCTGTCTCTCCAAGGAAGTGGGCGCCGACTTCTTAAAACCCTTCTTCGCCGCGGCGCGGGGGGAACTCGAAAATTATGTCGTGGTAGTCGAAGGTTCGATACCGAACGAACATCTCAGCGGCGAGGGCTATTGGGCCGCCTTTGGCTACGAGGGTGACGATACGTCGAAGCCCATTCGCACTACCGAATGGATCAAGGCTTTGGCACCCAACGCTCTGGCCTTTGTGGCGGCGGGCACCTGCGCCACCTTTGGCGGCATCCATGCCATGGAAGGTAATCCTACCGGCTGCATGGGCCTTCGCGATTTCCTAGGTCATGACTGGCAATCCAAAGTCGGCTACCCCATCGTCAATGTGCCGGGCTGTCCCGTACAGCCCGACAATTTCATGGAAACGTTGCTTTACCTGCTGCGGATGATGGCTGGCGTCGCGCCACTTATTCCTATCGACGAGCTCGGCCGACCCAACTGGCTCTTCGGCCAGACAGTGCATGAAGGCTGCGACCGCGCCGCCTATTACGAGACCCACGACTTTGCGGAGCAGTATGGCGACCGGCGCTGCCTGGTGAAGATCGGCTGTTGGGGTCCGGTCGTAAACTGCAACGTGCCTAAGCGTGGCTGGATGGCCGGCATGGGAGGCTGTCCCAATGTCGGGGGAATTTGTATCGGCTGCACGATGCCGGGGTTTCCTGATAAGTTCATGCCCTTCATGGACGAGCCTCCCGGTGCTTCGGTATCCTCGCAGCTGATCGCGCCCTACGGCGTCCTAATCCGCAATCTGCGTAAGATCACAAATCATACCCTGAACGAAGAACCCAAGTGGCGTCACAACAAACCCAAACTGACCACTGGCTATCGCCCGCACTGATCGATTTCAACCAATAAGGATTCTCCGATGACCTTGAAAGATATGGTGGCTAGCCCGGCCATCAAGACCGGTGAATCCAATCTCGTCGAAATGAACTGGGACCCGATCACCCGTATCGTAGGCAGTCTCGGCATTTATACCAAGATCGACTTTGCCAACAAGGAAGTGAAGGAGTGTTATTCCACCTCCTCCATCTTTCGGGGGTATTCCCTATTCATGCAGGGTAAGGACCCTCGCGACGCCCATTTTATCACCAGCCGCATTTGCGGAATCTGCGGTGACAATCACGCCACCTGCTCGATCTACGCCCAGAATATGGCCTACGGCATTAAGCCACCCGCCATCGCCGAGTGGATCGTCAATCTGGGTGAAGCCGCCGAGTACATGTTCGACCACAACATCTTTCAGGACAACCTGGTCGGCGTCGATTACTGCGAGCAAATGGTCCGCGAGACGAATCCCAGCGTGTGGGAAAAAGCCAAGACCACGGCTGCGCCGGGCGCCGAGCATCATGGCTACAAGACTATCGCCGAGATCATGACGGCACTGAATCCCTTCACCGGGGATTTCTACCGCCAGGCCCTGCATATGAGCCGCGTCACGCGCGAGATGTTCTGCCTGATGGAAGGGCGCCATGTGCATCCTTCTACGCTTTATCCCGGTGGCGTCGGCACGGTGCCGTCGGTACAGCTGTTTCAGGAATATATGGTGCGGCTGATGCGCTATATCGAATTCATGAAGGCCTGCGTGCCGCTGCACGACGACCTTTTCAATTTCTTCTATGAGGCGCTTCCCGGTTACGAAAAAGTGGGGCAGCGCCGCATCCTGATCGGATGCTGGGGCGCGTTCCAGGATCCCGCCAGCTGTGACTACAACTACAAGACCATGACCAAATGGGGGCGGGACATGTTCGTCACCCCTGGTGTCATCGTTGATGGTCAACTAGTCACGACCGACCTCGTCGACATTAACTTGCAGATGCGCATTCTATTAGGCCACTCGTTTTATGATGGCTGGGAAAACAAGGAAATATTCGTCAAGCAGGACCCGCTGGGCAATCCCGTGGACCACAATCACCCCTGGAATCAGACCACAGTACCCCGGCCGCAAAAACGCAAGTTCGATGGCAACTATTCCTGGGTGATGAGTCCGCGCTGGCTCGACAAACGGACCGGCGACCATCTGGCACTCGACACAGGCGGCGGCGCTATCGCGCGGCTTTGGTCGACTGCTCTAGCCGGGCTCGTCGATACCGGCTTCGTGAAGGCGACTGGGCATAGCGTCAAGATCCATCTGCCCAAGACCGCGCTTAAGCCTGCCATGGACCTGGAATGGCAGGTGCCACAATGGTCCAATACAATCGAGCGCAACCGGGCCCGTACGTATTTCCAGGCCTATTGCGCCTCCATGGCGATGTTCTTCCTGGAAAAGGCGTTCGCCGAAGTCCAGGGCGGCCGCACCAAGACTTGGAACGAGTTCAAGGTCCCCGATGAAGCCATTGGTTGCGGCTTCCATGAAGCGGTTCGCGGCGTGCTGTCGCATCATCTGGTGATCCGCGACGGCAAAATCGCCAATTATCATCCCTATCCGCCCACGCCCTGGAACGCCAGTCCGCGCGACAAGTTCGGCACGCCAGGACCTTATGAAGATGCGGTGGAGGGCTGTCCGATCTTTGAGGAAAATGGTCCGGACAATTTCAAGGGCATCGACATCATGCGCACTGTACGCAGCTTCGATCCCTGTCTGCCCTGCGGCGTGCATATGTACGTTGGTAACGGCAAAACGCTGAAGACCCTTCACCAACCCATGTTTGGTGCCGGCGCGCATGTCCATGGAGATCAAAAGTGACCGCGCGCACTCAAGTAGAAGACACCCTGCGCCGGATTGAAGAACTCGTTCAGGGCTTAGATCGGGTGAAAGATCCAGCGGCGCGGCAGGTGGCACGGCAGCTCTTTGCGGCCGTACTGGATTTGCATGGCTTAGCGCTCGCGAAGATTACCGCACGGCTGGTGGCCGATCCGCAAGGCCGGGACCTTTACCAGGATATGGGCGAAGACGAGCAGATCAGAGCTGTCCTGCTGTTGTACGGCCTCCACCCGGACAGCGCGGAACAGCGCGTTCGCGCGCAGATTACGCCGCTGGAAGCACGCCTTGATGTGCGGCTTCATCTTTCGTCGGTGTCCGATGGTATCGCGCGCTTAACGTTGGACCCTGGCACCGGGGATTTTGATGCTCTTTGCCCGGAGATAGGTCGGGTCCTCCTGGATGCCGCACCAGACCTTGATGACATCGCCATCGACCGCGCGGCGTCGGCCGGCGTGACGATGACGGAACCGTCCCGCGCCGCGGCGGCGGGATAGTCCCATGCAAGCCAGCCTTCAAACCAAAGATGGTATGCGGGCGATCTTCGCGCTGCGCCGGTTCGTCTATCCGCCGGCCGAGCGCTGCGAGCTCTGCCGCGCCAGGCTAGCCGCCCAGCACAGCCATCTATTGGAGACCCGAGCCGGTCAGGTGCGCTGCGCCTGCGGGGCGTGTCTTGATCGCTATGGCAAAGCGGAAGAAGGCTTTTTGCCGGTTAATTCCTGCAAGGAGAAGCTGGCGGATTTCGCCCTGAGCGATGCGCAATGGGGTGCCTTTCAAATTCCCATCGACTTGGCGTTCCTAGTGCGAAAGGCCGATGGCTTGGTCGCACTCTATCCCGGCCCGGCCGGCATTATCCAGTCTGAAACCAATAAGGAAGCGTGGACCGATTTGATGGACGCGAACCCGGTTCTTCGCGACCTAGCGCCGGAGGTGGAAGCGCTTGCCATCAACAGGGTGCACGGACGGCGTGATGCCTGGCGCCTTTCCATTGACCATTGCTTTTCGCTGGCCGGAACCCTGCGCAAAGAGTGGCACGGGCTATCGGGCGGACCCAAGGTGTGGGAGGCGATCGAACATTACTTCGATCAGGACGAGGCGGCCCATGCCTGAACTAGTCTTTGCCCTGGACGGTGTGGAGATCGAACGCTACGCGGTAACCCCTACCTTGCGCTTTCGGCTACGGATCAAAGCCGACCAGCCGGTGGAAAATGTTGCCCTGCAATGTCAGTTGCGCATCGAGCCCATGCGGCGGGCGTACGGGGGCGAGGAGCATAACCGGCTGGCCGACTTGTTCGGCGAGAAAACACGCTGGGGCGATACGCTGAAAAGCTTTTTGTGGACCATTGTGCCCGTCAATGTGCCGCGTTTTGACGATGTCATCGTCGTGGACGCCATGGTGCCCTGCAGCTTCGATTTCGATGTCGCTGCCACCAAATATTTTCATGGTCTTGAGGGCGGCGAAGTGCCGGTGTCACTGTTGTTCAGCGGTTCGGTTTTCTACCGTGATGCACAGGACCGGCTGCAGATTTCTCAACTATCCTGGTCGCAGAATCTTAGCCATCGCCTACCCGCAGCGCTCTGGCAGACGCTGATGGACCAGTATTATCCCAATGCCGCGTGGCTTCGCCTGGATCGCGAGACGTTCGAGCGTCTCTATGCGCTCAAACAGAGATTGGGAGTCGCCAGCTTCGATGCCGCGCTCTCGCATCTCCTCTCGGCCCCGCAGGTGCTACAATGACCGCATCGCCGATCTCCGACGTGCGCACAGTGGCCGACGCGATCCTTTACGAGGGGTATATCCTCTATCCCTATCGAAAGTCGTCGCTGAAGAATCAGCAGCGTTGGACCTTCGGGGGACTGTTTCCGCGTAGCTATGCGCTGCGCGGTGGCGGCGATCGCTGGGCGATGACTTGCGAATGTCTGCTTCGTGGCGAAGCTGAAACGCAGCTGCGCCTTCAAATGCGCTTTCTTCAAGTGGCGGTGCGACGTAT
>DATATP010000330.1:0-6307 GCA_036268715.1 Rhizomicrobium sp. | reverse complement strand
GCGGTCCGAAAACCGTTACACACTTTTCCCGGAAGCGCCCTAGTGCTTTTCCGCGAGCGCATTATCCAGGGCCTTCCGGACGTCGGCGTAGGGCAGGTTGCCCGAACCGATCGGCTTGCCGTCGACGATGAAGGTGGGTGTGCCGGTGATATTGTACCGAGACTCGCCCTCCGCCGCGACTTTGTTGATGATGTCGTCCTCTTTGGTGTCCGTCATGCACTTGTTGACCTCGTCCGCGCTCATGCCGGCGATGCGGCCGAGGGTGATCAGGCCGGCGCGCACACCGTCTGGAGTCTGAAGGGCAGCATTCTCCGAAGCATACTCCACGTCCCATTTGGGTTGATTCCGGAACAGAAGGTCAATGAAAGAGAAATACTTATCCTCAGGAAGACACCGGGCGATCTTCTCGGCGGCGCCGTCGTCCGGGCGCAGCGGAAAGATGCGGAAAACGTAAAAGACCTTGCCGGTGTCGATATAATCCTTCTTCAACTGGTCGAAAGTCTGGGCGTTGAAGGCGGCGCAGACGGGGCAGCTTGGCGCGGCATATTCGATCAGCACCACTTTGGCCTTGGGATTGCCCTGGGTACGGTCGCGCGGCGTGATCGTGTAGTTGGGTCCGGTTCCAGCGGCGGCGGTCGTGCCGGAAGGCGACAGGACATAATAGGCGGCAACGCCGAGGGCGATCACCACGGCCGCCCCCAAGCCGATGAGGATTTGTTTGCGCGACACAGACGATTCTCCGCAAGCTTCGGCCTGCTTGTGGCAGAGATCGGGGACCGGATTCAATGCATCAGGGGGACATATTGCGGCGCCGCGCGAGGCCTTCCAGCGCGTTTTTCAGCTCCGCCGGCCCATCATAGGCCTGAACGGGATCGGCGGCGGAGAGGGTGCCCCGCCTCTTTTCCACGATTTTTGGGGCTGCTCGTGCCGGCAAGGCGCCTTGGGCGAACCTGATCTGCGCCACGGCGGCTCGTCCGAGATAGGCATTGATTCGTTCCGCCAGCGATCTTTTCTCGTGAGCGAGGAACAGCGAGGCTCCAGGGACCGCGCGCAAGACGAGCGTTCCGCCCGCGGGTCCCTGTATGAAGCGCAAAGGCTGAGCCAGCCGCGCGACGTCCGGCCCGACGATCTCGGACCATCGCAACACCAAGGTTGGATCGGCGAATCCCGCTTTCGCAAATGCCGCAGCGGCCGCCGCGCCCGCGGCCACGCCGATAACGCCCATGCGATTGCGGCGCTGGAATTCGGATTGCCTGTCCGCTTTTTTTTGGGGCATGGTTCCGATTATGCCGCCGTCCGCGAGAATAACGAAGTCCGATCTTAGCGCCGGCCTGCTTGCCTGGTACGACACGCACAGGCGCGTCCTACCCTGGCGAGCCCCGCGAGGCGAGCGCTTCGATCCGTACCGCGTTTGGCTGAGCGAAATCATGCTGCAGCAGACCACGGTACAGGCGGTGGCGGGCTATTACCGCAAATTCCTTGCCCTGTGGCCCGATGTAGCGGCGCTGGCCGCCGCGCGGCAGGAGGATGTGCTCGCGGCCTGGGCGGGGCTCGGCTATTATGCCCGCGCCCGTAACTTGCACGCGGCGGCGAGGATCGTCGCGAACGAGCCGGACGGACAATTCCCGACGACATTCGAGGGCCTGCGCGCGCTGCCGGGCGTGGGTGACTATACGGCCGGGGCCATCGCCGCCATCGCATTCGACCTGCCGCATGCCGCGATGGATGCCAATGCGGAGCGCGTGATCGCGCGGATGTTCTCCATCACAGAAGCTCTGCCGGCATCGAAAGCGGCGATGCGCGCGGCCTTGCAGGCGCTCGTCCCCCGGAAACGCCCCGGAGATTTTGCACAGGCACTGATGGATCTGGGCTCGGCCATTTGCACGCCCAAGCGTCCGGATTGCGGGAATTGCCCCTGGGAAAGGGACTGCCTGGCCCGCGAACAGGGCATCCAGGAAACCCTGCCGGTCAAGGGGCCCAGGATCGCGCGGCCCCTCAAGCGGGGCGCGGCCTTCGTGGCGCGGAACAAGAATGGCGCGATTTTGCTGGTCCGGCGGCCTGACAAAGGACTTCTGGCGTCCATGCTGGAGCCTCCGCTCGGGCCTTGGACAAGCGATTTTCCCTCAGCGGCTAAAGCCGTCAGGCAGGCTCCTTTCGGTGCCGAATGGAAAAAACGCAGCGGTATGGTGCGGCACGGCTTCACGCATTTCGAGTTGGAAATCGAGGTCTATTTTGCCGATGTCCCGAAAAGGACGAAGCTGAACGATCCGCAAAAAGCGGGCGAGGCGCGCTGGGTGCCACGCAATGAACTCGCCGGCGCGGCACTCCCGACCGTGATGCGCAAGATCATCGCGCATGGCCTGGACGAGGGCGGCCCGCTGTTCGCCCGATCATGATCGCGCTTTATACCAGTTCCGCCCGCAGGCGTTGACGCAGCACGTCGATCGGCACCAGCGACCCGTTCATCTCGAATTGCCAGAAGGTCCAGCCATTGCAGGCATCCAGCCCCTGCACATGCGCGCCGATGCGGTGGATCGAGCCGGACGCGTCGGCGCAGACCAAGGTGCCGTCGGCGCGCACCTTGGCCTTGTGGGTTTTGCGTGTGCCATGGAGCACCGTGCCGGGCGGCAACAGGCCGCGTTCGACCACCCAGCCGAACGGGATGCGGGGCTCCGCGCGCTTGGACCCCGTCACCTTGATCGACTCCTCATCGGCCGGCTCGATCTCGGCGATGCGGGCCCGGGCGATATCGGCATAGGTTTTTTCCCGTTCGATGCCGATGAAGCGGCGGTCCAGCCTTTTGGCCACCGCCCCGGTCGTACCAGAACCAAAAAATGGGTCCAGGACCACATCGCCGGGCTTGGTCGAAGCCACGATCACGCGATGAAGCAATGCTTCGGGCTTCTGGGTCGAGTGGGCTTTCTGGCCATCGGGCGCCCGCCGGCGCTCTCGGCCGCTGCAGATCGGCAGGGTCCAGTCGGAGCGCATCTGAAGTTCGTCATTCAGCGCCTTCATCGCTTCATAGTTGAAGGTGTATTGCTGCTTCGGGGTCTTGGTCGCCCAGATCAAGGTTTCATGGGCATTGGTGAAGCGCCGGCCCTTGAAGTTGGGCATCGGGTTGGTCTTGCGCCACACGACATCGTTCAGGATCCAGAAGCCGAGGTCCTGCAACGCCGCGCCGACGCGGAAGATATTGTGATAGGACCCGATCACCCAAAGCGTGCCGGTATCCTTCAATACATGCCGGGCGGCGCCCAGCCAGGCGCGGGTGAAACGATCATATTCGTCGAAACTGGCGAATTGATCCCAGTGGTCGTCCACGGCATCGACCTTGGATTGATCGGGCCGGCGCAATTCCCCGCGAAGCTGCATAGTGTAGGGTGGATCGGCGAACACCATGTCGGCGCACGCCTCGGGCAGGGCGCGCATGGATTCCACGCAATCGCCCTCGATGATCTGATCCAATTTCAGCATGTCTCCCGCCCGAATTATCAACAGCGGGAATCACCCTGATTCGGAACGAATCACAGGTCAAGAGTCTTGCGGAATCAACGCGTTGGTCATTGAGTCCCCGGTTTCTTCCACATACAAGATATTGTGGATGACCGCTCGCACCGGAGCGAAACTGCGGCGGTGATGCTCGGTCGCGCCCAAATCGCGCAGAGCCGCCATATGCTCCGGCGTCGGATAACCCTTGTTGTTGCGCCAGAGATAGCCGGGATGCTTCTCGTGCAACACATGCATCATGCGGTCGCGCGTCACCTTGGCGATGATGGAGGCGGCGGCAATGGACAGCGACCGCCCATCGCCGTCGATCAGCGTATCGCAGCGGCAGGGCAGGGCGGGAGGATCGTTGCCGTCCACCAGGGCGAATTCCGCCGACACCGCCAAGGCCCGCACCGCCCGTGCCATCGCCAGATGCGTGGCCTGGCGGATATTGACGAGGTCGATTTCCCCAACGCTCGCCTCGCCCACGCCGACCGCGACGGCGTTTTCCATGATTTGAGGAAACAGGGCCTCGCGTTCCTCCTCGGTCAACTGCTTGGAATCGTTAAGGCCTTTTGGGATGCGCTTCCTGTCCAGGATCACGGCCGCGGCCACGACGGGCCCCGCGAGCGGACCGCGTCCCGCTTCATCCACGCCGCAGACCGGACCGGCCATGGTCTTCAGCAGGCGCGACTCGTAGATATAATGGGGCATCCCCAACGATAGCGCGCCCAGCCCGTCCGTCCAGACTCAGGACCCACAAGTCCACAATGGATTTTGGGAGCGGGAAACCTTTTACAGCAGGGCGAGCTGCTCGCCTTTCTGTGGAGGCCGTCGAAATTTATCGACTCGCAACGGTGCGGATGGCCTGTTCAGTCCCAGCCGCGTCACCGCCATATGGAAGCGACGCGCCATGAACGCCGCATAGGGGCCGGTGCCGCGCATGCGGGTGTTCCATTGCGAATCATAGTCCTTGCCGCCCCGCATCTGGCGGACGAGGCTCATCACATGCCCGGCCCGGGCGGGGACATTTGCCTCCAGCCATTCGCGGAACAGGTCCTTGATCTCCAGCGGCAGGCGAAGCAGCACATAACCGGCCGAGCGAGCGCCCGCCTCGGAGGCCGCGCGCAGCACCGCTTCCATTTCCTGGTCGTTCAGCGCCGGAATGGCGGGAGCGAACATCACCCCCGCCGGCACCCCCGCTTCGGCCAGTCCCGCGATCGCTTGCAGCCGCCGCGAGGGTGTGCCGGCGCGCGGCTCCATGATGCGCGCAAGGTGCCGGTCCAAGGTGGTGACCGACAGGGCGGCCTTGGCGAGACCCTGCGACGCCATTTCGGACAATATGTCGAGGTCGCGCAGGATGAGCGGGGATTTGGTGACGATGGCGACAGGGTTTTTGAATTCCCGCAGAACCTCCAGGATGGAGCGGGTGATGCGCATTTTCTTTTCCAGCGGCTGGTAGGGATCGGTATTGGTTCCCATTGCGATCACCTTCGGAATATAGCCCGGCGCGGATAATTCCTTCGCCAGCAACTCGGCGGCATCGGGTTTGGCGAACAGGCGGGATTCGAAATCGATGCCGGGTGATAGACCCAGATAGGCATGGGTGGGCCGGGCGAAACAATAGATGCAGCCATGCTCGCATCCCCGATAGGGATTGATCGACTGGTCGAAGGAAATATCGGGCGATTTGTTGCGGGCGATGATCGTGCGGCTCGTGTCGCGGATCACCTCGGTACGCAGGGGAGCAGGTGCGCCATCCTCGGCACGCCAGCCATCGTCCCAGCCGTCATCGACCAACACCCGGCTCTGCTTTTCGTAACGGCCCGAAGCATTGGAGACGGCGCCGCGCCCTCTCAGCAATTCCGGCCGGATGGTCTGGTCGAGAACGGCGTTCACGCCATCACCTCAAACCGACGGGCGCAGCCGGATTTCCATTGGAACGCGGGCCAGGAAAGAAAGCTGTGTCCAAGGATTATTGTCATAAGGGATTGTGCGCCGATTTGTTAGAACAAATCAAGAACAAACTTTACAGGAGCGCGGTGGATCAAATCTGCTTGACCGACCCCAGGTCGAAATTTTCCCCCTTGGGATTCTGACCGATCACGACAGTTTGCGGATCGGAAAAGGAGTAAGGAGGAACAGGCAGATTGAGGGGCGCCGGGACGCCTTCGAACACCCGGCCTGCCAGGTCATATTTGGAGCCGTGGCAATGGCAGAGATATCCGCCGGGCCATGAGGGACTGAGACTGCCCGGTTGTGGCGTGAAGGTCGGGATGCAGCCCAGATGGGTGCAGATGCCCACCACCACCAGATATTCCGGATTGACCGAGCGCGACCAGTTCATTGCATACGGCGGTTGTTGCAGTTGCCGTGATTGCGGGTCGCGCAATTGGGAAAGCAGGGTTGCATTTTTCAACTCTTTCAGGATGGCCGGCGTGCGGCGCACGATGAAGATCGGGTGGGAACGCCATTGCACCACAATTTGCTGCCCCGGCTGAATGGCGGATAGTCTGACCGATACCGGCGCCCCGGCCGACAAGACATGGGTATCGGGCATCATTTGGTCGATGAATGGCCACACCGCCGCGAGGCCGCCCACACCTGCCATCGCAGCTCCTGCGACGTAGATGAAATCTCGTCGGCCGACTTCGCTTGGATGGATGGTATCCGTCATGGCGCTGCGACGACTGGCTGCCGCAATTCTACGCCCGGGAGCGCGGAAAGCCGCCTGCCTGCGACGATCTGCGTCAAAAGCGTTCCTTAGGGGCCAGGGACGAACACGCAGGCTATGTCGGGCTTTCCAGCGAGTACCCGGACG
>DATATP010000329.1:0-9844 GCA_036268715.1 Rhizomicrobium sp. | reverse complement strand
AAGATTTTCAATCTTGCAAGAGGGGTTCGACTCCCCTAGGGCGCACCATTATTTTCAATGTCTTAGCGAGATTTTTTTGGCCGGGTAGACACTTCCATTTCCGAGTCAGACACCTTCCCGTTTTGTTCAGGCCTTCTTTTTCCTCGCTGATCGTTCCCACCTCATGATCGCTGCGGTGCCCATTTTCTTCTGGTCGGCATCGCGCTCGGCCGCGGCCATGAGCAGGGCGTCAGCGTGGGCCTGCTAATCCCCATTCCCTAGGAACACAGCCCTAGGTTAGCTGTACCGGTGCCCAATTCCGTCGGTTGTTGTTGATTCTGCTACATCGTATCGTACGGCGTGGGATCGAAACTGTAATCCAAGAGATCACGCAGGCCGCGCACGGAAATCGCAAAGCCCAATTCTCATTGGGCAGTATGTACGAAGAAGGCGAAGGAATGCCCAAAAACGTCGCCAAGACGGCCCAACTCTACGAAGCAAGCGCGCGTCAAGGCATGCCCGTGGCGCAATTTGCCCTGGGCCTTTCCTATGAATTCGGCGAGGGTGTTCCTCGTAATCGGCGAACAGCCATTTTTTGGCTGGATCAGGTAGCCAAGCAAGGCGATGGACGCGCGAAATGGTATGCGGATTGGCCATATCCCCCTATCGGCTAGTCCGCACACATAGGCTGTCTAGATGATGGATTTGGAACCGATCATCGATTCTATTTACGAAGCAGCCTTTATTCCCGATAGCTGGTGTGGCGTTCTTGATCAAATATGTACCGTTTCCGCGTCCGCCAGCGGCGAGTTTCAGACGATAGATAGTCTCGCGCCGCCACGTTGGCGGGCAACCGATCTCACCCGCGACGTGCTGGAAAAGTTCATCGCCGATGGTTTGTGGCGAGCCTGCGAACATCCCGCCGCGCTTTTGGCACGGGAGTACCCGGGGTTTCTCTGCCATGATGATTTTCTCACACCTGAACAGTTGGAACGCGATCCAGTACGCAGGCTTCTGGAGCCGCGCGGCCTAGGGTGGTTGACGGGTACCATCATCCCCATGCCGACGGGGGAGATTGTGAGCATCAGTTTTGAGCGCCGGCTCGAAAGTGGACGGCCTGACGCCAAAGACTTCACCGCATTGGACACTTTGCGACCCCATCTGGCGCGGGCTGGTCTTATTTCCGCACGGTTGCGGCTGGAGCGGGCCCAAAATACCGTCGCAACGCTCGAAGCCATTGGGCTTGCCGCCGCGGTGTTGAACGCGACGGGTCGCGTCTTGGCCGTCAACTCTCTGCTCGAAAAGTTGCCTTCAATTTTCCTGCCGCTCGCGCATGGCCGCTTGGCGGTGTCCGACGCCGACGCCCAAGCGCTGTTCGAGGATGCACTTGCAAAAATGCGCTGCAAGCTGGTTACGACTGTCCGCTCCATTCCCATCGCAAAACGAGAGGATCAACAGCCTTTGATCCTTCATCTATTGCCACTGGTGCGAGAAGCCCACGCCGCCTTTTCCGGTGCTGACATTCTTGTTGTCGCCACCGCGCTCAAAGCGAGCGCGATGGTTCCCTCGCCAAGGCTTCTCAACGCGCTGTTCGACCTCTTCTGTTCGCCTTTGTGATTGCAGCGACCTTGCTGTTGGTCTGAAAGAGATCAATTTTCCTGTCCAGGGGGAGCTTTGCCCAATCCTGCAATTGGCTCTTCAAACTGGGATCGGTTTGCGTTTGACGAGTTAACGCAATCAGCACCTGATATTGTTGTGCCACATGATCCATCGTCAAAGGATACACCGCAAGCGTCTGGGCTTCCTGGGGCGTCGTCTGGGCCATGCATGAGAAACTGAAGGCGAATAAGGCTGCGAGAGCATATATTATCTTCATGTCGCAACATCCTTTATTACAGACAGTATACCAGTCCTATAAAATCGTTCTAAAAACCACGTACTATGCGGTTAGAGTAAGTTTCGTCAAGACGATTGCGATTGTTTCCGAATATCGCTCCGGTCGCCGCTTGCTCTGCCGCGCACCGTGTTCCTGATCCTGCCGCCTGACCGGCTCACCACCTATGCCCGCGGCTTCTTTGACAAGCGTGGGTCGCTGATGGCGAAATGGGCGGCACGCAACCATTGATATTGCCGGACCACGGCCTGTTATGAACCTGCAATTGTTCGATCGAATCTATGAAGCGGCCTTTGTGCCTGAACTTTGGGCCCAGGTTTTGGAGGACATCGGAGTTACCTCGGATTCGGTGGGTGGTGCGCTCTTTCTGTTCGCCGACGGCAAGCCACCGCGTGGACGGGCGGTTGAGAGACTGCACGACATGCTGGCGAAATTTCTCGCGAGCGACACAATGCCATTTTCAACCGGCGTCTCGCGCATGTGCAGTGTGCAGCCAGCGAGCTTTGTTGACGTCGACAGCTACATGACCCCGGAAGAAATTGAAAATGATCCGGTGCGGATAGAGTTTCGCGCCCATGGTATTGGGGCTCATTTATGTACCGCAATACCGATGCCGAGCGGCGAGCTCGCCATTTTTGTGTTTCAGCGGCAACTTCACGAAGGCGGTTACAGCCAAGCACAGGTCGACATGTTCGATGGGATCAGGCCTCATTTGGCGCGCGCGAGCCTCGCGGCGGCCCGGCTGGGTCTTGAGCGTGCACAGGGAACGGTGTCCACCATGGAGATCATGGGATTGCCCGCCGCTGTGCTCTCCGGCGGTGGCCGCGTTCTGGCGGCCAACAGCCTTTTCGAGGCTCTGCCGTCGGTCTTTCTGCCGGTCGCCTTTGGCGGTTTGGCAATCGCCGATAGCGAGGCCAACCGACTTTTTCAGGAGGCTGTCGTCCAGAACAGGCGCGATCTCGCCGTGCGGTCCATTCCCCTTCCGGCGAAGGAAGGGCGGCAGGCGCTGATCATCCATCTTTTGCCGCTGCGCCGCGCCGCGCACGATATCTTCTCGGGCGCGGATATTCTGATTGCGGGGATGGCGTTAAATCCCAGTGCCCTGGTGCCATCGCCCAATATTCTCATCGGTCTTTTCGACCTCTCGCCTGCGGAGGCGAAGCTGGCGGCCGCCCTCGCGCGGGGGCAATCGCTGAAACAAGCCGCCGCCGGCATGGGCATCACGTTCAGCACGGCGCGGACCTACATCGAAAGCGTGTTCCGCAAGACCGGAACCCATCAGCAAAGTCAACTGGTCGCCTTGCTCAAGAGCACCCCGGCAATTCGAGAAACGTTCTGACCCTCGGCATTTGCCGGGTATTCGAGCGCTCAAAGTCGCGATATCTAGCAGTGAGGAATTCGTGGAGCGGCCATATTGTTGTTGAAGTCAAGATATGGCCAGACAAACAATGTGCTAATCCAATTCGAGGCACCTCTAAGGAGGTAAGGCATGAAGCTTAGTCGAAAGCACGCAATGGCTATCGTTCTGGGCTTTTCCACCGTTGCCGCGGCCGCGACACCGGCCATGGACCCTCTCACTGGCCTGCCACTGCTGCCGGGAACCAGCGGTCCACTCGGGAATGCGCCGACGAGAATGCCTGACGCGCAAATCTGCAAGAGCAACGTGCAGGCAGAATACTATCCGGTGTTTAATTCCAAGGTGAGCGTCACCCTGAACTGGTATGCATCAAGGCTCGCGGGCTTTCATAAGACACACGGGTTTGCCGATGGACGATCGCAGGATGCGTTTTACAGCGCAGACGGAGCAACGGTTGTCTCCGTGACGGGAGAGCGGGGCAGGAACGGCGAAGACACAGAAACATATGCCGTTTCGTACACGCGGTTTCAGCCAGGGCTTCCTGCGAAGACGATCATTGGGATCAATCAGCACAACGTCGTCTGTAACTGACGGGAAGACTTTCGGACTCCCTTGCGAGCGCAGCTCGGTCTTCAAGCGGCCGAATCGGAAAAGGCATAGCAGTGTCATGACGGTGCTGCATCGATTGGGTGTGACGGCGCTGGCCAGCGTGAATTGGACGCAGATGACAAAGGCTGGGCGCCGAAATGTTCTGGTGGGGTTGTCCTTGATATTGGGACCGCATATCGCTGAAGCCGCCCCTTGCCTGGTAGATGCACCACCCAATGAACAGCCCGCGAGCAGCCAGAGTGTGCCTCCGGAGTTCTGTATCGCAGGCGCAGTAGGTCAGCATTATTACCTCTGGAATATTCCGGCGAACTTCACCGGTAAGAACTGGACGTTGAAGCTGGAAGCGTTGCCGGGCGAAACGGCGCGGTTGTTGGTCCAGTCGCTCGATCACGATCCGCATGCCGGTTTCTTTACGCCCACGACGATATGGAGTGGCGCCAACACTGGGGCGAACGCCATGATCGTCACGCCGGTCCTGGGTTTGAAGCCTGGTCTTTACGGCGTTGTTGTCGCCACGCAGCAACCGCCGGGTCTGTTTCGTCTTTTTGTGTCCAGCACGACGGCACTCGCGGCGGCTGGCGCGCAGCCGCCGGCACCCGTCGTGGCAGCGGCGCCAACGCCAGCCACGAAAGGCGTTGTGGCTCGGACGACGCCACAAGCTGCGACAAACGCCCCACCTGTTTTGGCACCGGCAGGCCCGCAGGCCGATGATGCCAATAACGGTTTCCAGAAGGCGTTCGCCGCCAGCGCGCCCGGGCCGGTCGCGGGCACGTTGCGCTTTCAAAAAGGTTCGCGCGACAGCCAATTCATCGCGCTGACATTGGGCATCGATTTTGCGAACAAGCGTTTCGACCTGGTGTTGCGCGCCAAGGGCCGGACGGAAAGCCTGGATCTAGTTTATGTGACGCCAGACGGCAATGACGCGGAAACTCGAACCTCCGCCGGTGAAGCGCGCATACCGCGCCTGTCGTTCGCGCCGGGCCGATATCTTTTCCGCGTCTCCGCCGTGCCAACAAGCGATATGCCGTATACGTTGAGCGTGGAGAATGTCGCGCCGCTGGCGGCCGGTGAGGAGCATGAGCCGGACGACAGTCCTGCGCTGGCGCAGGATATACCAGCCAATGGCACCATCACCGGCATGGGCGATGGTCCGTTGGATGACGATTTTTTCCGATTCCATGTTGCGGGACCGCCGAAACTTTACCGGGTCAGCTGCACATGCCCAGGCGGTGACCGGTTGGCGGTGGAGGCGGCAAATGGCGACGAACTGGCCCAGACCCGCGAATTCTCCAATAAGGAAGGGCATTTATCCAGTGTATTGCTGGGAACGGGCGATCATATTCTGCGGGTCCGTTCTGCGGGGCCATACACGGTGCATGTCGAGGTTCAGGGCGACGTGCCGCCCGAAGCCGGAGGAAAGCCGGCGCCCGTTGATGCGCCACTGAGTAAAATCGATGAGATCGAGCCGAACGACACGATGGAAACCGCGATGCCTCTGCTGCTGGACAGCAGCCGCGGCGGAGTCACGGATGCGTCGCTGGATGTGGATCAGTATCGGTTTACCCTGCTCGGACCCACGCATATACGGCTGACAGTAACGGGGCCGGGCGCGAATCGCAGGATCGTTGTGAACTGGGGGGCGGACCAGCACCGTCTTGCCGATCTGCACATCACCAAGGCGTCCGGCGCACCGGCGGTATGGGAAGCGACCTTGAATGCGGGTGATTATTATGTCGCCGTATCCGCCGATGATGCTGTCCCCACCGACCATCCCTATCGTGTCAAGCTGGAAAGCCTGGATCCGTTCGGGTCCGGCACAGTCCTGCCGGCCGAGGCGCATCTGAAATTAACGACAGAGAAGGTCGCAGCTTTCCTGCCTGACAGGCAAACCGTGCGCGGCGCACTGACCGTAACCGCGAAGACCGCCACGGACGTGTCGTTGCTTGGGTATGCCGCGGACGAACGCTGGCATGTCCAGGCCGACAAGTCGAACCTGCATGTCGATGCGGGTGGCACAGTCAATGTGCCCGTGACGATCACGATCCCGCCGCAGGCGCTGGGCAGTCATCCGGTCCAGGTCGCTATCGCCTTGCGCAATGCCGCCGGCGCGCACGTCACCGCTTCGGCGTCGATAGCGCCCGAGGTGTCTGCCAGTGCCGTTGCGCCGGAAGCCGACTGGGATGTGCCCGCGCAACTGGCGGGCGGTCTGGATGTGGCATGGTCCGCGCTGGGCGGCAAAGCACCCGATAACTATGCTGGTCTCAACGACGGCCTGCTCAACGCGGGCATGGTGAATGTGGGTGGAACGGCCCGTTTCAATCTGGCGGACGTCAAGACCGGGATCACCATTTCGCTTGCCGGCAACGGGCCCGTATCGCTGGCGGGCTTCGCCCTGGCGCCCGCGGGTTCCTACGCCGTAGACGACAGGCTACGCCGCTTTCAAATTTTTGTTTCGGCGGACGGGACGAATTTCACGCCCGTGTTGAATGGGAGCCTGTCGCCGCGGCTGGACACGCAATATTTCGTCATGCCCAAACCGGTGATGGCGCGGGTGATACGTCTGGTTCCGCTGGATGCGCAGGATCCGACCAACAGCCGCGCGACGTTGGCGGAATTTGAGGCGTTCGCTAATCCGGCTTCTGCCCCATTGGGGTCGGACGGCCTGGAGATCGCGTCAATATTGCGCGGCGGCCACGTCGTGAACCTCGATCCCTATGTTTATTCCTATGGTCAGTCGATGTTGAGCGCCAGGAGTCGCGCCGCTACGATCTCCCTGCCGCCGAACCGCAAGGAGCCTGCCTCATGGGTCATCGGCTTTTTGGACGATCGTCCTGCGCGTATTGCCCGTATCGGCTGGACCTACGCACCCGATCAATCCGCGGACACTGCGATACCATCGGTGCAGGTGTTCGGCACCATGACCAATCCAAACGGCCCCTGGACGAAACTGGGCGATTGGGAGCTTTCTCCCACCGGCGAAAGCAAACCCTTCATTCCTCCAAACGCGCCGCCGGTCCGTTTTCTAAAATTTGTCGCCGCCGCCACCAAACAAGGATATGGCGCGAACCTGCCGTTTCACATGTCGATCCGGGAAATTCCTGTTTCGCCTACCTATCATTCGGTTCTGGCCCTACCGGTCCATTTTCCGCATGCCGCCGCGATTGCGCCACAGCAACAGCAAGGGCCTGGCGTGCTGTCATTAAACAAGCCGGTGCGCGGCGCAGTGCAGATCGGCAGTCAGACCGACCATTGGATGCTGACTTTGCCGGCGGATACGCAGTCGATCAGCCTGACTTTATCGAATCCGCCATCGCTGGCCGCATCTCTTGTGCTGAAGAAAGGATCGGGCGCGGCAATTCCCCTGGCGGCCGAACAGATCGACGGAGGAACCTTGCGTTACAGCGGGCCTGTGACGGCGGGTACCTATACTGTCGAGGTTTCGGAACCACCGCGTTCCATCGCGCTGGCGTGGGACACCAGCGCCAGCGTGGCAAGCTGGATGGCGGCGATCACTGCATCGGTGCGCAGCATCGCGCAGGATGCTTCGCCCGGCCGCGATGAGATCAATCTTTTCCCCTTTGCGGATCCTCAGGCGATACCCTTGCTGAAATCCTATAGCGGCGATCCGGCGACCCTGTTCTCCACGCTGCAGGCCTATGACTGGAAGGCCCAGTCCAGCGGCGCAGAGGGCGCGATTTTGGGCGCAGTGGAAACATTGTCTCATCGCCCCGGCCGGCGCGGCATTATCCTGATGACTGATGCCGATACCACCAGCGCGTCTTTGACGCCCGACCTCTGGCAGGCACTGGCAAAAACGAACGTAGTGATTTTCACACTGTCTGTGCCAACCAACCAGACCGGGGAAGACGCCTGGTACACGCGAAACCTGATGACCGACTGGGCTGTTGCAACCGGCGGCTTCAATTTGATGCTGGGTGATGAGAGCGGAGCGGAAGCGGCGTTTCAACGCGGAGCGGCGGCGTTGCGCAGCTGGGCTTCCTATTCCCTCACCGCGACCGTTTCGACGACGCCGCCGCCGCCACCACCACCGGGCACACTTGCCGTCAGCATAGCGCAAGCGTCTGCCAAAACGGCTGTCCCCCGGATGCGTGGCGCCGTGGCGTTGTTGCTCGATGCTTCAGGCAGCATGTTGCAGTCTATCAAAGGAAAGAAAAAGATTGATATCGCGCGCAACGAGTTGGATCATCTGGTGCGGGACATCCTGCCAGACGGAACGCCGACGACGTTGCGGGTTTACGGCCAAGGCGGCAGCGGGTCGTGCCGTAGCGACCTCATGATGCCGCTGGCACCTTTGGACCGGCCTAAGGCCGAGGCAATCGTGGCCAAAGTCAAATCGACCGACGGCGCCAAAACCTCCACCGCCGCATCCCTGCACGCCGTGATCTCGGACTTGGCAGAGGCCAAAGGCGCAAAGCGGATCGTGCTTGTGACTGACGGCGAGGAAAATTGTGGCGGCAATGTTGAAAGCGAAATCTCAGCTCTGAAGAAGTCAGGGTTTGGAGTCGAACTCGATATCGTCGGATTTGCCATCGATGCGCCGAAGACCGGCCGGACGTTCGCGCATTGGGCACAGCTGGGGGGCGGTCAATATTTCGAGGCAAGCGACGGGTCCACGCTCGATACCGCAATGCACGCGGCAGTGAAGGAACAATTCGAGGCTGTAGATATGTCGGGCAAGGTCGTGGGAAGCGCCGATGTCGGAGCCGCGCCGATAAGTTTGTCGGCTGGCCGTTACACTGTGCGCCTCCGCGACACCCCGGCGGATGCCATGACCGTCGATATAAAACCCGGGGCTGCCGCAGCGGCGGTGTTGCCGTAATGACGTTGCGCGTCGCGAAGCCGCGAGAGGACCTTGACGACGGATTGAAGCAATCGGTGTCCATTGGCCGCCATAGAAAGAGAATGTGATATGACGCAGACCACCCAACGATACCCTGTGATGGTTCGCAATGCGGGCGTCTTTACCGCCATCGGGCTGATCTTGCGTAGTCTTCCCTATGCCTTGATGCGTTTTGGCGTACTGCTCGGCTTTTCGGTCGCCTGTATCGTCTGGATTGTCGTCGCCTTCGGTGGCGCAGCATGGCTGGGCACCCATATCGCGGGCGCATTCGGCATTGTCTGGTTCATCGGTTGCGCAGTTATCGCCGGATGGTTCTGGACAGCCATCCTTCGATATTTGTTGCATCTGATCGAATGCGGCCATGTGGCCGTGCTAACGGAACTAATTGTCCACGGCAAGGTCGGAAACGGCAGCGAGCCTATGTTTGCGTATGGCAAGCGCATTGTGATCGAGAAATTTGGACAGGTGAATGTGCTATTCGCCGTAAACCTTCTGGTGCGAGGCGTCGTAAACGCAGTTCACAATACGATCGATGGCATCGGCCATATGCTGCCGATCCCGGGCATCGACTCCATTGCCAATATGATTACGGCAGTCCTCAAGGCAGCCACGCGCTATCTAGATAAGGTGATTTTTTCGTACAATCTGGCCGTCGGTGGACAAAATCCCTGGCGCGGCGCGGAGGAGGGCGTCGTCTATTATGCCCAGAACGCCAAGGCGGTGTTGGAGCAAGCCGTCTGGATCGTCGTGCTGGAATTCGTCATGACGATATTACTATGGCTGGCGCTTCTGATCCCGGCCGCCGCAGTAACCGCTATGTTGCCGCAGGCCGTGCGAGAGTGGGGCGGCGCGGTCACAATCGTTATCGCCACACTGTTCGCGATGGCAGCGCGGGGCGCCTTTCTGAAGCCGGTTTTCCTTACAATGGTGATGGTACGCTTTCATGTGCTGATCGAGCATGAAACGCCGGATCAGGAGTGGGTGGAGCGGTTGGAACGCATCTCGGACAAGTTCCGCGACATTGCGGCGCGCGCCACCGGAGGGCTTGCGAAATCTTCCTCCATCGATGCCTCAAATGGGGGCGCTGCACCGGAGGCCGCCGCACCATGAAAAATCATATTCGAACCAGTGGAAGGGTAATATT
>DATATP010000328.1:0-1904 GCA_036268715.1 Rhizomicrobium sp. | reverse complement strand
TGGTCGGATAGAATGGATACAAGCCAATGTTGGGCGACCAATTGGTCGGGTCGCTGTAGTCGCCCGACGTGGCGCCACCCCAAGTGTAGCTTTGGGCGCGCGCCGGGAACGATGATAGCAGGCCAGCAACAAGCATCGCCGCCGCGCAAAGCATGGACGCGGCCACGCTCGCGCGCAGCCTCCCATAGCCCCGCTCTACCAACCGCAACTGAAAACCCACGCCCCGCCCCCTGCCGCCGCCGCTCCATCTTCGAGAGTTGACGTCCTGCCGCGGGAACTTTCGCAAATCGCGGGGGCGGAGTCACGGGCGGGCCACCGCGGAGACCCGATTCCGGGCCTAAATGGCTGTTTTGGAGCGGGATTCAGCTCTGATTTGTGGCGAATGTGACTAAAAAGATACGGCTGAAAGGCGGCAACCAGCGAGCGACAGCCCCAAAAACCACAGCCTGGAAACTACAGCCTGCTCACGCGTTCGGCGACGGCTCGGCCGGCAGCGTCAACAATTGCGACCGCCGCACGCGTTCGCGGTGCGCGGTGTAAAGCCCGCTGGCGACGACGAACGCCGCCCCGGTCACGGTCCAGACGTCAGGCACCTCGCCGAAAACGATGAAGCCGAGGCTGCTGACCCACAACAACTGGGTATAGGAAAACGGCGCCAGCACCGACGCATTGGCATAACGAAACGCCAGCACCACGATCCACTGCCCCGCGGTCGAGGTCACGCCGATCAGGACGCCAAACAGGATATCGTGCCAACTCGGCGTCACCCAGACCGAGGGCACCAGCGCGGACAGGATCAAAAAGCCCGAGATCGCCGAATAGGTCATGGTGGTGATGACGCGTTCCCGGCCGCTCAGCATCCGCGTCATGACCAGGGTCAGTGCCCAGCAAAACGCCGACACCAGTGGAAACACCGCGGCCGGATGAAACGCGCTGGAGCCCGGCCGCAGGATGATCAGCACGCCGATCAGTCCGACCGCGGTCGCGGCCCAGCGGCGCAGGCCGACGCTCTCGCGCAGAAAGAAGATCGATAACGCCGTGACGAACAGCGGCGAGACGAAACTGGTGGCGGAGGCCTCCGCGATCGGGAGAAACCGCAAGCCGGAGATGAACAACAGCGACGACCCCAGCAAGGCCGTGCCGCGCATCGCTTGCAGGCCAGGACGGCTGGTGCGCAGGGCGAACAGCGGCGAGCCCGGCACCATCGCGGGAACCATCACCAGCGCGAACACCAGAAACCTGATCCAGGCGATCTCGATCGACGGCAATGTCGCCGACAGATATTTCGACGTCACGTCCGAGGTGCCGAGAAATACCGTCGAGGCGAGGATCAGCGCGATGCCGCGGAACGGCCGATCGGCGCGCGAGGGCGCAGCAGGCAGGACTGATTTCTTCTCAGGCTTCTTCTCGGGCAACGACAAGACAACGCGGTCCAGCGTGGCGGCTGCGGCAGGTGGCGGGGTCAACGGCTTAAGCCTGGGCGCAAGGAAATGAATGAACGAATCGGGTGAGCGGATACAAAACGACAAAGCCGCGCGATCGACAACGACTGAAATCAGGCAGCCGATATGCGCGATTGCGCGCGGCGCCTTGTCGCTGCGCGAGCCGCTGAAACATATTGTTAAGAAGCGTGTGCGCCGACACGTCATTGCGAGCCAACGGGTCGCGCGAATGCGCGCCCGATGACAGGCTCCGCGAAGCAATCCACGGCCGCAAGAAAGGCTGGATTGCTTCGTCGCAAGAGCTCCTCGCAATGACGGACTTTGACTCACAGCATCGGCAGGCCGCGCGGCGTGGGGCCGCGTGGAAACGCCTGGTCGAGTGCGGCCAGTTCGTCCTTGCTCAGCGTCAGCTTGCCGGCCGCGGCGTTGTCGGCGGCGTGCTCGCCCGACGAGGCCTTTGGA
>DATATP010000327.1:0-3758 GCA_036268715.1 Rhizomicrobium sp. | reverse complement strand
ATATCGCCGAGGTCCTCAGGCTTGCTGATCTCCATGATGTCCACGCAAGGCCCCTCGCCCCCGGCTGCCGCCAACCTCAATATCCACTCCACGCCCCACCCCCGGTCCGAGAACAGGAGCAAAAATACTCGGTACGCTTCGGCACCCCCAGTTTTGCGGCGGTCCCCTATTAATCGGCAGAATGCCTTGAGACAAATGGGTAATGGCACCGTAGTAGGAATGTCAAAATTCCTAACATGCGGAAACGTGCATTGGACTAAACCGCTACGCGGTAGTTCTTTGATATAGACCACGCTTCTTCAATATCGTCCGGTCCGTCTGTGGCGACCATCTGCCGCCTCCCCTGACCTGACAACTCAACCGCGAGACGATGCGCTGGCGCCATGTGGCGCTGTCCATCTTGCAAGGAGTTGTCCATGAGCCCGCTTCGCCGTCGCATGATTGACGATATGCAGATCCGCAGCATGTCAGCGCACACGCAGCGCAAGTATGTCGCGATAGTCTTCCAACTCGCCTCCCATTTTGGCAAGTCGCCCGAGCTTCTCGGACCAACGGAGATACGGACTTATCTGATCCACCTGACGCAGGAGAGACGCCTCTCCGCCAGCTCGATCGTTGTCGCGGTGTCCGCCCTCCGATTCTTCTACACCGTCACCCTCAAGCAGCCATGGGCTGTCGAGGATATTCCCACCAGCCGAATTGCGAAGAGGCTTCCCGTCATCATGAGCCGGGACGAAGTCGTGCGCTTTCTGGCCGCCGTCGACAACCTGAAGCACCGTGTGATCCTGACACTCTGTTACGGGACCGGTCTGCGGATATCCGAAGCCGTCCGTCTGAAACCTGCGGCGATCGACAGCCAGCGCATGGTCATCCGGGTCGATCAGGGCAAAGGCCGGAAGGATCGCTATGTCATGCTGCCGCCAACACTATTGGCGATGCTGAGGGACTATTGGAAGCGTGCCCATCCTGGCGAATGGCTGTTCCCCGGTGACCGGCCCGGCCAGCCGGTCACGCCATCCACCATTGATAGCACCTGTCGGGTCGTGCGGCGACAGTGTGGCATCGGCAAGCCAGTCACTCCGCATTCGTTGCGCCACGCGTTTGCGGTTCACCTGCTGGAGGCCGGCACCGATCTCCGCACGATCCAGCTGCTGCTCGGCCATCGCAATCTGAGCACCACAGCGCGATATCTCATGATCGCCACCAGCAAAGTCTGCGCCACCACCAGCCCGCTGGAGTTCCTGGACGTCATCGTGCCAGCCGTGCCCGACCTGATACCTGCCTGAAGCGCGGGTTCCGTGGCCCGCGGGGGGCTGGAGGTGGCGGATGTGTTCCGCCACTTCGGGTCGGCTTTCCGTGATCAGCATGGTGCGTCGTTGTCTGCGGCGCGGCGGCGCGCCATGCTCGCGATCCAGAGTTGCCGCACCGCTGCCCTCGGCGGTCACGTCGAGCGCTGCGGTGATTGCGGCCAGCAGCGCGTCTCATACAACTCGTGCCGGAATCATAACTGCCCGAAGTGCCAGGGTCTGGCACGGGCGCAATGGCTGGAGGATCGGCAGGCGGAACTGCTCGACGTGCCGTATTTCCACGTCGTGTTCACCGTGCCGGATCTGGTCGCCACCATTGCGTTCCAGAACTAGGCCAGGGTCTACGATATCCTGTTCCGTGCCGCAGCGGAGACGTTGCGCGTCATCGCCGCCGACCCCGAGCATCTGGGTGCGGAGATCGGCTTCCTCGGTGTCCTGCACACGTGGGGACAGAATCTGCTGCATCATCCGCACATTCATTTTCTCGTTCCCGGCGGCGGCATCGCACCGGACGGGCAGAGCTGGATCGCCTGCCGGCCGGGGTTCTTCCTGCCGGTCAAGGTACTGTCGCGGATGTTCCGAGGCTTGTTCCTGCGCTACCTGGAGAAGGCGTTTGCTGCTGGCGAGCTGAGCTTCTTCTCCGCGCATCGCCATCTGCTTGAACCTGCGGCGTTCCGGCGCTACCTGGCGCCGGCCTGGAAGACCGACTGGGTCGTGTATGCCAAGCGGCCGTTCGCCGGACCGGCTCAGGTCCTCGACTATGTCGGGCGCTATACCCATCGCGTCGCCATTTCCAACAACCGTTTGGTGTCCATGGACAACGGCAAAGTCCGCTTCCGCTGGAAGGATTATCGGGACAGCAGCCGTCAGAAGACCATGACCCTCGAGGCGGGGGAGTTCATCCGCCGCTTCCTGATCCATGTGCTGCCGGATGGTTTTCATCGCATCCGCTACTTCGGATTCCTCGGCAACTGCCATCGTCAGCGCAAGCTGGCGCGCTGCCGCGAGCTGCTTGGGATGGCACCTGCCGCACCGGCGGCCGATCCACCGGCCGACTATCGCGACCGCTTCCAGGCACTGACCGGACAGTCGTTGCGCGCGTGTCCGCACTGCCACACCGGCACCATGGTGATGATCGACTGCATCGCGCGGCCCAGAATCTGCCAGCCGGCTCCGGATACATCATGACCCGCGAGCGGCGTTCCAGCAGGGTGAAGCCGAAGCGCCCGCCAGATCGGGGTGGGGACGCTTATGCAGCGACCGTTACAGCGGCCACTGAACAGGGGCCAAACGGTCAAATTCGGACTATGATGGTCGCTCCGCGGCACGCCTACCACGGTCACAACCTCCAGACCGCTCCTCCCTGGTGTGCTCGATTGCCCGGAAATGCTCCATTGGCGCATCGGCAACGGATCCGGCCGCATTCAATCCCCATAGACCTGATCGCCGGGGGAGCGGCTTAGTCCAATACGTTTTTCGCTCACCGGCGCGGATTCCGACTTCGGAGTCCTGGCGGCAAAGCACGTGCGCCGCGCCGCCAATCGAAAAACGCTCTTCATTATCGGGCGCTAAATCGGCCAGAACGCACGAAACGCCCAGATTTGACAGATAAGCGGACAAAGCTGGAACGGGTCGGCGCGATTTTGCAGGCGGGACGGGGGATTGCGCCATTCCGACGATGGCCATGCGTGCGGGTCCCGGTGACGGGAATCATCTGATTCCCGTCAGGCGGTCCGTGGTGCCTGAAGACAGCCATTTTTCGCCTGAAAATTGCACGACAAACCCTGTCGGAATGGGGCACTGTGCGGTAACCTCCCAGATGGGGTTTTCCGCACATGCTGGTCGGCTACATGCGCGTCTCCACCGAGGGCGACCGTCAGGTGCTGGACTTGCAGCGTGACGCGCTCCTCTCCGCCGGTGTCGACGAGCGTCACCTGTTTGAGGATCGAGCCAGTGGCGGTCGCGGCGACCGTGCCGGCCTCGCCAAGGCGCTTGCTTTCATACGCCTCGGCGACTGTCTGGTTGTCTGGAAGTTGGACCGGCTTGGCCGATCGCTGCCCCACCTCCTCACCACGGTAACCGACCTGAAGAAGCGCGGCGTCGCCTTCCGTTCGCTGACCGAGCAAATGGATACCACGACGCCCCAGGGCGAGTTTCTTTTTCATATCTTCGGCGCGCTGGCGCAGTTCGAGCGATCGTTGATCCAGGAACGGGTGCAGGCCGGGCTTGCGGCAGCGCGTCGGCGGGGTCGGCGGGGCGGGCGTCCCCCAGCGATTGATGCCGAGAAACTCGCCGCTGTGATGGCGGCGCTGGACAGCGGTGCCACAAAGGCTGCGGTCTGTCGCACGTTTGGCATCAAACGCAGCACGCTGCTCGACTCCCTGGCAAGGATCGGATGGGCTCCCGCACTGCAAAATGCAGGAGGCGTGAGTGGCACGACGACAGCAATTG
>DATATP010000326.1:0-9886 GCA_036268715.1 Rhizomicrobium sp. | reverse complement strand
TCTGACCGCCGGCCTGATGCCCTTTTGCATCCTGGCGAGCTGGGAATCGGTCCAGGACCGTGTGCCGGAATACATGATCGCGTTCCTGGTGCTGGAAACCATGATGATCGGGGTGTTCTGCGCCCTGGATCTGGTGCTGTTCTATGTGCTGTTCGAAGGCGGCCTGATCCCGATGTTCCTCATCATCGGCATTTGGGGCGGCAAGCGGCGTGTCTATGCCAGCTTCAAGTTTTTCCTCTACACTTTTCTCGGCTCGGTGCTGATGCTGCTCGCGATCATGAGCATGTATTGGTACTCGGGCACCACCGACATCGTCCGGCTGTTGTCCGGTGTGCATTTTCCGGCGGCGATGCAGACCTGGCTGTGGCTGGCTTTTTTTGCCAGCTTCGCCGTCAAGATGCCGATGTGGCCGGTTCACACCTGGCTGCCGGATGCGCATGTCGAGGCGCCGACCGCCGGCTCGGTGATCCTGGCCGGCATCCTGCTCAAGATGGGCGGCTATGGATTCTTGCGCTTTTCGCTTCCCATGTTTCCGGCCGCATCCGAGATGTTCGCGCCGCTGGTCTTCACGCTTTCGATCGTGGCCATCATCTACACCTCGCTGGTGGCGCTGGCGCAGGAGGACATGAAGAAGCTGATAGCCTATTCCTCGGTCGCGCATATGGGCTTCGTGACCATGGGCATCTTCACCCTGACGCATCAGGGCGTGGAGGGCGGCATTTTCCAGATGCTGAGTCACGGCGTGGTTTCGGGGGCGCTGTTCCTCTGTGTCGGCGTGGTCTATGACCGCATGCATACCCGCGAGATCGCCGCCTATGGCGGCCTGGTCAATCGCATGCCGATCTATGCCGCCTGTTTCATGGTGTTCACCTTGGCTAATGTCGGCCTGCCGGGCACCAGCGGCTTCGTCGGAGAATTCCTCACCATGCTGGGCGCCTATCTGCACAATAGCTGGATTGCGATCTTTGCCGCGACCGGGGTGATCCTGTCGGCGACCTATGCGCTTTATCTTTATCGCCGCATTATCTTCGGCGCGCTGGTCAAGCCGGCGCTGCAGACCATTCAGGATCTATCCGCGCGCGAGATCGTGATCCTCGCGCCGCTGGTGGTGATCACCATCCTGATGGGCGTCTATCCGCGGCCGGTGTTCGATGTGACCTCGCCCGCCGTCGCCAAGCTGATTGCCGACAACAGGAACGCGCTGGCGATGGAGCACATGCCTCACACCAGGCTGGCGCAGGCGCAAGACGGAGCGGCCCGGTGAATCTTCAAGCGGACCTGATGGTATTGGTGCCCGAGTTGATCCTAGCGCTCGGCGCGATGGGCTTGTTGCTGCTCGGCGCGGTCTGGGGTGAGGGGTCGGCGCAACTGATCAGTCGCTGCGCTATTGGGGTGCTGGTCGCCGCCGGGGCGGCGCTTATCTGGATGGTCCCGGAAAATGCCACGGCATTCCATGGCGCCTTCGTGGCCGACAGCTTCGCGCGGTTCGCCAAGCTACTCATCCTTATCGGCGCAGCGCTTTCGATGCTGTTGGCCGAGGAGTTCTTCGCAGACATCAGCCTGTTCCGTTTCGAGCTTCCTGTCCTGATGCTGCTCGCCACCCTTGGCATGAGTTTGATGGTATCGGCGGCGAGCTTCATCGCTCTTTATATGGGCCTGGAGCTGCAAAGCCTGGCGCTTTATGTCCTGGCGGCGTTCAACCGCGACCATCTGCGTTCCACCGAAGCGGGCCTCAAATATTTTGTGCTTGGAGCGCTTTCGTCGGGCATGATGCTGTATGGCATTTCCCTGATCTACGGCTTCACCGGCAGCGTGGATTTTTCGGCCATTGCGCACATGTTGCATGGCTCCGGCAGCAGCATCGGAATCATCTTCGGCCTGGTGTTTCTCATCTCAGGTCTGGCCTTCAAGGTGTCCGCGGTGCCGTTCCATATGTGGGCGCCCGACGTCTATGAAGGGGCGCCGACGCCGGTCACGGCCTATTTCGCCACGGCCGCGAAAGTCGCCTCGCTCTGCCTGTTTCTGCGGGCCATTCTGGTGCCTTTTCCGGACCTGCTGCATCAATGGCGCCAAGTCGTGGTGGCGATTTCCGTCCTGTCTATGGCGCTCGGCGCCATCGCCGCGCTCGGTCAGAAAAACATCAAACGCCTGATGGCCTATAGTTCCATCGGCCATATGGGATATGCGCTGCTGGGGCTGGCCGCCGGGACGGCGCTGGGTACCCGCGGCGTGCTGATCTATCTGGCAATCTATATGTTCACCAATATGGGTGTGTTCGCCGCGATCCAGGCGATGCGCCGGGACGGCAAGGCGGTGGAAACCATTGCCGATCTCGCCGGCCTTGCCCGCACACAGCCATTGTTGGCCCTGGTGTTCAGCGCTCTGTTCCTCAGCCTGGCGGGATTGCCACCGCTGGCCGGCTTCTTCGCCAAATTCTATGTGTTCCTGGCCGCGATCCAGGCCGGCCTTGTCGTTCCCGCGGTGCTGGGCGTCGTGGCGAGCGCCATTGGCTTGGTTTATTATCTGCGCCTGGTCAAGCTGATGTATTTCGACGATCCGGTCGAAAAATTCGACGGCGATATCGGCATGGCGAGCAAGGCGATCCTTGGCCTGTCCCTGGCGGTCGTTCTGTTGTTCATCGTCGCGGCCTCGCCGGTGATCACGGCGGCGGACGCGGCCGCCAAGGTGCTGCTGCCTTGACGGCTTGGCCTCCCGGCGCGGCGCTGCTGCGGTTCGCGGAGATCGATTCCACAAACGAGGAGGCGCGCCGCCGCGCCGTCGCCGGCGAGCGCGGGCCTTTATGGATCACCGCCGCCCGTCAGAGCGCCGGGCGCGGGCGCCGCGCGCGGTCCTGGCACACGCTGCCCGGCAACCTTGCCGCAACCCTGCTGCTGCGCCCGGAAGTACCGGCGCGCCACGCGGCACAATTGTCTTTCGCCGCGGCACTGGCGGCGGCGGATATGGCGCAGCATTTTGCGGCCCGCGCCTCGGTCACAGTGAAATGGCCGAACGATGTGCTGGCCGACGGACGCAAGCTGGCTGGGATCTTGCTGGAATCCGGCAGCGAGCATGGTTTCTGGCTGGCGATCGGCATCGGCGTGAACCTGGTGCATTTTCCGTCTGATACCGAGTTTCCGGCGACCTCTCTTGCGGCGCTTGGGATCGAGGCTCCCCCGCCTGAAGATGCGCTCGCGATGCTTGCCGTTCGGTTCGCTTATTGGCATGAAAGGTGGCGAAGCGCAGGCTTCGAGGGCCTGCGCGATGCCTGGCTGGCGCGGGCGGGCGGCCTTGGCAGTCGCATTCGCGCCCGGCTGCCGCAGGAGGAATGCGCGGGCGTGTTCGAAGGCATCGATGCGTCGGGTGCGCTGCTGTTGAATGAAGGGCATGGCCGGGTGCGCGCCATTGCCGCCGGCGAGGTGTTCTGGTGAGGAGCGCGGCCAGGAAAAGTGTGCAGCGGTTTTCCGTCCGGCCGCGCGACCAAGAGAAAAAGTCATGCTGCTCGCGATAGATGCCGGAAACACCAATATCGTGTTTGCCGTCTATGACGGCGCGACGCTGCGGGCCCAGTGGCGCTCCGTGACCCAAGTGGCACGCACCGCCGACGAATATGCCGTGTGGCTCGCCCAGCTTCTGGCGCTGCAAGGAAAATCCTTCGCCGACCTGACGGATGCGATTATTGCCACGGTGGTCCCCGCGGTGCTGTTCGACCTGCGGGCGCTGTGCCGCAGCTATCTCAAATGCGAACCGATGATCGTGGGCGATCCCGCGCTCGACCTTGGCATGAAGGCCAATGTCGAACGGCCGCCAAGCGTCGGCGCCGACCGGCTGTGCAACACGGTTGCAGCACATGAGCGCTACCCTGGCGCGGTAATCGTGGTCGATTTCGGCACCGCCACCAATTTCGACATCGTGGCGGAGAACGGGGATTTCGACGGCAGTGTGATCGCGCCCGGCGCCAATCTGTCGATCGAGGCACTGCACCGGGCGGCGGCACTGCTGCCGCGGGTCGCGATCCATCGCGTCCATACGGTAATCGGGCGCGACACGGTGCCGAGCATGCAGTCGGGTGTTTATTGGGGGTATGTCGGGTTGATCGACGGTCTAATCGCCCGCATCAAGGCGGAATATGGCCGGCCGATGACCGTGGTCGCGACCGGCGGGCTGGCGCATCTGTTCCATCCCGATATTCCGGCTATCGAGCATATCGATCCCGATCTCACCATTCGCGGCCTGATGCTGGTACACGCGCGCAACGCGCGGAGTTCCGTCTGATGACCGACGAGCTGGTATTCCTGCCGCTGGGCGGATCGGGCGAGATCGGCATGAATTTCAACGCCTATGGCTTCGGTCCGCCGGACGACCGCCAATGGATCGTCGTCGATTGCGGCGTTCTGTTCGGGCGTGAAGCCAGCGTGCCGGGCGTGGACATCATCATGCCGGACATCCGCTATCTGGCGGAGCGGCGCGACACCGTTCTCGGCATCGTTGCCACTCATGCGCACGAGGATCACATCGGGGCCATTGCGCTGGCCTGGCCGATGCTGAGATGCCCGATATATGCGACCCCCTTCACCGCCCGGTTGATCGAAGGCAAGCTGCAGGAGGCCAGCCTGTCGTCCAAGGTACAGGTAAAGAACGTGCCGGTGGGCGGCCATCTCACCTTGGGACCGTTTGCCCTCGATTTCATTTCGATCACCCATTCGATCCTGGAGCCCAATGTGCTGGCGATCCGCACATCGCTCGGCACCGTGGTCCATACCGGCGACTGGAAGATCGATCCCGATCCCCTGCTGGGGCGGACGACGGATGCGGCGGCGTTGTCGAAGCTGGGCGATGAAGGCGTGCTGGCGCTGGTATGCGATTCCACCAACGCGCTGGTGGCAGGAAGTTCGGGCTCGGAAGCACAGGTGCGCGAAAGCCTGACCGGGCTGATCGGCACCCTCAAAGGCCGCATCGCGGTGACCGCCTTCGCCTCCAATGTCGCGCGGCTCGATACTGTCGCAAAGGCGGCGCACGACCATGGCCGCAGTATCGCGCTGGTCGGGCGCGCCATGCAGAAGATCGTCGCCGCGGCGCGCGAAACCGGGTATCTCGCCGATTTTCCACCGACCCTCGACCAGGCCGAGGCCGCCGAGCTGCCGCCGCACCAGGTGCTTTATCTCTGCACCGGCAGTCAGGGGGAGCCGCGCGCGGCGCTCGCGCGCATCGCTGGCGGCACCCATCCCCATGTGCAACTGGGGGCGGGCGACACGGTGATTTTTTCCAGCCGCGTCATTCCCGGCAACGAGATCGCGATTCATGCGCTGCAGAACAGTCTGGCGGCGCGGGGGGTGAACGTGCTGACCGCGGAAGATCATTTCGTCCATGTCTCGGGCCACCCGGCGCGCGACGAGCTGGCGCAGATGTATCGCTGGACCAGGCCAAAGGTCGCCATTCCGGTGCATGGCGAGATGCGCCACCTGACCGAACATGCGCGGTTGGCGCGCGCGTTACAGGTGCCACAGTCGCTCGTGCCGGAGAATGGCCAATTGTTTCGCCTCGCGCCCGGCCGGGCGGAATTGATCGATGAAGTGCCCGCGGGCCGCGTCCATCTGGACGGCAGGGTCCTTGTGTCGGAAGGCGAGGGGCTGGCAAAGAGCCGCCGCACCTTGGCTTTTGCCGGAATGATCGCGATCACTTTGGTGCTGGATGGCAAAGGCCGCATCGCCGCTCCGCCCGCGATTCAAATCGAAGGCATTCCCGAACCGGTTCAGGACGCTGTGCGCGGGGCCTTAAACCAGATTCTGGAGCATCGCAGTTCAAGGCGGCAGAGCGCCGATGATTTGCAGGAGGCTGTCCGCCGCGCCGCCCGCACGGCCGCCCAGGATGCCTGGGGCAAAAAGCCGGTGACGCGGGTGATGCTGGTGGAGATCTAGGAATGATCGGAGCGGTTATCCATTTCGCCGTGCTGCTCAGCGCCTATGCCGTGCTGTGGTTTCTTTGCCTGTTCTGTCTGCTGCCGATCGGGCTGGGCGTGGTGGACCCGGAAACAGGCGCGCCGCTGAAGCCGATGTTGGGCAGGAAGGCGCTGATTTCTACCGCCGTGGCGGCGGTGGTGTGGCTTGGTTTCTATCTCTCGATCCGTTTCGGTTGGCTCAAGCTGTAGGGCCGCAAAGGACCCCGCAATGCAAAAGGCCGGAGCGTCGCTCCGGCCTTTGCCCGCATCCCTGCGGTCCTGGACTTGGCTCTCCCCGAACTTGGCCGTTCTTTGCAACCCTATTTTTATGGCTTGATGTGATAATCCACTCTGTGGTCCCTGTCACGAAATATTTGATATTATTGCAATGCACCAATCGCAGGAAAATTGCGGACGCGAACGGTTTCACACATGGCTTATTGCGATGCTGCTTTTGAGCGCCTCGCGCGCCCTTGCGAGCGATATGGCTGGCGATCCGGTGCTGCATGTGGGGCCACAAAGCTCTTGCCAAGCCGGAGCGGACTATGTTGGCGGCGTTGACGCGGACGGGAAAACGGTGGTTCCGGCCGATTTGGGAGATCGGAGAGTGCCCGTGCCGGGCGAAGTGGTGATGCCGCTGCGGAATCACAAGAATGGCTATGTGGTTCTGGACGGCGCCAAGCTGGCGCCGCTGCTCAAACCCAAAACCTGCAATTAACGATCCCGTCCGGCCGCGCATCTTGCTAGCTTCGTTGCAATGCGCATGCCTGTTCAATTTTTGCTGCCGGTGCTGCTGGCGTTTTTGATGACGGTACTGTGCGGGCCGGCCGCCCGGGCCGCAAATCCGTCGCCCTGGCGAATCACCAAAGATCATTGGACCGACACCGATGAGCGGGGTTATGAAATCTTCATCGCGGCGCTGGGCGCGAGCAATTGCAGTTCCTCGGAAAGCTGTCTGCGCAGTTCCGCCAATCCCTGGGCAGCGAGCGATCGGGGGCGTTTCGTGGATATCGACGTCGATTGCGCCAAGCTGGCCTATCTGTTGCGCGCCTATTATGCCTGGAAAAACGGCCTGCCTTTTTCCTACGTCAATGCGATCCGGGGCGAAGGCGACGCCCGCTACGACAAGGACGGCAACCAGCCGGTCTCGCGCCACGACATAATCGACCATGGCGGCGGCATCGACGGGCCCGCCGCCTTGCGCGCCATGTTGAAAGTGGTGTTCACCGGCACCTTCCGCAGCGATGCGCAAAGGGAAGGACTGGTCCAAAGCGACTTCTATTCGCCCGCGCTGACGCCCGGCAGCATCCATGTCGGCACGATGATCTATGACACCAACGGCCATGTCGGCATTGTCTGGAAGGTCGATGGCGACGGACGAATTTTCTATATGGATGCGCATCCGGATTTCACCGTTACCCGCAGCGTCTATGGAGCCCAGTTCGGCCAGAGCCCGATCCGGCTTGGCGGCGGGTTGAAGAATTGGCGGCCCTCCACGCTTGTGGGCGCCAGACAGGGGGCGCCCGGCCTGGTCGGCGGGCACATGGAATTCGCGCGCAACGAGCAGATCGAGGATTTCTCCTTGGTCCAGTATTTCGGCACCGAGCCCAATCCCAGCCACGATTTGAAAGCGGCCCGCTGGTTTTACGACGGCAACGGCCTCGGATTCTATGAGTATGTGCGGGTCGCGGTGTCGGGCGGCAAGGCCGATTACAATCCCGTATTCGAACTCAAATCCAAGATGAAGACCTTGTGCAACGACCTGCACGACCGCGCACAATATGTCGATATGGCGATCGACCAGGCCATCGCGATCAGGCCGCATCCCGCGAAGCTGCCCGCCAATATCTATGATTCCGACGACGGCACGTGGGAAAGCTACGCCACCCCCTCGCGCGACGCGCGGCTCAAGGCGGGGTTCGCAGCGCTCTATCACGATCTGGGCGTAATGATCGCGCTGTGGCGGGCGCGCGATCCGCGCATCGTCTATGACGGCAATTTCCTGCGCGACGATCTGCTCAAGGCCTATGACGAGCAATCCAAGGCTTGCACCGTCACGTATCTTTCCAGCGACAAAAAGCCGGTGGCGCTGACCTTCGATGACATGGTGCATCGCCTGTTCGTCATGTCCTTCGATCCCTACATGTGCATCGAGGCGCGCTGGGGCGATGACAGTCCGGCTTGTCCCGACGGGCCGGCCAAGCGGCGCTGGAATGCGGCGGAGCGGCGGCTGCGCAACAGTCCGGACACACCTTATGATCGCACCGTTGCGTTCTCGCTTATCGATCTGGAAAAGTATGCGCCCGGCAGCGGGATCGATGCGTCGCCGGCGGTGGATGTACGCGCTTTGATTGCCGAGATGCCTGCGTGGCGGGTTTTCGTGCAGAGCACGCCGGGGCAGGCCGCAACATCGAATTGAACCGTCACGCCCGTCGGGCGTGACAATTCCTCGACCTTGGCATGGATGGTGACGCCATGGGCATCCCCGCGCAGGGCCAGAACTGCGGCACGAACCGTCTGCTCGAATTGGCCCGGGAAACCCACGCCGTCTTCCAGTTGCATACAATGTATGTATAATGGCGAGGCGTCAAGCTGCGGCTTGACCGGTACGGATTATATCTACATTATAGAACATATGAGGCAAGCCACTGGTCGGGGCGAGGGCGTGCGCCGGACATTTGGGACAGTGTTGCGCGTCATCGGCTGCGTGCTTGTGGCCTGGGCGTTCACGGCGGGCAGCTACACATTTCCCATCACATTGTTCGCAGCGATTGGGCTGATGACTCTGCTGAATGTTCTGCTGTTCTACGAGCTATCGATCCGTGATGTGGACCAGACTTACGCATTGGGCGCAATCATCGCGATCATGGCCCTGGTATTGGGCGGCTATGGCGTATGGTGGCTGATGCAGCCACCAGAGCCGACGGGTCCGCTCCGGCCTGCGGGCGATCCGTCGCCGGCGACGGCCTGTCCCGAAAAAGCGGGGCCGCACGATCTGGCAATCTATTTTGCCACCGATCGCGTCATTGGCCATGGCACGGGACCGTTCACGCCTTTCGTGGTGGACCATTGCCCATCCCTGGCCCTGCAACCGAAGAATGGTGGACTGATGGTGCAGGCGGTCGCCTATGACTATGGCGACAATGTCGCTTTCACGGTGCGCAACAACGTGTATGAGCCGGCCGAGCTGTTGCAGCTTCGCGTCCTGCGGCCGGACAAGAGCACTTTCGTGCTTCTCGACCGCTTCGACCAGGAAGTGATCTATGTGCGCTATCTCAATCGCAACGCCGTGCTGGTTCGCGCGCGCTTTCTGTGCGGGGAGGCACCCCAGGCGCTGATCCGCAACAACGGGATTTTCACCGGCGGGGTGCGCATCGAGGGTGCTTATGTCGGACTGAAACGCGCGCCGGGCCATCGCTGCGCGGTGGTCGAATCGGGCGGACACGGGATCGCGATCGGCGATCCATCATAGACGATAGCCCGCGTGGAGGCTCGCTGCCGGTTGGGCGCGGCGCCTGCGGGCGCATCCCGTTGGCTGGATGCGCCCATCGACGGCGTTCGTTACAGATTGGCTTTGACGCCGATAGTGAAGTAACGGCCCATAGGACTCTGGACGCTGTAGCCGTTGCTGTAGACCGGGTAGAGCTGGCCGATGGTCCCGTTGGGAACGTAATCGGGCATGGCGTTGAATAGGTTCTGGATCACGAAATAGCCCGTCAAACCGGCGCCAAAATCGCGCGAGATGTTCAGGTCCACCTGGTTCCAGGACCTCACATGGGGATCGACCCAGTTGTTGAGGCCCGCCGACGCCTGGGCGGCGCCCACCCCCAGGACCGGACCCGCCACCTGGCTGAAGCCAGAAACCCAGCTGTCCTGAAGACCAAGGGACCAGCTGTTCAGCGTGTAGTTCAGCATGGCGGTGATGCGGGTGCTGGGATCGGCCGTGCGTGT
>DATATP010000325.1:0-3009 GCA_036268715.1 Rhizomicrobium sp. | reverse complement strand
TGGCTCGGGCGCAATTTGCTTTCACCATGTCATTCCACATTATATTTCCGTCCTTCTCCATCGGGCTTGCCAGCTATCTCGCGGTCCTCGAAGCGCTTTGGCTCTGGACCGGGCGTAAACTTTTCATCAGCCTGTTCAACTACTGGCTAAAGATTTTTGCGGTTGCCTTCGGCATGGGCGTCGTTTCCGGAATCGTGATGTCCTACCAGTTCGGTACCAATTGGTCGGCATTTGCAGACAAGACCGGCCCGATCATCGGCCCGATGATGGCCTATGAAGTACTCACCGCATTCTTCCTGGAAGCGGGCTTCCTTGGGGTGATGCTATTTGGCCTTAAACGGGTGGGACCGAAACTGCACTTTTTGGCAACCTTGATGGTTGCGACTGGCACGTTGATCTCGACGTTCTGGATACTGTCCGCCAATTCGTGGATGCAGACGCCAGCCGGCTACGCGATCAACCCTGAGGGGCAGTTTGTCGCCGCCAATTGGCTTGAGGTGATCTTCAATCCGTCATTCCCTTATCGCCTCGTTCACATGGTACTGGCGGCCTATCTCACCACGGCGCTGGTGGTCGGCGCGGTCGGTGCTTACCACCTGCTGCGCGACCGGCAGTTGGCTGGTCCGCGCATGATGTTCTCGATGGCCATGTGGATGGTCAGCGTGGTGGCACCGATCCAGATGCTCGCTGGCGACCAGCACGGGCTCAACACGTTGAAACATCAGCCCGCCAAGGTGATGGCCATGGAAGGCCATTACCAGAGCCATCCAAACGGTGCGCCGCTAATACTGTTCGGCCTGCCAGATCAGGCTGAAGCCAAAGTGAGATATGCGATCGAAGTCCCAAAAATGTCGTCGTTGATTTTAAAGCATTCGCCGAACGCACCGCTTGCCGGGCTCGATACGGTACCAAGGAAGGATTGGCCGCCGGTCCCGATCACCTTCTGGTCCTTCCGGGTCATGGTCGGCATGGGATGCCTGATCGTGGGGCTCGGCTTGCTCAGCCTTTGGGTCCGTTGGCGTGGAGAACTCTACCAGTCGCGCCTGTTCCACGGGATAGCGATGGCGATGGGCCCCGCGGGCTTCATTGCCGTACTGGCGGGCTGGATTACGACTGAGACTGGACGCCAACCATTCACTGTCTTTGGATTACTGCGGACAGTCGAATCGGTCTCGCCTTTGGCGGCCCCGGCGGTCGCTTCGTCTTTGATCGCCTTTGTGATCGCCTATTTCGTGCTCTTCATCGCCGGCGTGATCTACATATTGCGCCTGATGGCACTGCCACCGCACCCGAGCGAACAAGGGCCGCGCAGTGATATCCCTGTTCGCGCAGCCGGCATCACGCCGGCCGCGGGAGTTGCAGTCGAAGGGGCCGGCGTATGAGCGTATCCCTCGACCTCGCGACGATCTGGGCATTCATCATCGCATTTGCTGTGTTTGTTTATATCGTGATGGACGGCTTCGACCTCGGTCTCGGCATCCTGTTTCCGCTGTTTCCCGCGAAGGCTGATCGCGACGTCATCATGAATAGCGTCGCGCCCGTGTGGGACGGCAATGAAACCTGGCTGGTGCTCGGTGGCGGCGGCATGATGGCGGCGTTTCCCTTAGCCTATGCGGTTCTGATGCCGGCACTGTACACGCCCGTCATCGCGATGCTGCTTGGATTGGTATTCCGCGGCGTCGCCTTTGAATTTCGCTGGCGGACGCGCCGCGAGCGTAATCTCTGGGACGTCGCCTTTGCCGGCGGATCGCTGTTGGCAGCGTTGGCGCAGGGCGTTGCGCTCGGTGCCATCTTGCAGGGCGTGCATGTCGAAGGACGCCATTATGCCGGCGGATGGTGGGACTGGCTGACGCCATTCAGCGTTCTGACCGGCGTCGCACTTGTGATCGGCTACGCTCTATTGGGCGCAACCTGGCTTGTGATGAAGACTGAAGGCGATTTGCGCGAGCGCGCCTATCATTTGAGCTGGATATTTCTGATCGCGATGTTAGGGGCGATCGGCTTGGTCAGCATCGTGACACCCTTCCTTCACGTGCAATATACCCAGCGCTGGTTTTCCTGGCCGAACGTAATTCTAACTGCGCCGGTGCCGATCGCCGTTGCCGGCGTTAGTGCTCTGCTGCTTCGCAGCCTCGCCAGGAAATATGACTATCAACCGTTCCTGCTTTCTTTGACCTTGTTCGCGCTGTCATACGCCGGCCTCGGGATCAGCATGTATCCGTATATCGTACCGCAGAGCATCACGATCTGGCAGGCTGCCTCGCCGGAGAATAGCCAGTTGTTCATGTTGTTCGGCCTGGCTGTGCTGATCCCGCTCATCCTCGGCTACACGGCATGGGCCTATTGGGTTTTTCGCGGCAAGGTGAACGCCACGAGCGGGTTTCATTGATGATTCCCCAGCAAGGTCGTCACTCCTTTAAGCAGCGCCTTGTATGGTTTGGAGCGCTTTGGCTCGGCGGCGTCGGGTCTGTGGCCCTGATTTCGGTCGTTTTACGGCTCTGGATAGCGCCGAGATAAGGATCACCGCAAGCATGTATTGACATTGGTGGCTGTTGAGCTAGAGGGGATCAGGAGCGCAGATTGGTGCGCTTTTCGGTCATGATATCTGCCCAGCGCTGATGACGTCATGGAGCGATCGAGGGCGGTTACTCGGTGAGCACCATTATGGTCAAGCCCAGTCGCATCCGGCGCCCCTCCCTGAGTGGCAACGAATTCCTGACTGATCCAAGTTCCGATGAGCTTTCCTTGATCAAGATGGGAGCGGCATCCGATCCCCATAGTATGATGGTACTTTACAGGAGCGACGGTCGAGATAACGAGGTCATGAGCCCGAATCCGCAGTTGAATGGGTTCCTGTCAGTAATTATCCTCAGCGAAATGCAAGAATTCACGCTGAACAGGAACAAGAAAGCCATTCAAATTCCTCGGTCCATTAGAGGATCGACCGGGCTACACGACCTTCGGAATACCTACTCGTCGGCAAAGTATCCGGTCTATTCACTAAATTTG
>DATATP010000324.1:0-3275 GCA_036268715.1 Rhizomicrobium sp. | reverse complement strand
CGAAAACGCCTAACCATGTGATGCAGCCAACCACTGGCCGGCGTACAGCCAAGGTTTCCATGATTCGAACCTCTTCACTCGCTGCCAGGCGCGCTTTAATTCACTCGCACCGCTCGTTCAGCCTGCGGCCTAGGGTCTATGTCACCGCTTGCCAGTCCCTTCCATTCGCCAGCGGTGGTTGATCTATTGCGTTAGGCGCAGGTGCCTTCATTATGTTAAGCGATTACATGCGTGGCCCTTTCGACTACTGCCTCCTCGCGCTCGCAATAGTTGTTATCCCGATACTCTCTTTGCTGACTGGATCTCAACTCGCCAGGTTGAAACCGGGCGAGGATCGACTGCTGCGGCGATACACCTTTACCCTCTTACGCAGTAGCATAATCGCTTTGCTGATCATTGTTGGCTGGTCACGGACCGGCCGATCCTTCGTGAGTCTTGGACTTGGCCCTGTAACCTATCGAGGGTGGATAGGATTCGTGATCGATATCGTCTTGCTGGGCTTTTTCGCACGACAACATATCCAGCTGCGGAAATCTTCGGTGACTCGTTTGCAGCAGATGCAGAAGCAATTGGAAGGAATGAAGATCGCTCCTCAAACGGCCAGGGAGTTAGTCCTATTTTGTGTTGTCGGGATTATCGGAGGCATTTGGGAAGAGCTGCTTTATCGGGGCTTCCTGATCTGGTTTTTCCTGCCGGCGGTTGGCGCCTTTATGGCGATACTTTGTTCTTCGGCGATTTTTGGCCTGGGCCACTGTTATCAAGGTTGGCGGAATGTGATTCGGACTGCGATTGTCGGAGTTGGTCTTGCTGTTTGCTATGTTCTCACATTCAGCTTGTGGTGGCTCATGATTTCTCATGCGATGATGAACATTTACGGCGGGTTACTCTCCGTGCGTCTGCAGCGGCTCCATCTTGACCAAGGGTGAACCGTTCTCCAGCTTTGGTTTTATATGTTACCCGGGGGCTCGGATAAGGTGTCAGTCTGTGATTCTCGCTCCTTTTGAGTGGACGAAGGCGCCGCAAGACCGATAATCTGTCGCCATGGCGCGCAAAGGAGGAATCGAGTTCGCGGGTGCGGTTTATCATCTGATGGATGGAGGAGACCGTCAGGAGCGATTGTGCGGCGTTCATCTGCACGATGGGTGAGTCGATGTTGCGACCAGGAATGAGCTGGTAGTAGACTTGGACAGAACCTGAGCCAAAATGAGCGAGAATCACAGACTGACACCTTACTTGCGGCCCCCTGACCATGCGGTGTAGCCAACCGCTGGCCGACGTACGGCCAAGATTTCCATGACTCCAACCTCAACATCCCGCCGCCACGCGCGCCCTCGCCAGCGGTGGCTCATCCTATTCTCGTTAGGCCAGAACCCGAGTTTATGAATCCCGAGCTGAATGCCATTATGATCTACGCGCGCGATATGGAGGAGACGGCCCGCTTTTACCAGAGGTACTTCGGCCTTGCCTCCATAGGCAAAGTTGAAGGGCTAATTGAGCTAGGTTCAGCGAAGGGAGGCCTAATCATCTTAATCCATCAGGCAGCAAAAAGCCTGAAACTTGGGCAAGTAGCGGTAAAGCTCGTTTTCGCGGTGGAGGACGTGGAGGCGTTTAAGAGAAAAAGCGCGAAACGTGGTCTTGGGTTCGGGAGTATTCATCGAGCTCACGGCTACCTGTTTGCGAATGCGAAAGACCCGGACAAGAACTCAATTCAAATATCCAGTCGCGCCTTTCGCGGCGGAGGGCCTAACCAAACGATGCGGCCAACCGCTGGCCGGCGTCCGGCCAAGATTTCTATGACTCAACCATTGCATCCCGCTGCTACGCACGCTTTCGCCAGCGGTGGCTCATCTTATTCTCGTTAGGTCTCATGCGTGCGCTATTGGCTGTTTTCGTCGCCGCATTGTGCGCTTTCGCGTTGCCGCGATCCTTAGTCGCCAAGGCGGACGTGGTGAGCGATTGCCACATCGGCTCGTACCGGCTTGCCGATGGACGCACGGTTGACATCGCGCCATCCGATGGCGACACGCTGCGCTGGCGGCTCTTCACAGGGGAAACGGGGCAATTGCAGAAGAGGGCGGACGGCACCTGGACCAGCACCTTCGGCTGGACGGGGCGCCCTGACATTACCACAGTCGCCTTCGCCGATTGCGACGACATCAGCTTCGGCAAGGAGTCGGGCAAGCGCATTGCTTTCGATGTGAGCGACACGTCATTCGAAAGCGGCGGGGTGAAGCTCATGGGCCGCCTCATCATGCCCAAAGGCAGCGGCAAGGTCCCGGTGGTAATCCTGATCCATGGGTCGGAGCATAATTCCGCGCTGGATTCCTACGCCCTGCAGCGCATGTTTCCGGCGCAAGGCATTGGTGCGTTCGTCTACGACAAGCGCGGTACCGGACGCTCCGGCGGCACTTACACGCAAGACTTCAGCATGCTGGCCAAGGATGCCGTCGTGGCCATGCGCGAGGCGCGGCGACTGGCGGGCGCCCGGGCTGGCCGCGTCGGTTATCAGGGCGGCAGTGAAGGGGGCTGGGTGGTGCCGCTGGCCGTGAATCTTGCGCAGGTCGATTTTGCAATCGTTAGCTTCGGGCTGGCCGTGACGGTCCTTCAGGAAGACCAGGAAAGCGTCGCGCTGGACATGCAATTCCATAACCATTCCGCGGAAGACACCGCGAAAGCACTGGAGCTGGCGCGGGCTGGCGAGCGCGTGGTCGAAACCGGTGGCAAGGAAGGCTATGCGGCGTTCGACGCGTTGCGCGGGAAATACAAATCCGAGGGCTGGTACAAGGATGTGCATGGTGACTTCCTATTTTTCGTGCTGCCACTCGATAAGGCGCAGATGGAAGAGCAGGCGAAGAAACTCCAGTTTCACACGCCGTTCCGCTACGAACCGATGCCCGCGTTGCGTGCGTCGACCACTCCGCAACTGTGGGTGCTGGGCTCCGACGATCTGGATGCGCCAAGCGCGGAAACGGCGCGCCGCATCAAATCGCTCATCGCGGAGAGGAAGGATTTCACCCTCGCGGTTTACCCGGGTGCGGAACACGGCATGACAGAATATGAACTCGACGCGAAAGGGGATCGTCTCTCCACGCGCTATGCACCTGGGTATTTTCAGATGATGGCAGATTTCATCACGAATGGCCGGGTCGGGAATAGTTACGGCAATGCCGATATCACGCAGCCAAAGAGACGTTAGGGGACACAAGACGTACTCGGTGAATATGAACCGAAGTCATGAGTAGGGGTGGTGAATAGGGGTCAAAACTAACTATCGA
>DATATP010000323.1:0-14163 GCA_036268715.1 Rhizomicrobium sp. | reverse complement strand
CCGCCGCCGCCGATCAGCCGCGGTTCGGGGCAGATCCTCAACAGTCTGAAGGATTGGAAGCGGCTGATCGAAACCGTGGATTCACCTTCCAATGGCCTCACCTGGGATTGCGGCGTGACTCGCGAGATCGGCGAGGACCCGGTGGCGGTGTGCCGCTATTTCGGCACGCGCGACCGCATCAATCATATTCATTTCCGCAATGTGAAGATGCAGGTACCGCGCGAGCATTACATTGAAGTGTTCGATGACGACGGCGACAACGACATGTTCGCCGTGATGCGCGAAATCGTGCGGGTGAAATACAAGCGCCTGGTCATGCCGGAGCATCCGCGCGGCCTGGACAATGACAAGGGCCAGCACAATGGCGGCTATACCGGCTGGGTCCTCAATGTGGGCTATGCGCGGGCGATGTTGCAGACCGCGCTGATGCAGGAACAGGGACGGGACAAGTAATCCCAGCCTATCGCGCCCGATCGGCTTCCGGCGCCACGCTGCGGCGCCGGAAGTTGACCGACTGAAATGCGCTGTCACCGCGACGCAAACAATAGCCGTGACGATGAACGGTGTTTTCTGGTTCTCCACACCGAACTGCTAGAAGAAACAGTGCGCCGCGGCCAAACCGAAACGGCCGTAATTCCAGCATTGTAGGCGCTTCCACCCCGGCGTGCGGAAACGGCGTAGCGAGGTGCGTAGAAGACGTTTGGCCAAGCGCATGAAGAGCATCTTCAGCGGATAGCCGGTGATCGAACCCGCGCGCAATCCGGTTCTGGTGCCTGCCAAAATGCGCTATCGTCGCGCGGAGCCCCGCGAGGGAGATGGCCTTGAACCGGATCGCCCGCAGATATTTCCTTGGCGCGGCAGCGTCCCTGCCCTTTGCGTCCCCGGCGCCCGCCAGCCCGCTGGGCCTGCCGGTCGGGTTGGCGACCTACACGGTGCGCGATGCCCTCGCCCGGGATTTCATGGGCACGCTGCGGGCGGTCGCGCGCATAGGCTATCGCAAGGTCGAAAGCTATATGGAGCTGAACGGACGCGATACCACCATTCTGCGGCGGAATTTTGATTCCCTCGGGTTGGAATGGGATACCGCCCATTGCACCAACGAGGAATTCACCTCCAGTCTTTCCAAAACGATTGAGCGCGCGAAAACGGCGCGGCTGCGCATCGTCATCACCGCCATGCCGCTGATCCCCAATTCCTTCGCACAGGTCGCGGCGGGCCTGACGCTGGACGATTGGAAACGCAATGCCGAGCTGTTCAACCGGATCGGCGAACAGGTCAAACGCGCCGGGCTGACATTCGGCTATCACAATCACAATGCGGATTTCCGTCCCGTCGGCGGCACCACCGGTTATGACACGCTGCTCAAGCGGACCGATCCCGATCTGGTCAAGCTGGAGATGGATGTCGGCTGGGTGGTGGCAGGGGGCCATGATCCGGTGGCGTACCTCACGCGCTTTCCGCACCGCTACATTACCCTGCATCTGAAGGACCTGACGCGGGACTTCGTGCCCAACTACCAGTTTAAAATGACCGGCAGGCCGGCGGGCCAGGGCATCATGGACTGGAAGCGCCTGTTCGCCGCGGCGCGCAAGACGGACATCAAGGGACTGTATGTCGAACAGGAAGCCCCCTATTTGCCCAATGCGCTTGCGGCCGCGAAGGCCAGTTACGATTTTTTAAACCGCCTCAATTGACGAAATCGGAGAGACGATGCGCGCGCGGGACAATGATGACGGAGGCGCCAGCCGCCGCGAAGCTTTGAAATGGGGGGCGGCGGGCCTTCTGGCGCTCGCGCCTCTTGAGAATGTACCGCAAGCCTTCGCGATGACCGGCGACATGGCGGGCCTGCCCTGGGCCAACAAGGCGATGCGCTGGATGCAGGTCGCCTTCACCGAGGAGGACCCCGGCACCTATGATCCCAACTTCTGGTTCGACCTGTTCCGGCGCACCCATGCCGACGCGGTATGTCTGTCGGCGGGCGGTTGTATCTGTTTTTATCCCTCGAAAATACCGTTGCACAACCGCGCCCGATATCTTGGCGATCACGACATGTTCGGCGAGATGGTGAAAGGCAGCCGCGTCCTGGGCATGAACATCATCGCACGGGTCGATCCCCATGCGATGAGCGAAAAGGCCTTCGCCGCCCACCCCGAATGGGCCGCCTGCACCGAGGACGGCAAGCCCCGCCGCCACTGGGCCGCGACCGACATGTATGTCACCTGCCAGAATGGCGGCTTCATGTTCGACTTCATGCCGGCCGTGCTGAAAGAGATCACAGACACCTATAAGCCCGACGGCTTCTTCGGAAACCGCTGGGCGGGCAGCGGCATGTGCTGGTGCAATACCTGTCGTACCAAATTCCGCGCCGCTGCCGGCCTGGAACTTCCCACCAGTAACGATCCCCAGGACCCACGCCGCCATGCCTATATCGCCTGGAACGCCGATATGCGCTGGCGGCAGTTCAAGCTGTGGGATGACACGGTGAAGGCATCCAAGGCCGACTGTTTCTTCAGCCCCAATGGCGGCATGAACGATCCCAATAAGGTGACGATTCCCATCGTCGCGGTGGACCGCCAGGGCCGTTCCGGCACCACACCGGTCTGGATGATGGGCAAATATGCCAAGATCACCCGCGCCTACATGCAGAACCTGCCGGTCTGCGGGATATTCAATGTCGGCGTCGAGGATGAAAACCGCTGGAAGGATTCGGTGCAAGTCGGGCCGGAGCTGCAAGCCTGGGCCCATGCCGGCATCGCCCAGGGTTTTCGCCCCTGGATGTGCAAGTTCAACGCTCGGGTGTTCGATCCGCGCTGGGTCGCGCCGGTGGAGAAGATTTTCCAATGGCACTACGCCCATGATCGCTACATGCGCAATACCGGCAATTTCGCACGGGTGGCGATGGTCAATTCCACCCAGTCCGGCACCTATACTGCCGGCGGCGCGCCGCTGGTCGCGGGCGACGGCATCCGCGCCGCGCAACGGGTGACGGATTCCCAGAACGGCTATTATCAGGCGCTGGTCGAAGGGCGCGTTCCGTTCGAGATGGCGGACGACCGCCAGTTGGACCCCGCGCATATTTCTCGCTATCGCGTCCTGGTGCTGCCCGACATCGCCGCGCTCTCGGATGCACAATGCCAGCAGATTCGCGATTTCGTCATGGCGGGCGGGCGCATCGTGGCGACGGGAGAAACGTCGCTGTATGACGAAACGGGGCGGCAGCGCGCCAATTTCGGTCTTGCTGACCTGTTCGGCTGCGATTTCGCAGGGAAGATAGATTCTCCGGTTCACAATTCCTATCTCACGCCGCGCCCGCTCCATCCTTTGGTGAAGGGGCTGGAAGATGCACCGCGCATCATCGCCGCTACCCAGCAGATCCATGTGACGCCGCACGAGAAGACACTTCAGCCTCTGACCTTGGTACCCAGTTATCCCGACCTGCCGATGGAAAGGGTCTATACATTGACCTTGCAGACCGACATTCCGATGGTGTTTTGCCGGGCGGTCGGCAAGGGCCGGGTGGTTTATTTCCCGATGGATATCGACCGCACCTTCTGGGAAGTGCTGGCGCCCGATCATCTCAAGCTGCTGAAGAATGCGGTGGAGTGGGCGGCCGACGAGCCACATCCGATGACGCTGGATGGCCCCGGCCTCATCGACATCAGCTATTGGAAGCAGGCCGGCTCGCTCACCGCCCATCTGCTCAATATGAGCAATCCGATGATGATGAAAGGACCTTACCGGGAGATCATGCCGCTCGCTGGGCCGTTCACCGTGTCGCTTGCCCTGCCTCCGGATGCAAAGACCGGCGCCGTGCATCTTCTGGAAAGTGGCGTGACACCCAAGAATTGGCGCAACGGCGATCGCTTGATCGTCGAAGTGCCGGGCATCCGCCTGCATGAAGTGATCGCCATCGATCTGGTTTGAAGCGCGCCTGCATGGATCGAAGTGTTAATGTCAATCGAATTCCTTTTGATCCCTCTCTTCAAATTTGCGGAACGTGTGGGGGATAGCCCGGTTAGATAGTCGCGGGGGACTAACCAGCAGAGGAGCCTGTAATGAATCAGAGCAATCAATCGGACCAAAAAGGCCAACCCCAGCAAAATCAGCCCAAGACCGGCCAGCAGAGCGGCCAGCAACAACGGCAGGGCGAGCAGCAGGGCGGCGGTCAGCACGGTTCGGGACAGCAGAGTTCGGACCCCGATAAGAAAAGTTCCCGGGACCAGCAGCGCTAAGTTCCGTTCTTAAGAAGCAGCGAGAGTCCGGGCAATCCCCGGGCTCTCTGCTTTTGCGATGTTGGAATCGCGGCGCTCAGAACGCGACGCCGCGCATCGAGGCCGGGGGACCCGGCAGCCGGAGCCGCCGCCCGGTATCGCGCAGCCGGCCGCCGCGCACCGCGATCACGTGCAGCAGCTTGTCGTTGAAATCTGCGGCATAAAGATATCGCCCGTCGCGCGAGTAGGCGATGCCCTCCGGCACGGAGCCCATCGCGATCTCGCCCGGTCGCACCGTCACTTTGCGGCCGTCGATTTTCAACCCCACAATGCCGCCATTGCGATGATAGGTCCAGTCATTATGAGACGAGGTGCCGCCGTGAAGCAGCTGAACGGCCGCGCTGCGTCCATCGGGCGCCATGGCGAAGCCTTCCGGCCCGTCGCCCAACGACACGGTATCGATGGAATGCGGATGCGGGCCGACCGCGTCGATGACGGTCAGGCTGGCGCTGTTGCCGTGGGCGGTGTTGTTGACCGCGATGGCGATAATGCCATCGGGCGTCACCGCGATATTATAGGGATTGAACCCCGCCGGCACATCGTCGCCCAGATTATAGGTCGCCCTGGTGCCGCTGAGATTGATCACCCCGATCTTGGCCGCCAGCGGCTTGGTAACGAAGGCGCGCGTACCGTCCGGCGTGATCGCCACCGCGTTGACGGCATCGCCGACCGCCACCTCCGCGACCGGCGTGGCCGTGTTCCCCAGGATGCGCAACACGCTGACGCTCTTGCTCGCATAATTGGCGACCAGCGCCAAGGAGCCGTCGCGGCTGATGGCAATCCCGGACGGCATCTTGCCGACCCGTAAGTCTCCCAGAGGATGCGGCGTTGCGCCGGACAGATCGATCAGATGCACGCGATTGTCGTCACGGGCCTGCCATTGACCGTTCACTTTGGAAACGATGATGCTGGAGGCAACCAGGCCCAGCGAACCGTTCGGCGTGATCTGAAGATTGGTGGGCGGCCCCTGGATGGAATTGGACAAGGGAAGACTGCCCACGATCTTCGGCCTCGCGGGATTGCTTGCGTCCAGCACCAGCACCCTGTCATGTCCTGGCGCGCGATAGCCCTTGCCGTAGGCGCCGAAGGTCATGGTGTTGTCCAGCCCGACTAGAATTTGATCCTGGCTCGCAAAGGCCGGACAGGCGATGCACAGGAACAGGGCGGCGAGCTTGGCTTTCATGGCATTCATTTATCAGGCAAGGCGAATGCGGTCACGTCATCGGCGCTGGCGGGATCGCCCCAGAAGCCGCCGGTCGAGACCGCCGCGACATACTGTTTGCCGTTGGCCGCCTTGTAGGTGAGCGGCGTGCCATAGATCGAAGCGGGCAATTCGTATTCCCACAATTGCCGTCCCGTCTTGGTGTCGAAAGCCCGCAGCCGCCGGTCGTCTGTCGAGCCGATGAAGATCAATCCGCTTGCCGTGGTGATCGGGCCACCCACCATGGGACGGCCGGTATGAATGTCGGCCAGCCCCTGCCCTTCGGTGACGCCGATCGTGCTGCGCCAGACAACGCCGCCGGTATTGACATTCACTGCGTAGAGACTGCCCCAGGGCGGTATTTGGCAAGGCATGTGGGTTGCCGCATCCCAGAACCATTGATAGCCGTCGCGCATATCATAGGTGCCGTCCGGCTGACGTTTCATCACTTCCGGGCTGGCGATGTCGCTGCTGTTGACGATGTAATATCCGGTGGTCGGATCGAAGGACGCATGACTCCAGTCGATGCCGCCCCAGGAGCCGGGAAAGCGGGCGACGCCGGAATCGACCCGCTGCGGCTGAAAATATTTGGCGCCGACAATGTTCATGGCCGCGATTTCCTTGTCGCAGCCGGCCTTTTGCTGCGGCGTCAAATTGGCGAGTTCAGACATGTCGAAGCTGGTGCGTCCCAAAGCTGGGGTCACCGACATGGGCTGTGTGGGCGACGGGGTTTCGCCGATCACGTCCACGTCGGTGGGCACGGGCACTTCGCGAATGGGATAGATCGGCTTGCCGGTAACGCGGTCGAGCAGGAATAAAAGGCTCGCCTTGCTCATCACCGCAATGGCGGGAATCGCGCGCCCATCCTTCTTCACGTCGACCAAGGTGGTAAGCGGCAGGTCGTAATCCCACAAATCCTCATGTACCGCCTGGAAATGCCACAGATACCGCCCGGTATCGGCCTTCACCGCGACCAGAGAATTGGAGAACAGGGATTTGCCCTTCCGGTCTCCGCCATACTGATCGAAGGTTGGCGCTCCGAAAGGCAGATAGACGATCCCCCGTTTGGCATCCAGGGTCATCCCGGTCCAGACATTGACGCCTGAACGCTTGACCCAGGAATCGTTCTGCCAGCTATCGTGGAATCGCTCTCCGGGCTGGGGCACGCCATTGAAATGCCAGACCTCCACCCCGGTGCGCACATTGAAGGCGCGTACCTGGCCAGAGGCACCTTGCACCGGAATTTCCTGGGTGCGCGAACCAGTGATGACAAGGTCCTTGTAGATCACAGGCGCCGACGTGATGCCGAAGAACGCGTCGGGAAAGCCCTGCATGACCTCCACCGTGCGCAGCTTTACCACGCCCATTGTGCCGAAGCTTTCGACCGGCGCGCCCGTTGCGGCATCGAGCGCGATCAAAAGACCGTTACGGGTGCCGAACACGATCTCAGCCGGAGCGCCCCGCCCACCGGGCCAGTAGGATACCCCGCGGGTGGCAGGCTGGTCGTTCTCTGGCACCTGATAGGCCCATTTCTCGGCACCCGTCGCGGCATCGAACGCCACCACCCGGCCGTAAGGCGTCGGCAGATACATAACCCCACCCACAACCAGCGGCGTGGCTTCCGATGCATTGAATCTGGTAGGCGGCCGGCGCGAATTGCCCGTACGCGCAGGGGCTTCGCCCGGCGGCTTCATGTGGAATATCCAGGCCGGTTTCAACTGCGCAACATTGTCCGGCGCGATCTGGGACAGGGGCGAATGGCGGGTGTCGCCGTAATCATGGCCATAGGTCGGCCATTCCTCGGCGGCTGGTGCGGCCGCGTGAGCGGCGGCAAACAAGCCTGCCGTCAGCGCGCTGCCCAACAGCATCGCAATCGCAAATTTCATCGTCGTCCCCTGCCGCGTCTTCTTGTCGGGCGACTATGACCCATGTGCTTCCGGCGCACAATTTCGCCGCGCCGGCCAAGTCTCACCAGATGACAGGAGCAGGCTTTCAGATATCGGCGTAGCAGCGGACTTCCTCACCCGCGCCTGGTGTCGTCAGGGCGCCATCGCGGGCCGGACCGACATTCCTGGCATAACGCGCCAGCGCGCCGGTGCGGAATCCGGGCGGCTTGGGCTTGAACGCTTTTTTGCGTTCGCCCAATTCGGCGTCACTCAGTTCGACATCCAGAGTGCCTTTTTCCGCGTCGATCACGATGATGTCGCCGTCTTTCAACAGGCCGATCGGTCCGGCATCCGCGGATTCCGGCCCCACATGGCCGACGCACAGCCCGCGCGTTCCGCCCGAGAAACGGCCATCGGTGATCAGGGCGATATTCTCGATCCCTTGGCCATAAAGCGCCGCGGTGGTGCTCAACATCTCCCGCATGCCGGGGCCGCCCTTGGGACCTTCCCAGCGGATCACCAGAACATCGCCCTCTTTGTAATCCCGTTTCTCGACGGCGGCGAAGCAGTCCTCCTCGCAATCGAACACCCGGGCGGGACCGCGATGCTTCAGATGCTTAAGGCCGGCAATCTTCACGATTGCGCCTTCCGGCGCGAGATTGCCCGTGAGGCCGACAACGCCGCCGCTAGGCGCCAAAGCCTTGTCCACCGACACCATCACTTTCTGGTCGGCATTGAATTTGATCCCCGCGAGATTCTCCGCCACCGTTTTCCCTGTGACGGTGATGCAGTCGCCATGCAGCAAGCCTCCATCCAGAAGAGCGCGCATCAGCATCGGCACGCCACCGGCTTCCCACATGTCTTTCGCCACATATTTTCCGCCTGGTTTCAAGGACGCGAGATAAGGCGTCTTTTTAAAAATTTCCGCCACGTCGAACAGATCGAACTTGATGCCTGCCTCATTGGCCATCGCCGGCAGATGCAGCGCGGCATTGGTCGAGCCGCCGGTCGCGGCCACCACCATCGCGGCATTCTCGAACGCCTTGCGTGTGGCGATGGCGCGGGGCCGCAGGTTGCGCGCCAACAGGTCCATCACCGTCTGTCCGGCCTTCAGCGCGAAATCGTCGCGTGCCAGGATTTCGGCGGGCGGCCCGCTGGAATAGGGCAGTGCCAGGCCGATCGCTTCTGCGACGCAGGCCATGGTATTGGCGGTGAACTGGCCTCCGCACGCCCCCGCGCCCGGACAGGCGACACATTCCAGCTCATGGAGATCGCCATCGCTCATCTTGCCCGCAGAATGCTGGCCGACCCCTTCGAACACATCCACCACGGTGACGTCGCGGCCACGGAACTTGCCCGGCATGATCGAGCCGCCATAAAGGAACACGCTGGGCACATTCAGCCGGAGCATCGCCATCATCATGCCAGGCAGCGACTTGTCGCACCCCGCGATACCCACGAGGGCGTCATAGCAATGGCCCCGCACTGTCAGTTCGACCGAGTCGGCGATCACCTCGCGCGACACCAAGGATGAGCGCATGCCTTCATGACCCATCGCGATGCCGTCCGTGACGGTAATGGTGCAGAATTCGCGCGGTGTGCCTCCGGACTCCTTGACGCCTTTTTTGGTAGACTGGGCCTGGCGCATCAGGGCGATGTTGCAGGGTGCCGCCTCGTTCCAACAGCTTGCGACCCCGACGAAAGGCCGGTGGATTTCCTCCTCGGTCAGCCCCATCGCGTAATAATAGGAGCGGTGCGGCGCACGTTCGGGGCCTTCGGTAACGTGGCGGGAGGGAAGCCGGGATTTATCGAATTTGCTCATGTATCGCTCGATTAATCGTTGCCGAAGGGGGCTGTTCCCCTCCTCCGATCTCCCACCCGCAGGCGCGAAACGGCGGCGGACTATTGTCCGCAGGGTGCCCCGGCATCAAGGCGAATTTTGTCCGGCCGGGTGCGCGGCGATTGCATGTTGTCCAGGGCGGCCCTGTACAAAGGCTCGCCGATTCTATCCGGCGAGCCTTTCGGGGCAGAAATTCTCAGCGGTGAAACCGTCCCTCGTCCGCCGCCTTGCCGATCACATGCCCGTCCATCGCCGCTAGTACCTGAGCGCGGGTCGCGTCAGGTCCGAGATTGAGCTTGGTGTCTAGGGCATAGAGCTCCAATGTGTAATGGTGATAAACGCCCCGAGCTCCTGGGCCCATGAAGCCTGGATGGCCGCCGAAATTGTTGGGCTGCACGGTGCCGTCCGCCAGGGTGGGCGTGGTCGGCTCGCCTTCGGGCAACGAGGTCGCATTACCGGGAATGTTGAACGCCATCCAGTGCAGGATATCGGTGCTTGACCGCCGCGGCGCAGTGTCGGGATCGTGCATAATGAGGGTGAAAGACTGGGTGCCTGTGGGCGCGTTGATCCAGTGCAACTCTGGCGAAACGGGCGACGGGCTTGCTTGGGTATATTTGTCCGGAATGACCCCGCCATCGGTGAAGGAAGAACTTGCCAAGGTGAAAGGCGGCGCCGCGCCGCCCGGCTGCTGGGCCACCGCTGCGGCGGAGAGAAGAACTGTACTGACCGCAACTGTGCCGATGGCACCGAAGCTGAATTTGAGCATGGAAATATCTCCCTTTGCCGTCTGGCGGTGAAGCAGATGCCTTTTGCGGCGCCTTGTCCATTGGTTCGGCGGAAAAGGCGCCCGGCTTAATTCCCTGCGGGAAACGCGGTTTTCGGGGCGGCACCACCTCGCCGGCATAGAACCACGCGGTGCCTAAAAAAATGTGCCCCGGACTTCGGGGCACAAAATCTGCGGATTCAGAGCTTAACGGTAATAATGCCGGTGGCCGTCCCGGTCGATGTAATAGGACGAACGGCGATTCCGGTAATGGTGCCCATTGCAATCGTTGCTACGAGCAATGGCATTACCGGCGAAGCCCCCCGCCACACCGCCAATTACAGCGCCGGCGATGCTGTGAGAAGCAAGACCGCCGACAGCTGCACCGCCAGCCGCGCCCAGCGCGGTTCCGGTATCATGCGAATGGCCGCTGCAAGAGTCTGCAAAAGCAGGGCCAGCGCTTAACGCCATCGCCGCCGCTGCCGCAATTTTGGCAAGATGTTTCATAGCTACCTCCTGTTGCCGGCGCGGGATGTGCCGATCATGGACTGGTAGGAAAACGTGGCTGCGCCTTAACAGTTCCTAATCTGCCATCTTTTGAAAATGCCGACCGGCCCGAACGGCCCGACGGACAGATTTCTAATCTGCCCGTCGAGCGAATCGAAGCGCCAGGACTTGGCCGCTCACCTACACTGACAGGCGCACCGCATCACTGCCTGGCCTGCGGTAAGCGTACAGCCGGTTCTGTTTGTTCCTCACAGCTTGGCCGTGATCCCCAGTTCGGTGATGCGCCCCAGCGGGTTGGCGACATAGGAATCATAACCCGCCGCACCATTAAAGAATGGCGGAGATTGGTTGAGCACGTTGCGGACGGACAGAGACAGCCTGTCGTCGCCCAGCACCCCACCATTGAACTGGTAGCCAAGATGCAGATCGAAAGTCACGTAAGCCGATACATGGTCGCCGCCCTGGCCGTTATAGACGCTATAGCTGTTGCTGCCGATTGCCGTCGTGGCCGAGTTGCTGACATTCTTGTAGGCGCCGACGTAATCGACGTAGAAATCCGCCGAAAAGGCGTCCTCTACCCAGCCCAGGTGCCCGCGCATTTGCGTGCCGATATTGGGGTAGGCGGTGTTGAGGCCGTCGGTGTTCCTCACCTCAAAGCGATAATTCGCAGGCGGCACCACGCCGTTTTCGCCGAACCCCTGCAAATAAGTGGTTTCGTAACTGATGTTGTCGTCGATCGTGAAGGAGCCATAGTCGGTATCGAACCCATAGCCCACTGTGGCGTCGATGCCCGATGCCCAGAAATCGATCAGATTGTCGTCACTCGTGATGGTGATAACGGAAACGCAGGACGGCAGGACGACCGTGTAGGGCGCGTTGCCAGCCACCGCTGCAATCTGCGCCTGGGTGGCGCAAGGTGCGGCACTGCCACTGACGCTCGGCGGGTACAGAAGGATGCGGTTGTTCAGCAGCGGATTGAAGGCATCGGTCTGAGGCGAGGCGGCGGTGATGCCGCCGAGAAGGGTCGTATGCCACCAGGAGACGTCGGCGGTAAAGCCGGCGAGGTAGCTTGGGTTATATTTGAACCCTAATGTCCAGCTACGGCCCGTCTGCGGTTTCATGTTGAACGTGCTGTCATTGATATTGAGGCCCATGAGGGTCGAGGTATTGCAACTGATCGATGCGGCCGTGCAGCCCGGGATGCCCAATTGGGTTATGCCCGGATATTGCGCAACCGGCAGAACGCCAGGGGTTCCTCCCGAGACGGCTGAATTGCCTGAAACGCCGTTGACGACATCATGCAAAAGCGCTTGCGCCGCGAAAGACGTCGACCAATTGCCGATGATGCGGAATCCGTCGACCACATCCCAATTGAACGAGGCTTTGGGGTTGGTGGTGGCGCCGACATCGCTGTAACCGTCATGGCGGCCCGAAATGTCGAATTCCAGCGCCCGAACGAAGGGAATGCCCATCTGCGGATTTATGACCGGAATATCCGCTTCCAGATACTCAGATGTCACCTCCCGTCCGACATGGAACATGAAAAGAGCAGAACTGACGCTCGTTGGACCGGCATTCGCCGGCGTCACCCTGCCCTCGTCATACTGGCTGTTAAATTGTTCGAGGCCGGCCGCGATCTTCACCGGCCCTGCAGCCGTGGTGAATAGCGTGCCATTGCCGGTGAGCCGGAATTGCTGATAGCTATTGATATAGCGATTGAAGGTGCGATTGGCGGTTGAGACCGTAAGCGCATTGCGGGTCGCTGCGGAGGTCAGGTTGGTCGCTGCCGGATCCCATACATCCAGCGCGTTCGCGGTGGTCAGCGGCAAGTTGGTCACGACCGTGTTGGTGCCGACGACCGAAGTTGATGTCGGTGTGCCGGCTGGGATCGTGCCGTTGCTCTGGTTGGTGCCGTTGAGTGCCAGTAGCGCCATGCCCGTGTTCACGGTACCGTTCGTCTCGTTCTGGAAGAAATTCGACGAGCCGACCGATGTCATCAGGTCGACATTCCAGTTGCCGTCGACATCCCAGGCAACGTCGGCGTCGCCCATCAACTCGTCATCGCCGTCCTTCGATATCGCGCCGGGCCCGAGCAACTGATCGAAATCATAGTAGATGGTCTGCTTGGTGGCCGTGACACCCGGCGGGTTGACATAGAAGGGATTGGCCTGCGCCCCAGTATCGAACGCCGTCCCCGTCAAAGTGCCGCGCGAAACCTTTTGCTGATCGCGGCGCGTATAAAAAAGCGCATCGGCATTAAGCGTAAGATTGTCGGCCAGGTTCTGGTGGAACTTGAACATCGCATTTTCGTGCGTATCGCCGGTGGCATAATCTCCGTAGGCCCAGGTGCTGCAGCGCGCGTTTGCGGCCGAGTTGGCGGCATTGGCTGTGCCTTGGGCGTTAAAGTAGATATTGCCGCTGCCATTCGGCTGGACCGAAGCCGGATCGCAATTGAAATTCAGGAAATGGGTCGTGCTGCCGGTAGTGCCGGTCGCGCCCGCCGCGGCCGCAAACCCAGGACGCAGAGCCGGATTGGTCTTCCATAGGGAGGTGTTGGCGATCGCTCCCTGAAAGGAATAGGCATAGGTCGCGACAAACCCGCCGCCGCTCCAGCTTTGGCCCGCCAGGATGTCGGCGACCGTGCCGGCAGCAGCACCATGCTCGAATTGATCCTGATAGTGCAGCTGCAATCCGTCGAAATCTTTGCGGGTGATGAAGTTGACCACACCGGCCAGCGCGTCGGAGCCGTAAATCGAGGACGAGCCATCGGCCAAAACCTCGACACGCTCCAACATCGATTGTGGAATGAGGTTGGCATCGACCAGCGAATTTCCGATGCCCTGAACCGGCGTGCGGTGGCCGTCGACCAGCACGAGGGTCGCGTTGTTGGCGCTGGCGCCGATCTGGTGGATGTAGACGGCATTACCCGGACCGCCATTGCCGCCTTCGCCTCGTCCGTCGTTCCCCATATTGGAGAGCGCCGGTATTTCGGCGATGACGTTGCTGACTTCCGCTCCACCGATATTATCGATGTCCTCGCGGCCTACCGAAATAAGGTTGGAGCCCACCGGCGCGATGCCACGAATGCTGGTGCCGGTGACCGTTACTGTTTCGACACCGCTGCTGGCGGCATCCTGTGCATAGGCGGCAGAGCTGGCCAGCAGCAGCAGGGCCGCGCTGCTGGCCGTAGCCAGGCTGCGCCGCTTCACCGAATTCTCCCAAAAACCCCGCGTGTGAAGTTCAGACATCGGATTTCCCCTTTTTTCTGTTAAAATTGTTTTCTGGATGTCGCCGCCGCCGGGCAGCGCAAAAAGCAAGCGCGGCCATGCGGCCGCCAGTCATCGATGTCGGAGTCGAGATGTTCGGCAACGCCGTTTGCGACATCGGCGATAATCGGCTGGAACTGAAAGGAGGCAGGCGAGATGTCGCCATGTACCCGAGCGATCACGGCGTCTTCTTCCCGCCGCTGCCTTGCCGCGGGCGCATTTTTCACCTGGCGCAAAGTCGCGCTCATAGACGGAGCTGCAACAGCCACGCAGGAGAACACGCGAATGGGCTTGCGGCAGTTCACCCTAACACAGCCTTTTCATAAATGCCCCGGCATCAGCGCGCCGGCAACCCGACAAGCACGATCACATGCAGTGTAGGCTGCATCGGTGCGGTCGAATAATGCTTTAATTTGAAGGGAGCGATCA
>DATATP010000322.1:0-9321 GCA_036268715.1 Rhizomicrobium sp. | reverse complement strand
CGCCGAACAGCACCACATCGCCCGAGGCCAGAGTGATGCCTTGGGTTTGTCCCCGGCGGCTGGTGCCACCGATCCGGAACAAGGCGCCGTCCCCCAGCGACGCGCCGATCACAGGCGCGCTGGTGTCATTCTCGTCGCGATCCTGATGCAGTCCCATCCGCGCGCCCTGGCGGTAGAGATTGATCAGGCAGCATTGCGGCGGCGCCGCGGCGACAAGTTCACTCCACAGCGCGAGCAGCATTTCGGGAATATCGGGCCAAGGCTCGCCGGTGACGGGATGCATCGCCTGATAGCGATAGCCGCCCCGGTCGGAAACCCAGCCCAAGACGCCGAAATTGCTCTCCTCGACCGAAAAGGCTTTGCCTGAGCCCGGCATGGCCGGCCGGTACAAGGGCGCGGTCTCCAGACCCTGCAGAACCGAATCCAGCAGGCTCTTCTGGGCAACGGGTGAAAAATAGCCGCGCCACAGAAAGACCCCCGGCGCGACCGCGATCTTCACCATTGCCCGATCTTCACCATTGATAGGGACTGCGCGTCGGCGTCGAAAAGATCGCGGCGTAGGAATCGCCCAGTCCGCGCGCGTCGAGCCACATTTTCAGCCGTTCCGGCTCATAGCGGTGCGCGATCCAGGTGGCGATGGGCATCCCCCCGGAATCCTCCGCCGCGAAATCCAGAAAGGCGGCAAGCCAGCGCTGGTTCTTCTTCGGCAGGTGCAGATAGGGCAGCCGCGCGAATTGTGCTTTTGCCTCCGCCATCGCCGGCCAGCCGCCGCGATGGAGAAGATAAAGCCCCGCCGCAAAGCTGGTGCGGTCCTGACCGCCCGAACATTTGAGCATGAAGGGGCGCGGTGCGGTGTCGAAACATTCGATCAGCCGGACCAGCATGGCGCGGGTGGGAAGCTTGCGGGAATCCAGCATCGCATCCAGATGGGCGACGCCATACGCGCCGGCGATGCGGGTTTCGTTTCGCCACCAGGACAGATCGTCGTTGCGGCCGCGAAGATTGATGATCGCGCGGATGCCGCGTTTCGTCAGGAACGGGCCCAATCCACCGGCCCAAGCCTGGGCGGCCCGCGCCGCGTCCCCGGCTATCACCCAGTGGAAATTGTAGAGAATATCGGGCACAGACCGCATAGTGTCCGGATAATAGCCTATCGCGAGGGAGGCAATGCTGCGCATCACCAAAACGGCCCTCAACCAGCGCTGGGCCGTGTGCACGGCACTGGCAATCGTCTGTTTTGCGGTCATCGCCATGCTGGATTCGAGCCTCAGGTCCCAGTCCGGTCTGGGCACCGCCGATCTGCAGAATTTCGTCTTTGCCGGCCAATATCAGTCGGCGCATCTGGCCTGGACATCGATGCCGCTGGCCCTGCGCGCCGGCTTCGCGCTCGGTTTCGATTATCTGTTCATGCCGCTTTACGCGGCAAGCTTCTTCTATTCGGGCATCATCGCGCGCGAAGCCTTTGCGCCGCGGCCTTCGCGTCTGCGCCGTCTGCTGACCCTTTTGGCGGCTGTCCCGATCGCGGGTGCCGTGCTCGATGCTTGCGAGAATGGTTTGGAGATGTCGATGCTGCTCGGCGGCGCGGACAATACGATGGCCCGCATCGCCTTTACCATCTCCAACGCCAAGATGGGCGCCATCTATGTCGGGCTGGTCTTGCTCGCCGGCGCTCTCCTGGCGCGCTCTTACGACCGCCGCAAGCGCAAACCGACTCCGCCTTAAAGACGCACCGTCAGATCGACCGCGCCGAACTGATCCTGGCTTTTCTGGGTCTTGTATTCGCGCGAGCGGATCACATGGGTGAAGGCGAGCCGGAAGGAATCGAAAGTGACCGCCGCGCCCATGATCGCGTCTCCCACCAAGTTGAACTTGTCCACGCTGCGGCTGGGCTCGAAGCTGTTGCCGTCCAGGAACAGGTCGCGGGCCATGGCGCGGCCATCCACGCCGGCAAAGACATAGGCGCCGAAGCCGGCGGTCGGCTCGAAATAGTCCGATCCCGGCAGGCTGGGCTCGATGCGCATCGGGCCATAATCCTTCGGCAGGTTGAAGCCGAAGCGGGCCATCGCCCCGGCATTGACATAGTCATAGACATTCCCGATCGAACCGCCCCAGTGCGGCTCGATGTCGAACACGCCTCCCAGCATGCTTTGCGGCGGGATCACCTTGGCGGAGCGCTCATAGGTGACGATCAGACCCGGCTCGTCGCGCAATTGCGTCGACCAGCCCATCGGTTTGCGGTCATGGATGATCGCGTGAATCCATGTCTGGCTTTCCTGGGCCAGACTCGCGGGGCCCACCACCCCCAACGTCACCTGTAGTTGGTCGAGATCGCGGCCATTGTCGTCAACCAAACCCATGCTGCCATAGAGAAAACCGGCATAGGGCCGCTCGGTCGGCGGCGGATCGGCAAGCTGGAGATCCTGAGGTGTGTAAATGTTCTGGCCGAGCGCGTAGCGCGTGCGCACGTCGCCCTGGCGGTTGAAAAAAGGCAGGGCGCGCGCCGCATCGATTGCCCATTGCGGCGTATCGTCGGGCGTCGTGGTGTAGGCGAGTTCCAGCCCGTTGGTGTAGTCATGGTCGGTGTTATAGAAAAGGTCGTTCTCGAACAGGACCGACAAAGAACCGCTTTCCGCCGGTCCCGAGGGCGTGGTCTGCGCAAGGGCCGGGGCCGCGGCCAGCAACAGGCCAAGCATCAGTCTGGCGTGTGGCATGGTTGCTTTCCCTTCCACACAAAGATGGGATATTTTCAGTTTGCCGGCATTGTGAATGGACAATCAAGGGGACGCTTGACGGGGAAGGGGCTTTGCGTATAGTGCGCCGCTCTCCGGCAGAGAATTTCTCCGGAAAACCGTTCATTTTCAAGGACTTATGCCATGTACGCGGTGATCCGCACCGGCGGAAAGCAATATAAGGTGGCGAAGGATTCGGTCCTCGAGATCGAAAGCCTGGCCGGTGATGTCGGCTCCAAGCTTACCTTGAGCGAAATCCTGCTGATCGGCGGCGACAGCCCGAAAATCGGCGTGCCGCTGGTTTCCGGCGCCTCGGTCGAGTGCGAAATTCTGGAGCATGGCCAGGGCGAGAAGGTCGTCGCTTTCAAAAAGAAGCGCCGCAAGAATACCCACCGCAAACGCGGTCACCGCCAGCACTTCACCAAGGTGAAGGTGCTGGGTATCACCGCCGGTTAACGAGGCTCCTATGGCACACAAGAAAGCGGGCGGCTCGTCGCGCAATGGGCGCGATTCCAACCCCAAGATGCTGGGCGTGAAGCTGTTCGGCGGCGAGAAGACCGCGGGCGGCAACGTGATCGTGCGTCAGCGCGGCACCAAATTCTGGCCGGGCGAGAATGTCGGCATCGGCAAGGACCATACGCTCTTCGCGCTTTGTGCCGGCCATGTCGCATTCAAGACCGGGTTCAAGCGCCGCACGTTCGTATCCGTGGTCCCGGCGGCGAATCCGGCCCGGATGGCGGCGGAATAAGGCGGCTGAAGACATAGGCCGCCAATCAAATTGGCGGCCCGTTGAGCGAGGGAGATGGTCCGCCATCTCCCTTTTTTGTTCCTCGCGCGAAGTGATTGGGCGGGGATTTATGTTCATTTTGGAAAGCGAGAGACTGATCTTGCGGCCGCTTCGGCCGGCCGACGTGCCGGCCATGGCAGCCTGGCTGGGCGATTACGATGTCGCCAAGAACACCAGCCGCGTGCCGCATCCTTATACCGAGGCGGATGCCGAAGCCTTTCTTGCGCTGGGGCCGGCCGGCAATCATGTTTTTGCCATCCAGCGCCGCGCCGATGGGCTTTTCATCGGCTGCTGCGGGCTGCATCCGGCGGACGAATACGAGTTCGGCTACTGGCTGGGCAAGCCTTTCTGGGGGCAGGGCTATGCCACCGAGGCGGCCTATCGGCTGGTGCTTTATGCTTTCGAGGAGCTGGGGCGGGACAGCGTCCATGCCGGCTGGTTCCATGACAATCCCGCCTCGGGGCATGTCCTGGCCAAACTGGGCGCGCACCATGACGGCTCGCATATGCGGGAATCGAAAGCCCGGCGCGCAGCCGTGCTGTGCCACGACATGCTGTTGACGCGGGAGGCTTTCCTCTCGAAAAGAGCGGCTTGAAAGGCCTTTCGATGAAGTTTCTCGATGTTGCCCGGAAGCGTCGGCCCCGCGAAGTTGCAGACTTCGCGTCAGGCCGCGCGACCATTTTGAAAAAGAACGGACGATGAAGTTTCTCGATGTCGCCAAAGTGCACGCCGCCAGCGGAGCGGGCAGCAAAGGCTGCGACAAGCGCCGGCCAGGAAAACTGGCAACCCGCGGAAGCGGGTCTGCCGGTTTTCCGTCCGGCCGCGCGACAAACAATAGGGCGACGCGATGAAGTTTCTCGATGTCGCCAAAGTGTACGCAGCCAGCGGAGCGGGCGGAAAAGGCTGCGTCGCCTTCCGGCGGGAAAAATTCATTGAATATGGCGGTCCTTACGGCGGCGACGGCGGACGCGGCGGCGATGTCTGGGCCGAAGCGGTGGAGAATCTCAACACCCTGATCGACTACCGTTTCCAGCAGCATGTGAAGGCCGGCAACGGCGAAGGCGGAATGGGCAAGGTGATGACCGGCGCGCGCGGCGGAGACGCCGTGATGAAAGTGCCGGTGGGCACCGAGATTTACGAAGAAGATGGCGAGACCCTGATTGCCGACCTCGCCCATGCCGGCGACCGGGTGCGGCTGCTCAAGGGTGGCAATGGCGGTTTCGGCAATGTCCATTTCAAAAGCGCCACCAACCAGGCGCCGCGTTTCGCCATGCCGGGCCAGCCCGCGCTGGAGAAGATCCTTATCCTAAAACTGAAGTTGATCGCCGATGCGGGGCTGATCGGCATGCCCAATGCGGGCAAATCAACCTTCCTGTCGCGGGTGTCGGCGGCGCGTCCCAAGATCGCGGACTATCCCTTCACCACGATGGAGCCCCAGCTTGGCGTGGTGAAGATCGATGCCAGCGATTTCGTCCTTGCCGATCTGCCGGGTCTGATCGAAGGCGCTCACGATGGCGTCGGCCTGGGCGACAAATTCCTCGGCCATGCCGAGCGCTGCGGCGCGATCCTGCATCTGATCGACGGGACGGACGGGGCCATCGTCAAGGCCTACAAGACCATTCGCAACGAACTGGAAGCCTATGGTCACGGCCTCGCGGAGAAGCCGGAGGTGGTCGCGCTCAACAAGATCGATTCCATCCCGAAGGCCGCGTTGGCCAAGAAACGCGCCTCGCTCGAGAAAGCTTGTGGCCAGGAAGTGCATTTGATTTCCGGCGTGACCGGTGAAGGCGTGAATGGCGTGTTGCGCGTTTTGGCGAAGATCATCGCCAAACGCCGCGCCAAAACCGCCACACCCGCCGTGCCGCCCACCCCGAAAAACCGCGCCGCCCGCAAGAAAGCCGCGGAGGCCAAGCCGCAGGGCTGGTCGCCATGAGCGACATTCTCGCGGGCGCCAAGTTGGTCGTGGTGAAGGTCGGTTCGGCCCTCTTGGTCGACAGCGCCAAAGGGGAATTGCGCCGGACCTGGCTGAAATCGCTATGCGCCGATGTGTCCGCTCTCAAGGACGCGGGCACGCAGGTGATCCTGGTCTCTTCCGGCTCCATCGCCTTGGGGCGCAGATTGCTGGGGCTCAGTCCCGGTGCGCTGCGGCTGGAGGAAAGCCAGGCGGCCGCGGCGGCGGGCCAGGTGCGGCTGGCCGAAGCCTATGCCGATATCCTTGCGGCCTCCGGCATCGTCGCGGCGCAGATTCTGCTCACGTTAAGCGACACCGAAACCCGCGCCCGCTATCTCAACGCCCGCGCCACGCTCAATACTTTGCTCACTTTGGGCGCGGTGCCGGTCATCAATGAGAACGATACGGTGGCGACGAGCGAAATCCGCTTCGGCGACAATGACCGGCTGAGCGCGCGGGTCGCCTCGATGATGGGCGCTGACCGGCTGGTGCTGCTCTCCGATGTCGATGGGCTTTATACCGCCGATCCCGCCAGGAACCCGGAGGCAACGCATATCGCCGAAGTCGCCGCGATCACGCCCCAGATCGAGGCGATGGCGGGCGAAAGCATTTCCGGTCTCGGCCGTGGCGGCATGAGTTCCAAGCTGATCGCGGCGCGCATCGCCATGGGCGCGGGCTGCGATGTCATTCTGTCGAAGGGCGAAGTGCCGCATCCGTTGACGGCGCTGCGCCAGGGCGCGCGGCATACCCACTTTTTGGCCAGCACCACGCCCGCCGCTGCCAAGAAGCGCTGGATCGCGGGTGTGCTCCAACCTCAAGGCGTGCTGATGATCGACGATGGCGCGGCACGGGCCCTCTGCCAAGGAAGAAGCCTGCTGCCTGCCGGCGTCCGGCAGATCGATGGCCGTTTCGAACGGGGCGATGTCGTGGTGGTGAAGAGCCGCGACGGACGGGAGATCGCGCGCGGGCTGGCGGCCTATGGCGCCTCGGACGCGGAACGCATCGCGGGAAAACGCAGTCTCGAAATAGAGTCGATTCTGGGCTATCGTGGCGGCGACGAGATGATCCACCGCGACGATCTGGCATTGACCGGCACGATGCCTGCAATCCCAAGCGGGAGCTGACGATGAACATTCACAACAGCAACGGCACGCTGGAAAACGAGATGGCGGCGATCGGCGCGGCAGCGCGCGCGGCGGCGCGGCCGATGCGCGAGGCCGGCGACGGGGCCAAGACAAAGGCGCTCACCGCGGCGGCGGCGGCGATCCGCGCCCGCGCCGACGAAATCCTGGCCGCCAATGCGGCCGATCTGGCGGCCGGCAGGCAAGCCGGCACGGCAGCGCCGCTGCTGGAGCGGCTGACGCTTAATCCTGCGCGCATCGAGGCGATGGCGAAGGGCTTGGAAGAGGTCGCCGCACTGCCCGATCCGGTCGGACGCGAGCTTGCGCGCTGGTCGCGGCCCAATGGTCTGGACATCACACGCGTCGCAACCCCGATCGGCGTCATCGGCATCATCTATGAAAGCCGGCCCAATGTGACGGCCGATGCGGGCGCGCTGACATTGAAATCCGGCAATGTCGCCATCCTGCGGGGCGGATCGGATTCGGCGCGTTCTGCAGCGGCGATTCATGCCGCGATGGCGGAGGGATTGCGCGTGGCGGGCCTCCCCCAAGCAGCGATCCAGTATGTGCTCAGCACCGACCGCGCCGCCGTCGGCATGATGCTGGAAGGCCTGAACGGCGCCATAGACTTGATCATTCCTCGCGGCGGCAAGGGCCTGACGGGCCGGGTGATGGCCGAAGCACGGGTGCCGGTGTTGGCGCATCTGGAAGGCATCTGTCACGTCTATATCCATGCCGCCGCCGATCCGGTCAAGGCGCGCGCGGTGGCACTGAACGCCAAGATGCGCCGCACCTCCGTCTGCGGCGCCGCCGAAACCTTGTTGATCGACCAGGCGGTGCTCGGCTCGCTAGGTGTCGCGGTGCTGCAAGACCTGGCGGGGGCCGGCTGCGAAATCCGGGGGGATGAGGCGGTGCGCGCTGTATTTCCCGCCGCCCGGGCCGCCAGCGAAGAGGACTGGAAGACCGAATATCTCGATGCGATCATCGCGGTGCGCGCCGTCGAGGGCCTGGAGCAGGCGATCGAGCATATCGAACATTATGGCTCGCACCACACTGATTCCATCGTCACCGAGAACCCTGCCGCGGCGGAGAAATTCCTTTCCAGCCTCGATAGCGCCATCGTGCTGTGGAACGCCTCCACCCAGTTCGCTGATGGCGGAGAGTTCGGTATGGGGGCGGAAATCGGCATCGGCACCGGCAAGCTGCATGCCCGCGGACCGGTGGGGGCGGAACAACTCACCACCTTCAAATACGTGGTGCGCGGCGACGGACAGACCCGCCCCTGATGCGTTCATTGATCCAATCCGGAGAGAATAATGGCAAGACATGAAGGCGGCTGCCATTGCGGCGCCATCGCCTATGAATTCGAAGGCGAGATCGGCGAAGCGCTGGAGTGCAACTGTTCGCTTTGCGCCAAGCGGGGCGGCCTGTTGCATTTTGTTCCTGCAGCTGCGTTCAAGCTGAACACGCCGCGCGACAAGCTGGGCACCTATCGCTTCAACAAGCATGTGATCGATCATCATTTTTGCCCGAATTGCGGCGTTGCGCCCTTCTCGGAAGCCGAGAACAAGGGCATGAAGATGGTGGCGGTCAATCTGCGCTGCGTCGAAGGCGTCGATCCCCATGCGCTGAAGATAAAATTCCATGACGGGCGTCACCAATAGGCTTGGCGCGCGCATCGCATTGGGTGAAAGCGCCGGGTCCCGTCGAACCCGGGCTGCGCATCGGCTTGTTGGGCGGCTCCTTCAATCCAGCCCATGAGGGCCATCTTTACGCCAGCCTTGTAGCGCTCAAGAAACTGAAGCTCGATTATGTCTGGTGGCTGGTATCGCCGGGCAACCCCCTCAAAAGCGCCAGCGGCCTTGCCGACATGCTGACCCGCATGGGCAGCGCCGCGGCGCTGGCGCGGCACCCGCGCATCCGCATCACCGATATCGAAAGCCGGCTGGGCACCCACTACACCATCGACACGGTCACTGCGCTGAAGAAGCGGTTTCCCGGCGTGACCTTTGTCTGGCTGATGGGTAGCGACAATCTGGTGCAATTCTCCCGCTGGAAACGCTGGCGGGACATTGCGGCCCGGGTTCCCATCGCGGTGGTGCGGCGGCCGGCCTCGGCGCTTGCCTCTCTCAGCTCCGCGGCGACCAGGCGCTATGGTGTTGCGCGCACGCTGAAGATGCCGCCCGCGATCCTGATGCTGGACGGCCCACGCAACCGGCAAAGCTCCACCGCCCTGCGCAGGATCGCGGCGGTCTTGGAGCCGCGCCTGCCGCCGTGCTAGATTCGAAGACAGGAACCGGAGGACAAGCCCTGAGCGCCAAGCCAAGTCGAGTGAAGAAGGTCAGCAAGAAAGCCGTGAAGAAAGCCGTGAAGAAAGCGGCGCCCGCTAGAAAGAAAGCCGCTTCCAAACCCGAAAAGAAGAAAGCCGTCGCAAAGCCCACGCGCAAGGCGAAGGAACAGAGCGAACTGCTCAAGCGCATTCTCACCTCTCTGGACGATGACAAGGCCGAGAATATCGTGACCATCGATCTGGAAGGCCGCTCGGCCTTGTGCGACGCGGCGGTGATCGCGAGCGGGCGGTCCTCGCGGCATGTCACCGCGATCGCCGAGCATCTGGCGCGGCGGCTGAAGGAAAACGGTTATGGCACACGGCCGGTCAATGGCAGCAGCCAGGGCGACTGGGTGCTGGTCGACGCCGGCGATGTGATCGTGCATGTCTTCCGCCCGGAAGTG
>DATATP010000321.1:0-5312 GCA_036268715.1 Rhizomicrobium sp. | reverse complement strand
TCACAACCGACTCCACAGACTCAAGAACTTCCGGGATCGGCTCTTAGAGTAGATTTGACTGCCAAGACAATCCACATTTCACATCACACACCTCGCAATCGTTGACGTTTGAGTTCAGCCACAGTTTCCCTCTCCCCTTGTGGGAGAGGGTGGCAGATCGAGCGACAGCGAGATATGCCGGGTGAGGGGTCCATGAAACACGATTTCGCCCGGCGATTGCGACGCGCACAAACCGATGTGGAGCGCAAGCTCTGGTTTGCGCTGAGGGGCCGCCGCTTCCATGGCGCGAAATTCCGCCGCCAACAGCCGGTTGGCGCATACATCGTGGATTTCGTGAGCTTCGACGCAAAACTGGTGGTCGAACTCGATGGGGATCAGCATGGGTCTGAAGAAGGCTTAGCCTACGATGCCAAACGAACGCGCGCATTGGCACATGATGGCTTTCAAGTTCTTCGCTTTCCCAACCATGAAGTGAACCAGAACTTCGACGGCGTGCTGGAGGCGGTTGCTCGTGCTTTAGGAATTGGTTGACCCCTCACCCGCCCGCCTCGCCTATCGGCTGCGGCGGACACCCTCTCCCACAGGGGGAGAGGGAAAAACTGCAAAGCCTCATCACACCGGCGCCGGGGTCGAGGGTGTCGAAGGCATCGAGGCATAGACCTTTCCGTCCGGCGTCACGGTCAACATATATTCCTGCCCGCCCTTGTCCGCGTTGAGGAATAGGTCGCCGGTCTGGGCCATGGTCACCTCCATGCCCGAATAGCCTTGCGCCCGCGCTTCGGCGAATGCCTTGTCCTTCTGCGCCGCCGTGTAGTCGTCGACGGTGACGGGGCGCGCCATCTGCGCCGCCGATGCCGCTACCGTGAGCGCCAGGGTCAGAATCGAAATCGCCGGCATCGGGCGCATGGACTCTCTCCTTGAAAATCAAGAAACGGTTCTTCGCCTGCCGCCGTTCCGGCACATCGCCCGGCGAAGCGGGTTTGCGCGTTAAGACGGCGTCATGTCCAGAACGCACGCACCAGGGCGCCGGAATCGCGACGCCCAATGCTCGGACAAGAGCAACGGGCAGGTCCGGTGCTGGCCGACGCCCGTAAATCGTGCTAACATTATCCATGGCAAATCCGAATATGAGTCCACCCGGCAGCCGGGCCCAGGCGTCCTTTACCGCCAGCGAGCAGCGCGACGCCCTGGTGCGCGAGATGATCGACAAGGAACGTGCCGCCACCGACGCCAAGACCGCCAAATTGCGGGCGCTTCGCCTCGCCAAGGAGGCGGAAGAGGCTGCCCGCGTTGCCGCCGCCCCGCCTCCGCCCAAACCGAAACGGCGCCGTTAGATCGGTTCCATTTCGCGCGCGCCGCCGGCCGATGTGTCATAGGTTGGCCCCTCCGCCCCCGCCTCGGAAATGCCGCAATTGCTTTTGTGAAAGGGCTTTCACGTTCCTTGCCAAGTTTGGGGCATGCGCCTATTGTCGCGGCCGTGGACTTGCGTCCGTCGCAGATGAAGCGCACCTGAAGAGAATCCTGCCCGCCTTTACGTGCGCGCCTGGACGACGGTTGAACTTCCTTCCCTGCAACATGCGTAAATCTGCCCGCTGTCGGCATTCCGCCCAGGCGGAAAATCAGTGCAGGAACCAGTAATGACCATCGGAACGGTGAAATTCTTCAATACTTCCAAAGGCTTCGGCTTTATCGCGCCGGATGGCGGCGGCAAGGATGTGTTCGTCCATGCCACGGCGGTGGAAGCGGCCGGCCTGCGCTCTCTGACCGAGGGCCAGAAGGTGTCGTTCGACATCGTGCCCGACGCGCGCGGCGCCAAGGCGGCCAATCTCAAGGCTGTCTGAAAAGGCGCCTGATGCAAGCGGGCCGGTGGAGCGATCCGCCGGCCTTTTTGTTTGGCTGTTGCTAGGCGGTTTGGAACAGCACCCAGGCCCATCACAATCCGTCGCGATCACGGTTTTGCCGCCCTGGCTCAAGTGACATGGGTGTCCGCCAGATCGGCGCCGCCCGGCAAACCGGGCGTTACGACTTCCGGTGGGTAGTCACACTTTGCCGGTCGTGACATTATCGTCGCTTGATGAGCGGAGGCGGATTCTTGGGCCTGGAAAAGCCGCAGACCGGTCTGGCGGCGGGCGATCTGATCGACGCTGATGCTCTGCGTCGCGCCCTGACTCAGCTGGCGAGGGAAGGTTCCACCACGGCCACCTTGCGCCAGGCGGGGTTGGACCTGATCAAGCAAGCCTTCCAGGAAGGCCGGGAGAAAGTCCGGCGCGCAGTCGAGGAGAACGGCCTGCCGGGCCTGGCCGCGTCCCGCGCGCTTTCGGCTCTGCAGGATGCGATCGTTCAGGTGATCTACGATTTCGCCGTCAAGCACGTCTATTACGCCCAAAACCCGACCACTTCAGAGCGTGTGGCGGTGGTGGCGACGGGCGGCTATGGCCGCGGCGAGCTGGCGCCGGGCTCGGATATCGATCTTCTGTTCGTGCGTCCCTTCAAAGAAACGGCGTGGGGCGAATGCGTCATCGAATTCATTTTGTATATGCTGTGGGACTTGGGGCTGAAGGTCGGCCATGCCACACGCTCGCTCGCCGAGTGCGTGCGATTGGCCAAGCTGGATATCACCATTCGCACCGCCTTGCTGGAGGCACGCTATCTGTGGGGCGATACCGGTCTCTATGAAGATCTGCGCAAGAAATTCTGGAGCGAGATCGCACATGGCAACGGCCATGACTTCGTCGAAGCCAAGCTGACCGAGCGCGATATCCGCCACGCCAGCCAGGGCGAAAGCCGCTATCTGGTCGAACCCAATATCAAGGAAGGCAAGGGGGGACTGCGGGACCTGCAGACCCTTTATTGGATCGGAAAATATCTCTATCGCGTCGAGGATGCCGCCGATCTGGTCGAGCACAATGTCTTCACCCAGGCCGAATACCGCACCTTCCAAAAGGCGGAAGCCTTTCTGTGGAATGTGCGGGTGCACCTGCACTACCTGACCGGGCGGCCCGAGGAGCGGCTGTCGTTCGACTTGCAGCCGCAATTGGCCGAAATGCTCGGCTATCGCGACACCGAAAAGCCGCGCCGCGCCGTCGAGCAGTTCATGAAAGCCTATTTCCTGGTTGCCAAGGATGTCGGCGATCTCACGCGCATCTTCTGCGCCGCTCTGGAGGAACAACACAGAAAACCCCGCCCCCTGTTGCGGCGCATGCTGCCGGGGTTCCTCAAGCCGCGCACCGCCAATGACGATTTTTATGTCGAGAATGGCCGGCTCACCGCCCAGCCGGGGGTCTTCCGCCAGGACCCTGTCAACGTCTTGCGTATTTTCCGGCTGGCCGACGAGAAGAGCGTGGACATTCATCCCGATGCGCTGCGCACCATCACCCGTTCGCTCGATCTCATCACGGACGAGGTGCGCCAAAGTCCCGCCGCCAACCGCGTCTTTCTCGACATGCTCACATCCCGCAACGACCCGGAACGGGCGCTGAGACTGATGAACGAGGCGGGGGTTCTCGGCCGTTTCGTCCCCGAATTCGGCCATGCCGTGGGACTGATGCAGTTCAACATGTATCACCATTATACGGTGGACGAACATCTGATCCGCGCCATCGGCCATGTCGCCGCCATCGAGCGGGGCGAGCACAAGGAGGGCAATCCTCTTTCCAGCGACATCGTCAAGCGCATCCAGTCGCGCGAGGCGCTATATTGCGCCGTGCTGCTGCACGATATGGCCAAGGGTCTGCCCGGCGACCATAGCGACGTCGGCGCCGCGATTGCCCAAAGTCTGTGTCCGCGCCTTGGCCTGTCCGCCACAGACACGGCGGCAGTGGCCTGGCTGGTCAAGAACCATCTGGTCATGAGCGACACCGCCCAGCGGCGCGATGTGTCCGATCCCAAGACGGTCCGCGATTTCGTCGCCCTGGTCCAATCGCCCGAAATGCTCCGCCTTTTGCTGGTGCTGACCGTCGCCGACATCCGTGCGGTGGGTCCGGGGGTATGGAATGGCTGGAAGGGGCAATTGCTGCGCGAACTTTATCAAGCCGCTGAAAACATGATGACGGGCGGCGACCAGACGATCGCGCGGGGGGCACGCGTCGCCGCCGCCAAGGAGATGCTAGCCGAGCGCCTGGCCGACTTCACGCCCGAGCAGCGCGAACGGGCGCTAAGCCGTCATTATGGCAATTACTGGCTTGCCTTCGATATCGACGAGCTTGACCGCCATGGCCGGATCACCAGGCAGGCCGATGCCGAAGGCCGGCTGCTGACCTTGGCGGCGGAGACCAACCAATTCCGCGCCGTCACCGAGATCATCGTCTATACCCCGGATCATGCCGGCCTGTTCTCCCAACTGGCGGGGGCCATTGCGGTTGCCGGCGGCTCGATCGTGGACGCCAAAGCCTTCACCACCTCCGATGGCTTCGCGCTGGACGTCTTTTCGGTGCAGGATACCGAGGGCGAGGCGTTCGGCGACCAGGACCGCATCAACCGGCTGCGCCAGAACATCGAAAAGACCGTTCGCGGCGAGGTCTGGCCGCGACAATTGCTGGCGCGGCGAGGGCCCAAGACCCGCACCAGCGCCTTCCGGATCAGGCCGAAGGTGCATTTCGACAATGAGGCCTCCCAGATCGCGACCGTGGTGGAGGTGGAATGCCTTGACCGTCCCGGCCTGCTCTATGACATCACCCAGGCGCTGTTCGATGCCGGCCTGTCGATTTCCACCGCCATGATCGCGACCTATGGCGAGCGCGCGGTGGACGCCTTCTATGTGCGCGACGGCTATGGCCACAAGATCACCCATCCGGCGCGGCTGGAAGCGGTGGAGGCGCGGCTGGGGCGTGCCTTGAGCCCACCGCAGGGGGCGCCCGCGGCTTGAAGACGGGGTTCTGTCGGGGCATAACCCGCCCGCTATGACCGATATCAAACATGACCCGCTGGTGCTTTCCGGCATGCAGCCCACCCATACCTTGCATCTGGGCAATTATCTCGGCGCGCTGAAGAATTGGGTGCGGCTCCAGGAAGAGATGCCCTGCCTGTTCTGCGTCGTGGACATGCACGCAATCACCCAGGATGTCGGCTATGGCCATCCGGCGGAATTGGCGCAGCAGATCCGCGAAGTTGCAGCCGCCTATATCGCCGCGGGTGTCGATCCTGCCCGTTCGCCGATCTTCAACCAGAGCCAGGTGCCGCAGCATGCCGAACTGGCCTGGGTCTTGAATTGCGTGGCGCGGCTCGGCTGGCTGGACCGCATGACCCAGTTCAAGGAGAAGACGGGCAAGCACAAGGAGCGCGCTTCGGTCGGTCTTTACACTTATCCGGTGCTG
>DATATP010000320.1:0-1645 GCA_036268715.1 Rhizomicrobium sp. | reverse complement strand
CTTCATGGGGTTTTCGGCCGGCGGGCATGTCGCCTGCTCCATCGCCACCCGCTTCGCGGCCAATGTTTATGCTCCGCTGGACGATGCCGACAGGCTGAGCGCGCGGCCGGATTTTTCCGCGCCGATGTATCCCGTCGTCACCATGGGGCCGGGCTGCCACCAGGGTTCGCGCGACAATCTGCTGGGGCCGAATCCGGCGCCTGAGATGATCGACGCCTATTCCTGCGAGAAGCATATCCCGGCGGATGCGTCGCCGTCCTTCGTCTGTCTGGCGGCCGACGATACCACGGTGCCGCCGCTGCAGAATGGCGTCGCCTATTTCTGGGCGCTGCGGGCGGCAAACGTGCCCGCCGAAATTCATGTCTTCGAGCAGGGCGGCCATGGTTTCGGCATTGCCCGCACCGTAGGCAAGCCGGATGCGGTGTGGCCCGACTTGTTCCTGGCATGGGGACGCAGTCGCGGATTCGTGAAAGCTTAGGCCGCAAAGCTTTCGTATTTGCCGACAAAGGAAAAAGCGGTCCGCAGCACATCCATGCCGGCGTCCGCCTGGACCGAATGCTCGCTCAGATGGCGGCGGAACGCGCGCGCACCGGGACGGCCATTGAACAAGCCCAGCATCGGCTTGATCAGCGGGTGCAACCGCGCGCCTTCGCACAAGCGGCGTTCGACATAGCCACAATAACCCGCAACCGCCATGTCGAGATCGATTGGATCATCGCCGAAGAATCGCGCATCGATCTCAGCCAAGACTGCCGGATTCTGGTAGGCCGCGCGACCCAGCATCACGCCATCGATATGGGTGAGGTGCACCGCAGCCTGATCGAGGGTTTCAACGCCGCCATTGACCAGGATGGTGAGCGCGGGCCGTTCGCGCTTCACACGATAGACCAGGTCATAATCCAGCGGCGGCACATCGCGATTCTGCTTCGGCGATAATCCTTCCAGCCATGCCTTGCGGGCATGCACTGCGAAAACGCGTGCGCCGGCAGCGGCGCAGGCATCGATCAGCGCGCGCAGCGAGACTTCCGGGTCCTGCTCGTCCACCCCGATCCGGCACTTGACGGTGACGGGAATGTCGACCGCTACCCGCATCGCCGCCACACAATCGCCCACCAGCGCGGGCTCCTTCATCAGGCACGCGCCAAAGCGACCCGACTGAACCCGGTCGGAGGGACATCCGACATTCAGATTTACTTCGTCATAGCCGAAGTCTGCCGCGATCCTCGCCGCCTCTGCCAGCTTCGAAGGGCCGGAGCCGCCAAGCTGCAAGGCCACGGGATGTTCGCAAAGATCGAATCCGATCAGCCGCGGCCGGTCGCCGCGCAACACGGCCTCCGCCGTCACCATCTCGGTGTAAAGCCGCACCCTGCGCGACAAATGGCGATGCAGCACCCGGCAGGGGCTGTCTGTCCAGTCCATCATAGGTGCAACGGCAAATCTATGTGCTTGATTTGTCAGCATTATTTCGCTATATTCCAAAGGCTTAGACGGCGACGTGCACACTTTTTTGTATCCGAAAATACGACCCTTTTCGCCACGTTTCGACGCCTGAGTGTGCTGGATTTGTGCACGAAAGAGTATCGGTTATGGCCACGATTAGACAGCTACCATCTGGACACTGGCACGTCCAAATTCGCCTTAAGGG
>DATATP010000319.1:0-3007 GCA_036268715.1 Rhizomicrobium sp. | reverse complement strand
CAAACGTCATGTCCTATCTGACCAACTCGGGCCTGCCTGCGGCGATTCCGTCGCAAAGCGCCGGCGCCAATGGCGGCAATACTCCGCATTGGAAGATATTGTTCACCCAGTCCTACGATACCGACAAGTGGAGCCTTTATGTGGCTGAACACTGGTTCAGCGATGGCTACAACAACCACAATGCCATCGTGTGCCAGACGGCCTGTCCCTTGCCGACCACCAACTATCCGACGACGAACTACAACACGATGGCGGGTGATTTCTGGTTCGATATCGGTACCACTTACAACCTGAACGACACGCTGCAGCTCTATACGAAGATCGACAACGTCAACAACAGTCACCCGTCCATGGCGGTATTGCTGGCGGAGGCGGGAAATTCGCAACAGGGTTATTCGGTCAATTCGTCGCTCTATCCTGTGCTCGGCCGCTACTACCATGTCGGCATCCGGATCAACGACTGATCCGGTCTGAGGCTTAAGCAATCAGGCGCCGTCGCTTTTGCGACGGCGCCTTTTCTTTTGCTCAGGCTGGTACGGTGAAGCTGCGCGGCGCTTCGCTCGCCCGTGCGATCTCGACCATCTGGAGATAGGCCCATTCGATGTGCCGGCGGAACAGGTCGGTATCGAAGAGGGGCGAGGTCGGCCGGTTCGCCGCCAGCCGAGCTCTGACGTCGGCCAGCCGCGCCGGGTCGCGCGCCAGCGTCATCGCCAGCGCCTCATATTCGCCAAGCGAATGCGTCACCAACTCGGATTCCCATGGCGTGCAACAGGCTGCCGGCGACCCGGCCGTCGAACTGGGCGCCCAGGCAGGTGATGACCGGCAGCCCGGCCCATAGTGCGTCGCTGGCGGTGGTGTGGGCGTTGTAGGGCAAGGTATCGAGGAACAGGTCGGCCAGCCGGTGGCGCGCGAGGTGCTCTGCCGGCGGCACGCGGGGCGCAAACACCAGGCGGGCCGGATCGACCCCGCGCGCAGCGGCGGCGTGTTTGAGATTGCCCGGCATCGCCGGATTATCCTCCAGCAGCCACAACACGCTGCCGGGCACCGCTGCAAGCAGGCGCAGCCACACATCGAACATCGCGGGTGCGATCTTCCAGGCCGCATTGAAACAGCAGAACACAAACCCGTCCCTCGGCAGGCCGGATGCGTTGCGCGACAGTGTCTGTATGGGAATAGCGCGGGTGGAATCGTTGACCTGATAACTGTGCGGCAGGTGAATGATCTGCTCGCTGTAGAATGGCTGATGATCGAAGGGCAGGGCGACGGCATCGCCGATCACGTAATCCAGCCAAGGCGCGACCGTGCCGGGATAGCCGAGGTAATTGACCTGTACCGGGCACGGCCGATGGGCGAGGATGCCGCACCTGGCGCTTTCGGTGTGGCCTTTCAGATCGACGGCGATATCGAATTCACCCTCCCGCAGCAGGCGGGCGATCTTAGCATCGCCGCGCTCGCGCACATCCAGAAAATGGTCGAAAGCTTTGGTAAGACGAAGGCGCATCGGACTGGAATCATCGGCGCCGAACGAGATCGCGGTCACTTCGAAACGCTCACGGTCGTGGCGCTCGATGAGCCCCGCGATCAGTTCGGCGGTGGCGTGCTGGCGGAAATCCGCCGAGAGATAGGCGATGCGGATGCGCGGATGGCGATCGCGCGTTCCGGTCCAGAGTGGGGCGGGCGGATGCGGAACCTGGTCCGCGGCGAAACGTTCGCTGCACAGGCGCCTTAACGCGCCATCGTCGCAAAAAGGCAAAAAGGTGAGCGGTGCGATCACGGCACTCCCTTTCCTGACGCCGTCCACCGCCAGGTCGCGATATTCGGCCCAGCGGGCAAAATCGCAGCGGTTGAGCAAGGCACTCGCGGCCGTACCCAGCACATGGCTGTGGTTCGGCGCCAGCGCGCGCGCCTTTTCATAGGCGGCAAAGGCGTCGTCATAGTGCTCGAGCTTCAACAGGACCGTGCCGCGGTTGAACAGGGCTTCGAAATGACCAGGATCGAAACCCAGCGCCCGGTCGTAGCTGGCGAGCGCCGCCTCCGGCCGCTCCATCCGCCACAGGGCTGTGCCGTGGCGAAACCAGGCTTCGGCATAATTCGGGATGCGTTCAAGGAGATGCTCGTAGCTCTCCAGCGCTTGCGCGGCCCGCCCCAGCGCCAGCAGCACATTGCCACGGTAAAGTAGCGTCATCGGGTTTGCGGGCTTGAGTTCCAGCGCGCGCTCGAAATCGGCCAAAGCTTCATCGTTGCGCCCCAGTGCATGCAGGACCAGACCGTGATGGGTCCGCATATCGGCCGTCGCATATTTCTCTGTCACCAGCACATCGAGGATTTCCAGCGCCTCGACCGCACGGTCCTGCTGCAACCGCAGCACGCCCAGCATGTGGCGCGCTTCCGAATTGTGCGGATCCTCGGCGAGAATATGCTGGTAGAGGCGTTCGGCGTCGTCGAGTTGTCCGTCCCGTTGCAGCCGTACCGCCTCGGCACCCAGTTTCGCGATCTCCGGGGAATTGGTCATCGCGCCGATTTATCCGGCTGCATGGCGGCCCCCGTCAAGCCGGACGCAACATGCGCCGCCAGACTCCGTCGCCGTCGGGGGCAAATCCATTGTCACGGTAAATGTGGCGCACTGGCGTGTTGCGTTCTGTCGGGACGATGCGGGCGCTGAGGCGATCATGCGTCCCGCTCAGCGCATCGACGATATGACGGATAAAGATATGCTCCACGCCCAGGCCGAGCACGCGGCAGCTCATCACCAGACCGACAATTTCTCCGCGCCTGATTACCGCCGCGCCGGACAGACCATTGTCGCCGAACCGGTCCTTGACCCGGATCGCAAAAACGCTTGCATCCGGTTCGCGCAACAATGCCTCCAGCTCAGAGATCGGAAATTTGATGCCCGTCGTGTTGAATTGTGTGGTGCGCTGGAACAACTCAGATATGCGGGCAACGTCAGCGCCCGGCGACAGCCGCTCGATATGAGTTTGCACATTGAGGGAAACGACAAAGTCAC
>DATATP010000318.1:0-1681 GCA_036268715.1 Rhizomicrobium sp. | reverse complement strand
CCGAACGAAAACGGTAGGAATGGTAATGTCCAAAAAGCGCGACACTGAAATTCCCTTGGCGGTTCAGAAAAAGGCGCCCGCGACCCTGGCGGCATTGAACCGGATAATCGCCTCCACCACGCCCATGGTCGAAGGTGGGACGAAAGCCGTCTTAGGTGAAGGTCCGCTGGATGCCGACATCGCCTTTGTCGGCGAACAGCCGGGTGATCAGGAAGATCTGGAAGGCAAGCCCTTTGTCGGGCCGGCCGGGCATGTGCTGGATAAGGCTATGGCCGAAGCCAAGATCGACCGAGCTGAAGTTTATGTGACGAATGCGGTCAAACACTTCAAATTCGAGCTCAGGGGAAAACGGCGCATTCATGCCAAGCCAACGCCCGGCGAAGTAAAGCATTATCGCTGGTGGCTCGAGGAAGAACTTGATTTCGTGAAACCAAAGCTGGTAGTGGCGCTGGGCGCAACAGCCGCGCTGGCATTAGCTGGCAGGCCCCTGGCCGTTACCAAGAATCGCGGTCCGATTGTACTGGGTGGCCGGCCGGGATTTATCACCGTTCACCCCTCATTCCTGTTGCGCATGCCGGAAAAAGACAAGAACACTGTCTGGAACGATTTTGTCGCCGACATGCGGCAGATCCGCAAGCTGGCGATGCGTGGGAAGGGTTGGGACTCTTAATTGCCGAACAGCCTTTGGTATTCCGCTTCCGGGACGCCGTAACTGCCGTTGGCGGCTTCTTCCAGCGCGCCGCGATTTTGGATGGTGATGCTCCCGCGTACCGCACGCAGAATGCCGCGCTTCTGAAAATCGCCGAGCGCAGCGGTAACGCCAGCGCGCCGCGCCCCCAGCATCAGGGCGAGAAACTCATGGGTCAGATGGACGGTGCTGCCATCGGCGCGGTCATCCGCCATCAGCAGCCAACGGGCCAGCCGTTCCTCAATCTTGTAGCGACCATTGGCAAGCGCGGTATAGGCCATCTGCGCGAAGAGTGTGTTTGCATACTGCAGGAGGCTGCGACGCAAATTGGGGCTTCGCTCGATGGCAGCGTGCAAGTGTACGGTGGGGATGCGCCGGCCGTTGCCGGCCGTCTGGATGAATGTCTCGTGGACGGAGCGATCGGTTCCCAGCAGCACCGGCAGGCCGGTCATGCCTTCCCTGCCGACAATACCGACTTCGATATTGTGATTGGCGCCAGCGCTGACCACCATCGAGCCAAGGCCACTGTCCAAGAAGTATATGTGTTCGATTGGGCGACCGCGAGATTCCAACTGGCGGCGCAACGGCAGCTCAATACTTTCGAGATCGGGCTTCAGCAGCGCAAGATCGGCAGGCGCCAAGGACGCCAGTATCTGGTTGCCAGTCTCGGACGTGCGCACCGAATAATCCCCAGCGGGCCGGCGCGCGCGTCGCGTCTGCCAATGCTCCTTGCGTGCAGGACGCGCGGTGAACTTAAGCTCACGCAGCGGAATTGCAATATCGGAGTGGGTTCGAAAATGGCGCTAAAAACGTACAAATCACGCCCGTCCAATAAAGGTCTGCAAGCGGCTGTTCGTATTGTCTTTCAGCGAAGGCTGCCACTCCCTTTGGAACTATTTTGCCCGAAGAAAGACCGCTTTAGCGGCTTGGCAGGCCGTGCAAAGGCGGAGGTAAGTGAGTAATATATGTACGACATTGGTATCTTTTTCGTAC
>DATATP010000317.1:0-4675 GCA_036268715.1 Rhizomicrobium sp. | reverse complement strand
CGAGCGCCAGTTTCACGACGAAGTTGTCCGGCAAGTCGGAGCTGATCGGGTCATCTACTCCGATAGAGCGTCTGTGAGGGAGCGACAAACTGGCGGAGGCGGTCAGCCAGCGCCCCGTATCGACAATGCTATGCCGCGAGAATGGAGGTTCTTTAGGGAGGACAATAATGGTGTTGATCGTGACGTCGCATATCAGCGAGCGGCGATGCGTGCCGTACGGTCAGAGGGTTGGGTCGACTTAGGCATTTGGGGGACAACCCAAATATTAAACACGGCCAACGGGGCGGCAGCAATCATTTCACCGCAACGCTCGACGGCTGCGCGAATAAATATTCACATTCACCAACAGGCCAACTTCGGAGCGCTTCCACCGCCGGATACCGAAAGTGATTGGACAGACTAAACGCTTTTCTCCGTAGAGACCGTTGCGATTGTGCCCGCTGGCCGAATCCAGTCCCGCCAAAATGCCTGTTCAGCCTCCTGAATACAGGCAAGGCGCGTCCGTTGTTTTGCAAAACGACTCAGTCTTGGTAGTGCGCCCTGATGGATGGCTTGGTCTCCAACCGCACTCCAAAATGTTCGACTTGAGTCGGCGAAGGTCTTCCTGAACCTCTTGATTGCGGATTCATAAACGTCCTCGGCATTCAAGCCGCTCGCCGTAACGCTGCATCTTCCCCTATTGAGTCCGTCCGAGCTTCGCGCTCTGGAAAGCCGGCGAAGCTCAGCAAGAGTGCAAAGATTTGCAAGACCTTCTGTGGTCTGACTTCGCACTACGCCCGCAGCATTCTCTAAAGCAAAATTGCCAGTCGGACCGACGACCCACAATTCAACTGCTGCCGGAAGAAGCGTCGCGACCTTGGAGGCATGCTTCTGATCAACGACAAGGATAATTCGGTCGAAGCACTGCGAGTAAGCGTCGAGCTGCCAGGACAGCCGCTTAAGAGAATCAAATTTGCTCTTAAACTCTATGCCGATGAACTCCCCACTCCAGATCGCCAAATCGATCCTGCGTCCAGCGCGACCGAGCGCGAATTCCGAAGATAATACCGAATCGCTGTCAATTCGACCCAGACGGCGAAGGTGCTCCAAGAATAAGCACTTCAGATCAACCTCGTTCAGCAGCACGGCTCTCTCGGGACCTGATGTGAAGCGCTGGCAATCAGGATCATACATCGTCAAATACCAAGGCTTTCTAAACGTGCGTCGCGGTTCACCGAATCTGCGACGATAGCGCCCTTCTGTAAACGTCAAAACTTGCACTTCACAGCGGCTTTTTCGGGCTCTATGGGCTGCGTATGGAACCGGGTCGGCGTGCATCCCCCGGCACAAATTGCGCACGGCTCTCACATTCAAGAGTGACGTCCTGGCAGCGGCCTGCTGGTTTTACCCCCGTGCCTGCTTCAACCCCCGAAGCTTTGATGGCAAAGCGAAGCAGATGCACTCCGCTCTCCCCTTCTCGCTCTCGCCCCCCGTCGCGCGACCCCATCAAGAAAGCGCGTTGAACGGTCTCTCCGCGTCGTCCTGCGTCGATTCGATTCACGTCGCGGGTGTTGGCGATCAGTCCGCGCGTCGCTAACAATGATTTCAACGATCATTGTCTGAGTTGCGGTTCGTAAGCACGAGAGGCCAACATGGCGGATAGAAGCCGTTTCGTTAGCTGCCTTCGGGTGAGCAGCCGAGCACGGCGCGGGTCGGGCTGGGCATTGAAGCGCAAAGGTCCGCTGTCGCGGACTATCTTGGTAGTGGCATTGCCAAGCCCACACACGATAGAGTTCACCGGCCTGCGCCGTGGCCTACTATGGGAAGGCTTCATGGGGCCTCACTGCGGAGCGCCGCCCATACGCCTTCAAGGAATGCCGCAGCGACTGCCTGACGTGTCTTGATCTCGGCGGAGCGAGAACCGAATGGCCTGTGCGCTGACGCTTGGCATCACGAAAGCGAAGCCATCTCCAAGCGGAATCGCAAGGGGATTGCCGACTACTTTCTCCCGAACGTCTACGGGAATGCGCTGAACGAAAAGTGAATTACGAGGATCATCCCGGCGCCTCGGCCGAACAACCCATACAGCAATGTTATGCCCCATTGTTACACAGTAGGGCCGATGCAACACTCTGATAGCGCCTAACTTATTGGAATTGCTCAACATCGAAATGTTGGTGGTGCCCAGGAAAGGACTCGAACCTTCACGGCCGTTAAGCCACTGGCACCTGAAGCCAGCGCGTCTACCAATTCCGCCACCTGGGCATTGGGGCGGTTACTACGGATCGGTCGCGCGCTTGTCAAATGGCTGAACCGCGTCCCAAATAAACTCTCTGCCCGGCATGACGGCGTATCGCGAACGCGCTAGATACTTTGGCGATCTCTCGTTTTGACCCCCGGGGAAGTGGACGCCATGGCATCGAATCAAGACACGCTGGTCACGGTTTTCGGCGGATCGGGCTTTATCGGGCGCAGCGTGGTTCGGGCGCTGGCCAAGCGCGAATACCGGATCCGGGTCGCGGTGCGGCGGCCGGAACTGGCCGGGCACCTGCAGCCGCTCGGCAAGGTCGGCCAGATCCACGCTGTGCAGGCCAATCTGCGCTACCCGGCCTCGGTCGAGGCAGCGATGCGGGATTCCCGTGTTGCCATCAACCTGGTCGGCATTCTGGCCGAGGGCGGCGCCCAGACCTTCGACGCCGTGCAGGGCACCGGCGCCGGCACGGTCGCCAAGGCCGCCAGCGCCACAGGCGCCCGGATGGTGCACATTTCGGCTATTGGCGCCGACGAGAATTCGCTGTCGCGCTATGCCCGCGCCAAGGCCGCCGGCGAAAAGGCGGTGCTGGCAGCCGTTCCGTCAGCCACCATCATGCGGCCCTCGGTCGTGTTCGGGCCCGAGGATCAATTCACCAACCGCTTCGCGGCGCTGGCCCGGATGTCGCCGGCACTGCCGCTGATCGGTGGCGGCGTCACCAAGATGCAGCCGGTCTATGTCGGCGATGTCGCGACCGCGGTGGCGGATGCCGTCGACGGCAAAACCAGGCCCGGCGCGACCTATGAACTCGGCGGCCCGGAAGTGCTGACGATGCGCGAGATCATGGAAATCATCCTGGCCACCACCGACCGCAAGCGCGCGCTGATTTCGCTGCCGTTCGGGTTGGCCAAGCTCCAGGCACTGTTCCTGCAGTTCGCGCCGGGTGCCTTGAAGCTGACGCCGGATCAGGTTTTGCTGTTACGCTCCGATAATGTGGTGTCGGATGCGGCAAAGGCCGCCGGTCTCACCCTGGAAGGCATGGGAATCGCAGCGGATTCGCTGGAAGCGGTCGCCCCGCAATACCTCTGGCGCTTCCGCGCCGCCGGGCAGTTTCAGAAGAAAAGCGCGTAGCCGATTGCTCGATCCGTAGGATGGGCAAAGGCGCACGTCGCGCCGTGCCCACCGATCTTCCATTCATATCCAAACTGGATGGTCGGCACGCGGAGTTTATCATCGGGCGCGCATTCGCGCGACCCATTGGCTTTGCCCACCCTACAGTTTTGGCGGAATACCGTCAGCGTCCGATCGCCAATGCGATCAGGCCGAGCGTGCCAACAACGACACGCCACCAGGCGAACAACACGAAGCCATGGCGGGTGACGTAGCTCAAAAATGTTTTCACCACGATCAGCGCGGTGATGAATGAAACCACGAATCCGATCGCGATGATGCCGATGTGATCGGTCGTCATGTCGGCGCGGTTCTTGTAGAAATCATAGGCGAAGGCGCCGATCATGGTCGGGATCGCCAGGAAGAAGGAAAACTCCGCTGCCGCGCGCTTGTCGGCCCCCAGCATCATCGCCGCCACAATGCTGGCGCCGGAGCGCGACACGCCGGGAATCATCGCCAGGCATTGTGCGAAACCGATCCACAGATAGGTCAGCAGCGGAAATTTCGTGGCGTCGTGCTCATGCGGATTGTGATCGAGCTGATCCACCCACAGCAAAATAGCGCCGCCGACAATCAGCGAGAAACATATCACCCAGGGATTGAAGAGCATTTTGAGGTAGCTGCCGACCAACAGACCGATTGCCACCGCCGGCAAGAACGCCACCAGCAGGCCCAAGACGAATCGCCTGTCCTGCCGATTGGTGAACATCCCGAATGCAACCTGCCACAATTTGGCGAAATAGATCACGACGATCGCAAGTATGGCGCCGAGCTGAATCAGCACGATGAAACTGTCCCAGAAACTGCCTTCGCCGAGATTGAAGAAGCGCTTCGCCAGCAGCAGATGGCCGGTCGAGGACACCGGAAGGAATTCCGTGACGCCCTCGATAATGCCGAGTATCACCGCCCTCAATGTATCAGACATCATGTTCTGGACCCGTTATGATCGAAATGAGCCGAAAAAGCCGGGTTCTTCTCGCTTATTCGCATCGAAGCCGCAATCGCAAAAAGCGCCAAAACACAGGTTGCCTCATTCGCGCGCTTCGGTAGTTTGGCTTGGCCCCAGGCGGTGAGGGTTTGTTAAGCACTGCAAAATTATCAAGGACTTCATGGTCACCCTGTTTCATCATCCGTTTTGTCCGCATTCTCGCTTCATTCGTCTGGCACTGGGCGAACACGGCCTCGATCTACGGCTGGTGGAAGAGCGCGTCTGGGAGCGGCGCGAGGCGTTTCTGGCACTCAATCCCGCCGGCACCACGCCGGTATTGATCGCCG
>DATATP010000316.1:0-14419 GCA_036268715.1 Rhizomicrobium sp. | reverse complement strand
GCACCGGTACAGCTTGACCTATAGGGCTGTGTTCCTAGGAATGGGGATTAGCAGGCCTACGCTGACGCCGACGCCCTGCTCATGGCCGCGGCCGAGCGCGATGCCGACCAGAAGAAAATGGGTCCCGCGGCCATCGTGAAGTGGGAGCGATCAGTGAGGAAAAAGAAGGCCTGAACAAAACAGGGAGGTGTCTGACAGGGGAATGGAAGTGTCTACCGGCTGAAACAATCTCGCTAAAACATTGAAAATGATGGTGCGCCCTAGGGGAGTCGAACCCCTCTTGCAAGATTGAAAATCTTGAGTCCTAACCGATAGACGAAGGGCGCCACTTGGCGCGCGATCCGGAACCGGAGGCAGTTTCGCGTGATCGCACGACCAAACAATGGGCGCTATAGCCGCCGCTCCCCTGCTTTGCAAGCCGGTTTACGCCCGTCAGGCCGTGGCCGCCGCGGCATCCTGGATTTCGAGCTGAACCCGCGCCACACCACCCCAATCATCTTGTCGGAGGCGCCCCACGGCATGGATGGTCTTGCCCCGGCTGGCCAGCAATCCTTCGCCCAGGGCAGTTCCGGCGGCGCGGAATGCGATGGCGCCGATCCGCGCGCCATCGCCGCCCACCAGCCTCAGCTTCACATGCTCGCCTCCCACCAGATCGGCGAACGCCACGCGCGCATCGGGCACGGCAACCAGCGGCTCGGGATTGCCGGCGCCGAACGGTCCTGCGGCCGCGATCTCGGCCAGTAACGCCAGATTGATGCCACCTGGCGAAATCACGGCGTCGATTTCCAACTCCGCCGCAGTGGCCAAGGCCGGGCCAGCGCCGCCGAACTGTTCTTCCAGGAAGCGACGAAACTCGCCCAGCCGATCCTGCATCAGCGAAAATCCCGCCGCCATGGCATGGCCGCCGCCGGATTCGATCGCGCCCGCCTCGCGCGCCGCGCGCATGATCGCGCCGACATCGATGCCCGCAATGGAGCGTGCCGATCCCCGCCCCATGCCGCCCTCGAAGCCCGCCACGAAAGCGGGCTTGCCGAAGCGCTCCTTCAGCCGTCCCGCCACGATGCCGACCACGCCGGCATGCCAGCCGTCCCCCGCGACCAGCAGGAATGGCGCATTGTCCTGAAGCGCCGCCATCGCGACGGCCTCTTCCAGGATCAATTTCTCGATCGCCCGGCGCTCGCGGTTGTGAAGATCGAGCTGCAACGCGAATTCCTCCGCCGCTTCAGGCGCGCGCGTGGTCAGCAGATCGAGGCCCAGCGACGAACGCCCGACCCGTCCGCCGGCATTGATGCGCGGCCCGAACACGAAGCCCAGGTGATAAGGCGAAAAAGGAGGCGTCGCTTTGGCCACACCGGCCAGCGCCTGCAAACCGGGCCGCGCCATCCGGCTCAATTGTCCCAGGCCATGGCGCACAAATGCGCGGTTGAGGCCGGTCAGCGGCACCACATCGCACACAGTGGCCAGTCCGACCAGATCGAGGAACAGCCGCAAGTCGGGTTCGACAATTTTCCTGTCTTCATAGAAACCGGTTTCTCGTAAGTGGCGGTTGAGCCCGACGAGAAACAGAAACGTCACTCCCGCGGCGCAGAGATAGCCCAGCCCCGATCCGTCACCAGGCTGGTTGGGGTTGACATGCGCCAATGCAGGCGGCGCAATTTCCACGCGGTGATGGTCCAGCACCACGACATCAAGGCCTGCCGTGCGCGCCTCTTGCAGCGCCGCGACCGCAGCCGCCCCGCAGTCCACGGTGACAAGCAGCGAAGCGCCTTCGCCGCGCAGCAGCCGCATCGCCGCCGGCGACGGGCCATAGCCTTCGGTCATGCGGTCGGGAATATAAAGCCGTGGCGGCGTTCCCATCGCGCTCAGAAAATCCGACAGCAGCGCCGCCGAAGTCGATCCGTCCACATCGTAATCGCCGAACACCGCGATGCGCTCGCCGCCTGTCAGCGCCGCCGCGAGCCGCGCGATCGCCTTGTCCATGTCCTTAAGCACCAGCGGGTCGGGCAGCAAATTTTTCAGCCTCGGAGCCAGATAGTCCGCCGCCGCGTCCGCCCCGACCCCGCGAGAGGCCAGCAACCGGGCCAACACTGGCGATGTTTCGCGCGCCAGCGCCCGTTCGATGGCCGCATCGACCTGTTTGAAAACCCAGCGCCGGCCAGAGAAAGAGCGCGCGACCGCGAACGCCGCGTCCGGCCGCCGCTCCGCTATCTCAGCCACCTCTGCTGCGCCGGTGACGCGCCTTGATCCAGCGCACCGTGCCCGTGGCGAAGCGCATCACGACGCTTTCGGTCACAAGATAATCGCCCTCTCGGCGCACACCGGCCAGCATCGAACCATCGGTCACGCCCGTCGCGGAAAACACCACATCGCCCGATACAAGATCGTTCAGATCATATTTGCGCGCGAGATCGGTGATGCCGCATTTGGCGGCACGAGCGCGCTCGGCATCGTTGCGGAACACCAGCCGTCCCTGCATCTGGCCGCCGACACAACGCAGCGCCGCCGCCGCCAGTACGCCTTCCGGCGCGCCGCCCTGGCCCATATAGATGTCGACTCCCGTGGAGGGATTGGTGGTTTCGATCACACCTGCCACATCGCCGTCGGCGATCAGCTTTACCGCCGCGCCGGCCCGGCGAATCTTGGCGATCAGCATTTCATGGCGAGGCCGGTCCATCACCAGCGCGGTGATCTCTTGCGGCTTGACACCTTTGGCCTTGGCAAGCGCCTCGATATTGTGACCGGGATCGGCGTCAAGGTCGATCAGTCCGGACGGGTAATGACCGCCGATGGCGATCTTGTCCATATAAGTGTCCGGCGCGTTCAGCATGGTACCGGGCTCGGCCATCGCCATCACCGCCAGCGCATTCGCCATCGCCTTTGCTGTAAGGGTGGTGCCTTCCAACGGATCGAGTGCGATGTCCACCGCAAGGCCGCCCTGCCCTACCTTCTCGCCGATATAGAGCATCGGAGCGTCATCGCGCTCGCCCTCTCCGATTACCACCGTGCCGGTAATCAGCAGCGTGTTGAATGCCGCCCGCATCGCCTCCACCGCCGCCTGGTCGGCGGCATGTTCGTTACCCCGCCCGATCTGCAAGGATGCGGCGATGGCAGCGGCCTCGGTGACCCGCACCGCCTCCAGCGCAAAGGCACGGTCGAGCGGCTGCCCCTGCTCGGGCACGCGACGCTCGGCGAAGTTTCCTGGACGTGTCGGTACCATCAAGCGGCCTCCATGGGGATCATGCATGGTCGGGCGCGAACTTTGGCCGAGGTGGAAATGGCCTTCAAGGCACGCTCGATCGAATCGAGCCGAGTTTCATGGGTAATCATGACGATCGCTACCGGTTCGCCCGGGGCACGGCCACGCTGAATCATGCTTTCGATGGAAACCCCCGCCTCCGCCAGATGGCGCGCGATGTCGGCCAGAACGCCGGGCAGGTCCAGCACTTCGAACCGCAAATACCAGGCCGAGACCGAGTCTCCCGCCGGGGCGGCCTTCAAGGGCGCGAGACTGTCCGCCGGTTGGCCGAATACCGGCGAGGCAATCCCGGATGCGACTTCTACGATGTCGGCGATGACCGCGGAGGCGGTGGGCGCTGCACCCGCTCCACGGCCGGAAAAGAAAAACGGTCCCGCCGCGCCGGCATCCACCATCACGCCATTGGCCGCGCCATCGACATTGGCGAGCGGCGAGCGCGCCCGCACCATCGCGGGATGAACTTTCTGCTCGATGCCCTCCCCAGTGCGCCGCGCCACCCCCAACAATTTGATGCGGAAGCCGAACTCGGAAGCAAACGCGATGTCGTCGGGGGTGATGCGTTCAATGCCTTCCACCATGATGGCGGAAAGATCGGGCGTGACGCCGAAGGCAAGGCTCGACAGCAGAGCAAGCTTATGCGCCGTGTCGCCGCCGCCGATATCGAGACTGGGATCGGCTTCGGCGTAACCCAAGTCTTGCGCATCCTTCAGCACCTCGGCGAAAGAGCGTCCGCTCGCCTCCATCTCGGTGAGGATGTAATTGCAGGTGCCATTGAGGATGCCTTTCACCGCATCCACCCCATGGGCGATCAGACTTTCGCGAAGCGCCTTGATGATGGGAATGCCGCCTGCCGCGGCAGCTTCGAATTTCAGGCTGACGCCGTTCTTTTCCGCCAGCATCGCCAGCGACCGGCCATGCCGGGCGAGAAGCGCCTTGTTGGCGGTGACGATATGCTTGCCATTCGCCAACGCGCACTCGACCAATTGCCGTGCCACGCCTTCATCGCCACCGATCAGTTCGACCACGACATCGGCATCGCCCTTGGCCAGCATGAGCGGGTCGTCGCTCCAGCCGGTCAATGGGAAGCCGCGCGCCTTGTTCTTGTCGCGCGCCGAAACCGCGACGATTTCCAGCCGGCGGCCGGCGCGGCGCGACAGCGCCTCGCCCCTGGCTGCAAGCGCTTGCGCCACGCCGCTGCCGACCGTGCCCAAGCCGGCGATGGCGATCTTGAAAGGAGGATTCATTTCGCCGCGGCCAGATCGACCGGCGCATGGTTGGTGCCCATGGCGAGAAATTTTTTCACATTGCGTGCGGCCTGGCGAATGCGATGCTCGTTCTCCACCAGCGCAACCCGCACATAACCCTCGCCATATTCGCCGAAGCCGATGCCGGGCGACACCGCCACCTTGGCGTGGATAAGAAGCTGCTTGGCGAATTCCATCGAACCCGCCTCGCGGAATTTCGCCGGCAGGGGCGCCCAGGCGAACATCGAGGCCGACGGGGCGGGAATCTCCCAGCCGGCGGCGGCCATGCTTTTCACCAGCACGTCGCGGCGGGATTTGTAGATGGCGCGGATGTCGTCGACGCAATCCTGCGGCCCGTTAAGCGCGGCGGCGGCGGCGACCTGAATCGGCGTGAAGGCGCCGTAATCGAGATAGGATTTAATCCGCGCCAGCGCCCCGATCAGCTTGTCGTTTCCTGCCGCAAAGCCCATGCGCCAGCCCGGCATCGCATAGGTCTTGGACAGGGATTGGAACTCGATCGAAATGTCCTTGGCGCCGTCCACCTGAAGGATCGAGGGCGGCGGCTCGTCCCCGAAATAGATGTCGGCATAGGCGAGATCGGACAGGACCCAGATCTCATGCTTGCGGGCGAACTTGATGATCTCCCGGTAGAAATCCAGCCCCACCACCTGGGCGGTGGGATTGGAGGGATAATTCACCACCAGCGCTACCGGCGAAGGCACGGAATGGCGGGTCGCCTTGCCGATCTGCCTGAGATATTCCTCCGGACTGGTGGCCGGTACATGCCGGATCGCCGCTCCTGCCAGGATGAAGCCGAAAGCATGGATGGGATAGGCGGGGTTGGGCACAAGCACCACATCGCCCGGCGCGGTGATCGCCATGGCAAGGTTGGCGAAGCCTTCCTTGGAGCCAAGCGCGGCGATCACTTCGCTGTCGGGGTCGAGATCGACTCCGAAGCGGCGCTTGTAGTAGGCGCAATGCGCCTTGCGGAGGCCCTTGATGCCCCGGCTGGCGGAATAGCGGTGGGCGCGAGGATCGCGCGCGGTCTCGCAAAGCTTGTCGACGATGCGATCGGGCGTCGCCATGTCGGGATTGCCCATGCCGAAGTCGATAATATCCTCGCCGCGAGCGCGGGCCTGCGCCTTGAGGCGGTTGACTTCCTCGAAGATGTAGGGCGGCAACCGCTTGATGCGGTAGAAATCAGTTTGCATGGCAGAATCCTGAACGAGCGCGAGAATCGGGGAATTATTCCGAGAGCGCAACGCTTTTCGGGTAAAAAAGCGGCGGTTTCGTGCAACTCAGCTTTGCAGGAAGATTTCCGCGCGACGATTGCCGTCCTCGCCCTTGGGCATGGATTCGTAATAGATCGGCTGGCTGTCGCCCACCGCCTGGATGTTTACCTTGTCGGCCGGTACCCCGTCATGGATGAGTTCCTGGGCGACCATGTCCGCCCGCTTTTGCGACTTCTCGAAAATGACTTCCAGATGCTTTTCCACCGACATGTTGGCGGTGCGGCTGGCGGCATGGCCAACGACACGCACCATGCCCGCGCCACCGGCCGCCTTGAACGCCGCGGCCGCTTCCCGCACCTTTGCCCGGCCTTGCGCATTCAAGGTCGTCCCGTCACCGCGGAAATAGACAATGGCCGTCGGGGGCACGCCACCATAATTGGCGGCAATGGCGCCCGCCGCGGTGCTGGATAAGGCGTCCATATTGGCGACAACCGCGCCGGACATGTTCGGACCGCCCGTCGCCTTGCCACGCCCGACTGCCGGGAGGGCGGCATTACTTGGCGTGTTGATGTCCGCCGCCGAAGCAGTCTGGCGATAATGGGCAAGGATAGGGGCCGACACCCAATTGGAAATCGAGGGATCGAGCGCCGGGGCGTTTGATGGCTTAAAACCGAGCGCGGCATCCGAAGGAGTGGCTTGTGACAACATTGCCATCCTTGTGCCGCTTGCGACCGGCGGAACGGCAGGCTCGGCACCCGGCACCGGCGCGGCGCTGGCAACCGTTGTGGGGGCTGTGGCAGCCACGGATGGCGATGTCGCGGGCGGAGCCACGCGGGGCGTGACGCCTTCTGGAGCTGCGAGGGGAGACTCAACCGGCGGACTATTAGAGGCAGCGCGCATCGGACGGGAGCCGGCGGGCGGGACCGCAGGCACCGCCGCGACATTTGTGGACGTGGCGGGTGTAGCCGTGTCGGGCGGCGGAGCTATCGGCGCGGCCGCAACCGGAGGCGCTGCGCTTGCCGCTTCGCCCGCAGTGGGAGGCATATCGCTGGCCGTCGGCGGTGCCTGGCTGGCGGATGGCGGGCTGCTGTCCGCCGTGGGCGGAAGATCGCTGATACCTGGAGGGGTCGCGGCTGCAACGGTCGCGGGCTGCGATCCAGCCGGCGGCGGAGCGGTGGATTCTGTGCCGGCGCGCAGCACATCGCCACTATACTGAGCTTGCGAACCCGCGGCCGTGACCTGCTGAGCAACCTGCTGTTGCTGAGCAGGAGTGGATGCCGAGGTTGGGCGGGACGGAAGACTGGCCAGGTCCGGCGTGGTGGTGGCGTCGTCCGGCGTCGGGGCCGCACTCGCATCGGCAGGAAACTGGTCGCTCGGAGTCGGCGAGGAATCGTCAGATAGCAGCCCCGTCGGATCGAGGTCGGAGATGGTCGAGCAGCCAGCCGCCGCCCCCGCCAGCAACGCCAGAACCGTAAAACGCAACAGCGGACGCACAATTTTCGTCGTCATCTTCCCAACCGATTCACTTCAATCTTCTGTCGATCCATCGCGCGGCAGGCGCGATCCGCCGCGCTAAGCCCAGCCTTTAAGATATACCCCCGGCGGCGCAATGGCGCCAGCAGGCTCAAGACTAAATCGCGTAAAGCCTTGCGATATTTAGGCGCGTCGGGACTTTTTACACAACTTGCAGCTTCGCCCACCGCCGCGCTATCACAATTGCCGCCACATAGGGCCGGAAAATGCCCAAGAAAGCCGCCGCACCGCTCCGCCAACACCCGCCTGGGCCCGAATCGACCGGTCCCGGCAGCCTGGATGCGGAAACTTTCGCCCGCAATATGTTGCAGGTAGGGGTGAAATCCCAAAAACTGCTGATGGATTTCGCGGCGCGGATGACCCGGCCGGAGGCCGCGGGTCCGCTTGATCCCCTCAACATTTCCGGCGCGATGCTCGAACTGGTGAAGGCGATGGGCGAGAACCGCGAGGCGGTCGCCAAAGCCCAGGCCAAACTGTGGAATGATTTTCTTGCCCTGTGGGAGGGCACGGCGCTGCGAATGTTCGGCGGCGAGGCGCCCCCGCTGGTGCAGCCTGCGCCCGGCGACCGGCGGTTCCGCGATCCCGACTGGCAGCGCAATGAGATTTTCGACTTCATAAAGCAATCCTATCTGCTGTCCGCCAATGCGATGCAGGAGATGGTGGGCGATCTGAAAGGCCTCGATGAAGGCCAGCGCCGCCGGGTCGCCTTCTATACCCGCCAGTTCGCCGACGCCTTCGCGCCGACCAATTTTCCCTTCACCAATCCCGAGGTGCTGCGCGCGACTCTCCAATCCAATGGGGAAAATTTGGTGCATGGCCTGGACAATCTGCTGGCCGATATCGAGCGCGGGCATGGCGAGCTTGCGATCCGCCAATCGGCGGACGGTTTTGTCATCGGCAGCAATATCGCCACCGCCCCCGGCAAGGTGGTTTTCCGCAACGAGCTGATGGAGCTGCTGCAATATGATCCGACCACGGAGCAGGTTCATGAGCGGCCGCTGCTGATCTTCCCGCCCTGGATCAACAAATTCTACATTCTCGATCTGCGTCCCGAGAACAGCTTCGTGCGCTGGCTGGTCGGCCGGGGCTATACCGTGTTCCTGGTATCCTGGGTCAATCCCGATTCCCATCTCGCCCAGAAAGGGTTCGAGGATTACATGCGCCAGGGCATCTTCGCCGCTCTCGACGCGGTCGAAGCCGCGACCGGCATACGCGATCCCAACTGTGTGGGCTATTGCATCGGCGGTACCCTGCTGGCCGCGACCCTCGCCTATATGGCCGCGACGGGCGACTTGAATCCTGAAGCGGAGCGAATCCACTCCGCCACTTTCTGGGCGGCCCAAGCGGATTTCAGCGAGGCCGGCGAATTGTCGGTGTTCGTGGACGAAGCCCAACTCGACGCCCTGAAGCAACAGATGGAGGAAGCAGGTGGTGTGCTGGAGGGCGCCAAGATGGCGACGACTTTCAACATGCTGCGGGCCAACGACCTGATCTGGTCCTTCGTCATCAACAATTACATGCTGGGCAAGCAGCCCATGCCGTTCGACCTGCTCTATTGGAATTCCGATACGACGCGCATGCCTGAAAAGCTGCATCTGTCCTATCTGCGCCAATGCTACCAAGAGAATGCGCTGGCGCGGGGACGGATGAAGCTGGACAGCGTGACGCTGGACCTCTCAAAGGTGAAAATTCCGGCCTATTTCCAATCGGCCAAGGAGGATCACATCGCGCCGATGCGTTCGGTGTTCAAGGCAACCAAACTGTTCGGGGGCCCGGTGCGCTACATCCTTGCGGGCAGTGGCCATATTGCCGGGGTGATCAATCCGCCTGGGGCGAACAAGTATCAATATTGGACGAATGAGGAAGACAAGGAGTCGAGCTTGGAAGCCTGGCGCGCCGGCGCCAGCGAGCATCCTGGCTCCTGGTGGCCGGACTGGGACCGCTGGCTGTCCGCTCTGTCCGGCCCAATGATCCCAGCGCGGAAACCCGGCGAGGGTAAGCTCAAAATCCTCGGAGATTCGCCTGGCGAATATGTGAAGGTGAAGGCCCATTGATGACGCCGCCTTGGCGTCGCGCCTCCGCCGTGTCCCTCAATTGATCCGCCCAGGCTCCAGCTTCTCGTTTTCTCCGCCGATCTGGTGATAGAAGCCCGGGCCATCGGCGCCATCCTGCCAGAAATCGCGGCGCGGATTGACCAGGAACATTTCGCCTTCCCGATTATGCACATAACCCTCGCGCAGCACCGACAGATAATTGGCCGCGAAATCGCTTTCCCCGCAGCTTCCTTCGAGACAGCGCAGGGACACGGCGGTCGGTGCCAGCTTTGGATCGCGCGGGATGAGCTTGGGCGCGCCCGGTGACGCACAGTGCAGGCTGAACACGACTGCTCCGACCAGCGGCTTGGCCCAATCGGCGTCGGCCCCTGGTACCGCCGCGATCCATAGCGCGATACGTCCTGACATGACGCGATATTCCACGAAACCCGCACCGCCTTTGGTGTTGCCGAAATTCTGCAGCACGAAACCGAATGGCCGCGCCATGGCAGGCGTCAGTACTGCGGGCGCGCCGAAAGTCGCTTTCAGGAAGTCCAGAATGAAAGCCTGCGGATTGTCCCGGCCCAAAGCGGCGCTTTTGTAGATCGCATGGGCGAACCCTTCCCCGGCCATCACATGAAAGAAACTATCGTCCTTTGCGCGTCCCGCCACCCGCCAGTCCTCAGGCGCAAAGCCATTGCAATGTCCGTCGCCGAGGCCGGTCAGCGCCAACGGCTTGATGGTGGGGCCGCGGGCGATGCGCCGCGACCAGGCGGCATTGGCCACCATCGCCGGCCGATCGAAATGCTCTTTGGCCAAGGTGCGCGGCGGCCGCACCGACAATTTCCTGGTCACAGGCGGAGCGGCCGCGAACACCAGCACCGCATGAGCAGGATGGATTTCGCCTTCCGGAATGTCGAACAACGTCAATTGAATACGGTCGCCCGCTTTGTGCCGGCGGACGATCTCGGACGCCTGCCGCGCCGAGCCGATGGCGGTGCGGTCGATGGCGGACACCACTTCGCCTGCCTTGATTCCCGCCTTGTCGGCGGGGCTGTCGTCCGCGACGGCGATCACCAAAGCACCGCCGCGCGACAGAAGCGGCGTGCGGGCATCGGCAGCAGGCGTCATGGGCGCGAATTCCAAGCCGCTATATCCGTGCGGCTTCCAGGGCCGCGCGACCGAGAGCCACACCACGCCCGCAAACAGCGCGACTGCCAACCCCAGCCATCCCCATCGAGCGAACATGAGGTGATTTTAGAATCTTTTTTCGGCGATTGCGAATTAGAGCGGTTCCAGGAAAAGTGTTTGGCGGTTTTCCGTCCGGAACCGCGACAAAATAATGAGATAGAGCATTTTCGTGAATCGACGAAACACGTAAATGCTCTAGGCTGTCAGAGCCCGGTGGTTTCCGGCAATCCCAGCATGATATTGAGATTCTGCACCGCCGCCCCGCCCGCGCCCTTGCCCAGATTGTCCAGCGCCGCCACCAGCCGCACCTGTTCCGTCCGCTCATTCGCGAACACAAACAGCTTCAGCCGGTTGCTGCCCTTGAGGCTTTCCGCATCCAAGGTCTTGAGCGAAGCGGCATCCTCAAGGCTCGCCACTTCGATCAGCGGCCGACCCTCATAGGCGTCGGCCAAAACCGCGTGAACATCGCGCGGCGACAGCCGCGACGGAAGGGCCCAGAGCGGCAGCGGCACCTCCACCACCATGCCACGATAGAAACGCCCCACGGCGGGCGCGAACAGGGGCGGATGCGTCAGGCCGGCATGCGCTTGCATCTCCGGGACATGCTTGTGCGCCAGCGACAGGCCATAGATGCGCGAAATGGCATCGATATAGGCGGGCGAATCTTCCTTCTCGAATTCCTCGATCATGGCCTTGCCGCCGCCGGAATATCCCGACACGCCATGCACGCTCACCGGAAAGTCGGCCGGGATTACGCCCGCCCGCCGCAGCGGCCGTACAAGAGCCAGAAACCCCGTCGCCCAGCAGCCGGGATTGCCCACGCGCTTTGCCTCCGCGATGCGGCCATAACCGTCCGGCTCGATCTCGGCGAAGCCATAGGTCCAGCCATCGGCCACCCGGTGAGCAGTTGAGGCGTCGATCACGCGCGTGCGCGGATTGTCGATCAGCGCCACGGCCTCGCGCGCCGCCTCGTCCGGCAAGCAGAGAATCACCAGCTCGGCATCATTGAGCGCTGCCTTGCGCGCGCCCGCCTGCTTGCGCTCGGCATCGGACAGAGCGATCAGCGAAAGGTCGGCGCGGGCCGACAAACGCGTACGGATTTCAAGCCCCGTGGTGCCTGCGGCGCCGTCGATGAAGATTTTCGCCGTCATGGCGGGGCGCAATACGCCAAAGGACGGTGCGGCGCAAACCATGGCAGACATGCGGCCATTGACGGGCGGAGAATGGCCCCCTAAGCGTTTCGGGAGGGCTGCGGGAGTCGGCCCAATTCTTTACCCGGGGAACAGTCAGGCGGACCGGCCTTTGCGCCGCCCGTGTTGCCATTGGCAAAGGGGGTTATGCATGTCCATTCTTTACGCCGGCACCCGCCGGACGATTCTGACCGCGGCCATTCTCGGCGCCCTGGCGGCTCCGGGATTTGCGCAAGGTCAGCGTCAGGCCGATGTGCCCGACAATCCCTTCGCCCACGATCCCGCAGCGCCCGCGGCCGGCAAGAAGCTATTCGACGCCACCTGCGCCGCCTGTCACGGCGAAGGCGCCACCGGGGGGCGCGGGCCCAATCTCACCACCGGCACCTTCCAGCATGGCGGACGCGACTTCGAAATCTTCCAGACCATCAAGGTGGGCGTGCAAGGCACCCAGATGCCCAGCTTCGCGAGCCTGCCTTCCGATGATGTCTGGCGGCTGGTCACATACATCAAAAGCCTGTCGGGACAGACCGGCGATCTCGGCACCGCGACGGGCGATGCGAGCGCCGGGGAGTCCGTGTTCGCGGCCAACTGCACCGGTTGCCATGAAGTAAACGGCCACGGGCTGGACCTTGCCGCGGACCTTTCGGCGGAAGGCACAAAGCCTATCACCGCAATCCGCAATGGCGTGCTGCACGACGCTCCGGTCAGGCCCTTCCCTCCCCCGCCGCGCTTCGCAAATATCGTCACCCAAGACGGGACGGCGCTGCACGGCGTTATCAAGGCCCAGGACAGTTTCGCACTGGTGGTCGAACTCAGCGATGGCCGCCGCATGAGCTTGGACCGCGGCAAACTCAAAAGCGTCACGCCTGCCGAAGACCTTGCGCCCAACAACCTTGCCAGCCGTCTCACGCCCAAGCAGATCGACGATGTCGTCGCCTATCTTTCCCAGCACAAGGCGCGTGACTTTACGCAGACATCCAAAATCTCGCCCGCGCCGGTACTGACCGCGGCGCGTCTTGCCAATTCCAACGCCGAGCCGCAGAACTGGCCCACCTATTGGGGCGATTACCGGGGCTTTCATTTCAGCGAGCTCAATCAGATCACGCCCGCCAATGTGAAACAGCTTCAGGCGCGCTGGGCGGCTCAATTGCCCGGCGAGTCGGTGCTGGAATCGGTGCCGTTGGTGGTGGACGGGGTGATGTATGTCTCCGGCCCGCCCGGCGATGTCTATGCGTTCGATGCCCGCACCGGGCTCGAGCTTTGGCATTTCCATCGCCGCCAGGACATCAAGAATTCCTATCAGAACAATCCCTTCAATCGCGGCGTGGCGGTGCTGGGTGGGCGGGTGTTCTTCGGCACCCTGGACGACAATCTGATCGCGCTGGACGCCCATACCGGGCGCGAATTGTGGGAGCGGCGCACGGCCGACACCATGTCCGGTTATACCATCACGGGCGCCCCATTGGTGGTGAAGGACAAGCTGATCGTCGGCATGTCGGGCGGCGAGCTTGGTGTGCGCGGCTATCTGGAAGCCTATGATCCGGCCACTGGCAAGCAACTCTGGCGCACCTATGCCATTCCCAGTCCCGGTGAGAAGAATTTCGGCACCTGGGGTGGTGACAGCTGGAAAACAGGCGGTGGCGCCACCTGGCTGACAGGCAGCTACGATCCGGGGTTGAACATGCTCTATTGGGGCATCGGCAATCCCGGTCCCGATTACAACCCCGAAAGCCGGCCGGGAGACAATCTGTACACGGACAGCATTCTCGCCCTCGATCCCGATACCGGCGAGATCAAATGGCACTACCAGTGCACGCCCAACGATCCGCATGATTGGGATTCGGAAGAGGACATGGTGCTGGCCGATCAGGTGATCGACGGCAAGCCGCGCAAGCTGCTGCTGCATGCCGACCGCAACGGCTTCTTCTACGTGCTGGACCGTACCAACGGCAAATTCCTCTGGGCCAAACCCTTTGTGCGCCAGACCTGGAATCTGGGTTTCGAGAAGAATGGTCAGCCGAAAATCAATCCCAAATCGCTGGCGACGGCGGAGGGCCAGGTGCTGTTTCCCGCGACCGGTGGCACGAATTTCGAGGCGCCCTCCTATGACAGCGCCAGCAAGCTGTTCTATGTCGTCTATAGTGACCAGCAGGGCTTCGCCAAGACCGCGCCGGTGAGCTATGAGCGCGGCAAGCTGTTCCTCGGCCGTGGCGTGGGCACGCCATCGGGGCCAGTGGCTGCGCCCCGGTATGGCGTCAAGGCCATCGACTCGAGTAGCGGCGAGACCAGATGGGATTTTCCCCTGACCCGCGGCTCATTGTCGGCGGGGTTGGTCGGCACCCGTGGCGGCCTGGTGTTCGTAGCGACGGCGGAAGGGGAGTTTATCGGCCTCGACGCAAAGACCGGCAAGCCGCTTTGGCATTTCCGGACTGGCGGCGCGATGACCGCCTCGCCGATCTCCTATGCTGTAGATGGCCGGCAATTCGTGGCGATCAGCGCCGGCAACCAGGTGTTCGCCTTCGCATTGCCGCAGTGACATTGCCGGAGTGACATTGTCTGTCCGCCGCCGTGCGCTTATCATTCGCGCAACCACAGGGAGGACAAACATGCATTTTTCAAGAGCGATATTGGGTGCGGCCGTCGCCGCGGGTTTGAGCATGGGCGGCCTTGGCGCCGCGGCGGCACAGGACAAAGTCACGGTCAACGATCCGCCGGGGCCGGTTCCCGATCCCAGCCACAT
>DATATP010000315.1:0-11118 GCA_036268715.1 Rhizomicrobium sp. | reverse complement strand
GGTGCTGGAACTGGAAACCGCCTACGAAGCGGCGAAGAAGGACAGCGCTTTTCAGGCCGAGCTGGGCGGTCTTCTGAAGAATTATGTCGGCCGCGAAAGCCCGCTCTATTTCGCCGAGCGCCTGACCGCACATTTCGGCGGCGCGAAGATTTATCTCAAGCGCGAAGACTTGAACCATACTGGCGCGCACAAGATCAACAATTGTCTGGGTCAGATCCTGCTTGCCCGCCGCATGGGCAAGACCCGTATCATCGCCGAAACTGGCGCCGGCCAGCACGGCGTCGCCACCGCCACGGTGGCTGCCCGCTTTGGCCTTCCATGTATCGTCTATATGGGCGAAGTCGATATCGAGCGCCAGAAGCCCAATGTGTTCCGCATGCGGTTGCTGGGCGCGGAAGTACGCGGTGTGTCGTCCGGTTCGCGCACCCTGAAGGACGCCATGAACGAGGCGCTGCGCGATTGGGTCGCCAATGTGCAGGACACGTTCTACATCATCGGATCGGCGGCGGGGCCGCATCCCTATCCTGCGATGGTGCGCGATTTCCAGACCGTAATCGGCAACGAGACGCGCGCCCAGATGCTGGCGACGGAGAAAAGGCTGCCGGACCTGGTGGTGGCCTGTGTCGGCGGCGGCTCCAATGCGATCGGCATGTTCCATCCTTTCCTTGATGAGCCTGACGTGGAAATTCATGGGGTGGAAGCGGCAGGTGAGGGCGTCGACACATCGCGTCATGCCGCAACCCTGTCCAAAGGCGGCCCTGGTGTCCTGCATGGGGCTCGTTCCTATTTGTTGCAGAACGCGGATGGCCAGATCATGGAGGCCCATTCCATTTCGGCCGGCCTGGATTATCCCGGCGTGGGGCCGGAGCATTCCTGGCTGAAGGACATCGGCCGGGTTCGCTATTTCTCCGCCACCGACCGCGAAGCGCTTGATGCGTTCATGTTGTTGAGCAAACTGGAAGGCATCATACCCGCGCTGGAATCGGCACATGCGCTTGCCCATGTCGCGCGGATCGCGCCGCAGATGAAGAAGGACCAGATCATCGCCATCTGTCTGTCGGGGCGCGGCGACAAAGACGTGTTCTCGGTTGCCGCCGCGCTCGGAGAGAAGATATGAGCCGGCTGGCGGATAGATTTACTCTTCTGAAACAGCAGGGCCGCGCTGCTTTCGTACCGTTCATCAGCGCGGGCGATCCGGATCTCGAAACCAGCTTCGCCATTCTGGAGAAGTTGCCGGCCGCCGGGGCCGACATCATCGAACTGGGCATGCCGTTTTCCGACCCGATGGCGGACGGACCGGCAGTGCAGGCCTCGTCGATGCGGGCGCTGAAAGCGGGCGCCAGCATGAACCGCACCCTCGACATGGTGCGCAAATTCCGCAAGGCCGACGCGAACACACCGATCGTGCTGATGGGCTATTTCAATCCCATCCATGCCTATGGCGCGGCGCGCTTCACCCGCGACGCCGCACAGGCCGGCGCAGACGGGCTGATCGTCGTCGATCTACCACCGGAGGAAGACGAGGTGCTGCGCGTTCCGGCGGCGGCCCAGGGGCTGGACGTTATCCGTCTGGCGACGCCGACATCGGATGCTGCGCGCCTGACCAGGATTCTCGATGGCGCTGGAGGTTTTGTTTATTATGTTTCCGTCGCGGGCGTCACCGGCACCAAGGATTTTGACGAATCCCATGTCAGGGCGGCGGTGGGGCGCATTCGTGAACAATCGGAAATTCCGGTGGCGGTCGGATTCGGCATCAAGACGCCGGAACATGCCTGCGCGATTGCTCGCATCGCCGAAGGCGTCGTGGTCGGCTCTGCCATCGTCGGCCTGATCGGTGCGAAGGTCGGTGAGCCAAAGGACAGGGTCGTCGCCGCGGTGATGGAACTTTGCCGCGCCCTGGCCGATTCTGCCCATGGCGCGCGATCCGCAAAAAAAACGACTTCGATTGAAGAGGGCAGTTTTGCATAGGGACGACCGACAGATATTTCGGCGCAACCCCGGCCGTTATAGGATGGCGCCATGAACTGGATCACCAATTATGTGCGGCCCCGCATCAAGGGCCTGATGAGCAGCGGCGCCGGCCGTGGCGAAACACCGGAAAATCTGTGGCGCAAATGCCCGTCCTGCGGCGAGATGGTGTTCCATCGCGAACTCGTCGCCGGGCAGTATGTCTGTCCCAATTGCGGCCATCACATGCGCATCGGGCCGGCGGAGCGTTTCGCCTACGTATTCGACGCGGGCTCGTTCACCGAGTTGCCCCCGCCCTCGGTCGTATCCGATCCGCTGTGCTTCAGAGGGGAAAAGAAATATGCCGATGAGGTGAAATCGGCAAAGGCCAAGACCGCCCGTCCTGACGCGTTGACCGCGGCGCGCGGCACCATAGACGGACTGCCGGTGATGGTGGCGGTACAGCCTTTCGATTTCCTTGGCGGTTCGCTCGGCCTTGGCGTGGGCGAAGGGCTGGTGCAGGCGATGGAGGCCGCCATCGCAGAGAAGCGCGCCTTCATTCTGTTCGTCGCTTCGGGCGGAGCGCGGATGCAGGAAGGCATCCTTTCTCTGATGCAGTTGCCGCGCATCACCATCTGCGTCGACATGCTGCGCGAGGCCGGGCTGCCCTATATCGTCGTGCTGACCGATCCGACCTTCGGCGGGGTCAGCGCCTCCTACGCGATGCTGGGCGATGTGCAGATCGCCGAGCCTGGCGCGCAGATCGGCTTCACGGGCGCGCGGGTGATCGAACAGACCATCCGCGAGAAGCTGCCCCAAGGCTTCCAGCGTGCCGAATATCTTTTGGCGCATGGCATGTTGGACATGGTGGTGCCGCGGGCAGAGATGCGCGCCATGCTGTCGCGCCTGCTGCATCTTCTGATGAAGAAAAACCGCCCGCGGGCGAGGGTGCTGGCATCCCAGCCCCCCCGCAACGGCAACGGAGCCGCCCGCACCGCGGCGCCATGACGGACACCTCCCGCAGCGACCTTCTTCTTGCCCGCCTGCTGGCGCTGCATCCCAAGAAGATCGACCTGAAGCTGGACCGAATCCTGAGGCTGCTGCATGCGCTGGGCGAGCCGCACAAAAAGCTGCCGCCGGTCATCCATGTCGCCGGCACCAATGGCAAGGGTTCGGCCTGCGCGTTCGCCCGCGCCATGCTGGAGGCGCAGGGCGCCCTGGTCCATGTCCATACCTCGCCGCATCTGGTGCATTTCCACGAGCGTGTCCGCATCGCCGGCCGGCTGATCTCCGAGGAAGAGCTTTGCGACACGCTGGGGGAAGTGGAGCGGGTCAATGGCGGCGCCCCGATCACTTTCTTCGAGATCACGGGGGCGGCGATGTTCTTGGCCTTCTCGCGCCATTATGCCGACGCGATGGTGCTGGAGGTCGGGTTGGGCGGCCGTTACGACGCCACAAACGTGATCGAACATCCCGCCATGACGGTTATCCAACCGGTCGGGATGGATCATATGGAGTTTCTGGGCGACGACCTCGCGACCATCGCGGGCGAGAAGGCGGGCATCATCAAGAAGGGCTCGCCCCTGGTGATAGGCCGCCAGGACGATATCGCGGGCAATGTCATTCTGTCGCGCGCCGACCGGCTCGGGGTTGAGGTGTTTGCGTTCGGCCAAGATTTCGTCGCGCGGCAGGAACATGGCCGCATGGTCTATGAAGACGAAACCGGGCTGCTCGATTTACCGCTGCCCAGGCTGATCGGGCGCCATCAGGTGGAGAATGCCGGCGTCGCCATCGCCGCCTTGCGCCACGCGCAGCGCGGCTGGGGCCAGGACGCGGCGGTGGAGCGGGGGCTTTCGACGGTGGAATGGCCGGCGCGGCTCCAGCGCCTGACCCACGGGCCCCTGATCGCCGCCGCTCCCAGCGGCGCCGAAGTGTGGCTGGACGGCGGCCACAACCCGCATGGCGCGGCGGCGGTGTCTCGCGCCATCGCCGATCTGGAAGAGAAAGGCGAGCGGCCGCTTTATCTGATCTGCGGCATGCTCGCGACCAAGGATGCGGTCGGGTATCTAAGCGCTTTCCGCGGCCTTGCCCGTCACGCGGTGACGGTGGCGATCCCTGGCGAGGCGGCCAGCCTGGGCGCAGGCGCGCTCTATGATCTGGCGCGCAAGGCGGGACTGGATGCCGCGCCGGCCGACGATCTGGAAGATGCCATGTTGCAGATCGCCGCTCGCGCCCAGTTCGACGACCGCGATCCGCCGCCGCGGATCCTGATTTGCGGCTCGCTCTATCTTGCTGGCCAGGTGTTGATCGAAAACGGATGACTCTTACCCTCCCCTTGAGGGAGGGTGGATTATTGCAACACCGCCGTCGCCTCATCCAGCCGCTTGGCATAGGCGTGGAAGGCGTCGGCGGTGAGGCTGATATAGGTCACCGCATCGTCCCAGCGTTCCTCCTCGATTGCCTCGCGGATGCCGGGCAATGTCTTGGCGCCATAGCCGGTGAAGCGGCCGGGCGCATAGACGAGATTCCTGTACCAGTCGCGTCCCGGCAGGCCGCGCTCATTGAGCAGGGTCTGGTCCAGCGATTGCATCAACGATTGCAGCCGCGCCAGCCTGTCGGGTGGCAGCTTGGCGCCGTTCGCCGCCAGCGCCTCGTCATAGGCCTTGGCGCTTTTCTTCAGCGCCGCGATGGCGTCGTCCAGGGGCGAAAAATCGAATTTCGGCACCGGCTTCAGCGCCACCGGGTCGGCATGGGGCTTCGTGGGGTCCGCGGCGAGCGCGAACGCATTCGCTTGCAGCAGCGCATTCTGCTTTTCCGCCGTCTCCCGCCGCGTATCGGCCAGCTTCTTTATCTCGTCGGCATACTGCGCCATGCCGTCGGCAAAATCCTCGGTCTGTTGTACCGGCAGATCGGCATCGGCGGCGGCGATCACGGCATGACCCGCCATCTCCGCCAGCACCTTGGCATAGACGAAACCGGGATCGACGAAGCGGGTATGATGCTCATATGTGTCATAGCGCGAATGATAGACACCCCCGGCATTGCCTTCGCCGCCAAAGCCGAAATCCAACGTTTCGATCCCGAGATGTTGCAGGAAGGGCGAATAATCCGAGCCCGAGCCCAGCGGGGCGATAGGCGCGTCCTTGGTTGGATCGGATGCCGTCTTTTCCATCCATTTCTGGTGCTCGTCGCCCGGCCCCATGCCATAGACCCCCATCGCGGCGCGCCGCCGCTGGCCGACGGGAACATGGGTTTCGGGGTCGATGACACCGGCCGCGACCGCACCGACAAACTTCTCCATGTCCTCGCTGCCGCCCGCATTGAGGATGCCGCGGCCATTGCCGTCGCTGTTGATGTAGAGCATTGCCTTTTGCTTCAGCTCGTCGGCATGGGTCTCGGCCCATTCGGTGGAACCCAGCAGCATCGGCTCCTCCGCGTCCCAACTGGTATAGACGATGGTGCGCTTGGGCTTCCATCCGCCGCGCGCCAGCGCGCCCAGCGCCTTGGCTTCCTCCAGCATGGCCACCTGTCCTGCGAGCGGATCGCTGGCGCCGAATACCCAGCCGTCATAGTGGTTGCCTCGGATCACCCACTGGTCGGGCCATGTGCTCCCCTTCAAGGTGGCGATCACGTCATAGATGGGCTTGAGGCCCCATTCGGACTTGACCGCCAGATGGACCGGCCGCGTCCCGGGCCCGACGCGATAGGTGATGGGCAGCCGCCCGCGCCAGCCTTCTGGCGCTACCGGGCCACTCATCGTCTCCAACAGCGCCTGCGCATCGGCATAAGAGATCGGCAGGGTTGGGATGTGCATCAGGCTGGGCGCTTCTTCGCGCGTCAGGCGCTTGGCATCATCAGTGGCACCGACACCCGGCGTCAGCGGATCGCCGGGATAGAGCGTCATGTCGGCAACCGAGCCGCGCTGGATGCCATGCGGCGGCCGGGCAGGCCCCTTGGGATAAACGCTATCCACCGAATAGCCGTCATCGGACGGATCGGAATAGATCAGACAGCCGATCGCGCCATGCTCCTGTGCCAGCTTCGGTTTGAGGCCGCGCCAGCCTTGGCCATAGCGGGCGATGACGATCTTGCCCCGAACATCGATGCCGAATTGCGCAAGGCGCTTGTAATCGTCGAGATTGCCGTAATTGACATAGACAAGACGCGCGGTGACATCGCCGTCGCCTTGATAGGCGACATAGGCGGGCAGGGCATATTGCTTGGCGCGGGCGCTGGTGTCGCCGGGGATCGGTGGCTCCTGCAGCATCGCCTTCCAGGGTTTCGGTCCTGCCATCTCCAATGTTTCGCTGAGCGGCGTCGGATAGAGTACCTTGAAGGTCTCGATATGCGCGTCCCAGCCATAAGCGCGGAATTGCTTGAGCAGCCAGGCGGCGTTGGCCTTGTCGTGCGGGGAGCCGACATGGTTCGGCTCGGCCGCCATCAGCTTCATCCAGCCGTCCATTTCCTGGGGACTGATCTCGGAATCGAAGCGCTCTGTCAGCCCGGGCTCAGGCGCCTGCGCCAACGCCACGCCGGCACACAATAGGACCGACAGACCGAACAGAATGCGCCGCATGCCCCGCCCCCGATTGAGTCAAGGCATGCTAAAGCGGAATCGCGATTCCGCCGCTGTCTATTTTGTCGCGCGGAAGTCAGAAAGTCAGATCGAGGATTCGATCCACTCCTTGATCTTGGACTTGGGCAGGGCGCCGACCTTGGTCGCCGCCACCTGGCCCTGGGAAAAGATCATCATGGTTGGAATGCCGCGGACGCCATACTTGGTCGGCACATGCGGATTCTCGTCGATATTGAGCTTGGCGATGGTGACCTTTTCGCCCAGCTCGGCCGACAATTCGTCCAGCGCGGGGGCGATCATCCGGCAGGGTCCGCACCATTCCGCCCAGAAATCGACCAGCACGGGTTTCTTGGCATCCAGCACATCGGCCTGGAAGGAAGCATCGGACACTTTGATGGGCATTTGGCGGACCTCGAATACGCTGGCACCATATCTAGGAACGCCCCCGTGCCGGGTCAAGGCGCGCCCCAATATCCGCCATCTGGCGGTCCAGGATCGCTTCGGACAGGCGGATGAGACGGGGGCCATCGGTGAATACCAGACCGCAGACGATTCTCCGGCCGGGAAAGATGCGCGCCGCCCCGGCGCGGTAGAGTGCCATCTGGGCGAGATAAACCGGGCTGACATCCGCCTCGCGGGCGGGTGGTGGCCGGTTGGTCTTGAAGTCCAGGATCAGGATTTCCTTGTCAGTCACCGCCAGCCGGTCGATGCGGCCATTGAGGCGCGTACCCGGCCCCAGTTGCGGCAGATCAGCGGTCAGCCCGGCTTCGGCGCGGCTGCCGGGGCCGAAGGCGGCGGCGAATTGGGGGTCGTCCAGCACCGCCAGGGTCTCTTCCACCAGCGCGTCGCCCGCGCTGCCGGCGAAGCCACTGCCATGGACAAAGGCGAGAGCGATGGCGCGGCGCCGCTCGGACGCTATTTCCGGCAGCCGTGCCAGCAGGGCATGCACCACCAGACCGCGCCGGAAGCGCGCGGCGCCCTGGCCCGAAGGCGAGAAGGCCGGCGGCGGCACGCCGATGGCGTCAGACGGACGAATCAGGCGTGGCAGCGGCGCCTCGGCTGGAGCGGGCTCGCGTACCCAAGCGGGTAAGCGGAGGTGCGGCTGGGGTTCGGCTGCCGCCGCGCCATGCGCATCCTCCACATCGCCGATGGTGAGGATCGTGCTGCCGCCGCGCGTGACTTCGAGGCCCATCTGCTTCGCCACGGTCTGCGCCAGTTCATACCAGGAGCCTTCCCGCACGCCTTTTTTGCCTTCGAAGCCACAAATGCACAACCGGTCGCGTGCGCGGGTCAGCGCGACATAAAACAGGCGCAGATGCTCGTTGCGCAATTCCTGATCGGCGGCGGTCTTGGCCGCGCGCACCGCCGCGGGCGCGTCTGCATCGGGAAGAGGGAACAGCACCCCATCCTCCGCGAACAGCAGCGACTCATGCCGGTTCAGTCCGCCGGGCAGGGAGGTCGTGTCGGGCAGGATGACGATATCCGCCTCCAGTCCCTTGGCGCCATGCACGGTCATCACCCGCACCTGGCCGCGGCCACGCTCCATGTCGCGTTTGATCTCGCTGCCGCCGCGTTCCACCCAGGCGAGAAACCCTTCCAGCGATGGAGTGGCGTTGCGCTCATAGGCGAGCGCCAGGCTGACAAATTCCTCAATCGCGTCGGTGGAATCCGGCCCGAGGCGCGCCAGCAGTTTTTCTTTGCCGCCCCGCGCCACCAGCGCATGGGCATAGAACTCGAAGACAGGCGCATAATCGGCGCGCGCCAGCATGTCCGACAGCAGATCGTAAGAGGCGGCAAAGGCGGCGGTTTCCTCCCGCCGCTGGGCCAATTCCGCCCATAGCGAACCGCGCCGCCCATGCGCCAGCGCGAACAATTCCTCCTCGGACACGCCGCAAAGAGGCGAGCGCAGCAGCGCCGCCAATGTCAGGTCGTCCTCCCGTTGCAGGGCGAAACGGCCCAGCGCGATCAGGTCCATCGCGGCGATCTGCTCGGTCAGCACGACCCGGTCGGCGCCGGCCACGGGGACATTCCGCAGCTTGAGCTGGCGGATTGCCTCGCCGCCGAACGGCTCGCGCCGGGGCAGCAGGATCATGATGTCCTGCGGTGCTATCGCCTTCTCATGCCCCGGAAGCCGCACGCCGCTCTTGATCCAGCCCGCGATACGCTCCGCTATCTGGGCGGCCAGCCGCGCCGCCGGGCTTTCCTTTTGCAGCGCGTTGACAGGTGCCCAGGGATCGGGATCCTCGCTGTCGTCCGGCTTCAAAGTCGGCCAGAATTCGATTCCACCCGGCGCGCCCGCCCTATGCGCCTCATGGGCGATTGCGCTGCCGCCCGATGTGAGCCCGGCCCGCACCGTCACGCTTTCGAATACCTTGTCCACGAATTCAAGAATTGGCGGCACGGTGCGGCGCGAGGTGATGAGGGGCTCGCTGCGGAAGGTCTGGCCCGCGCCCATCACCGCTTCCTCGAAATGGCGGCGGTTGATCTCGAACTGGGCCGGATCGGCGCCCTGGAAGCTGAAGATGGACTGTTTCTCGTCGCCCACCGCGAAGACGGTGCGCGGGCTTCCGCGCTCGCGCCCTTCGCCGGCAAAGAACTCCGCGGTGAGGGCGCGCACGATCTCCCATTGTTCGGGGCTGGTGTCCTGCGCCTCGTCGATCAGCACATGGTCGATGCCGCCATCCAGCTTGTAGAGCACCCACTGCGCGGCCTCGCGCGATCCCAGCAGGTCGCGTGTCCGTGCGATCAGGTCATCATAGTCCAGCACGCCGCGCAGCCGCTTGGCCGCGGCGTAATCGCGGCGCACCGCATCGGCCACTGTCAGCGCGGCTTCCGCCAGGCCGGCGGCGCGCGCTCCGCGATGGCGTTCGGCGGCGGCACAATAACGCACCTGCAAATCGGTGAGGCGAGCTAGCAAATCCGGGCGTGCATCGGCCAGCCTGTTGGTCGCCATCCGCGCGCGCGGGGTACCCTCGGCGGTGAGCAGGAAGGGCGCGAACGCCAGAAAATCGTCCGGCACGGCGAGCGCGCGCTCTAGCCGTTCCGCGGCCTTGAGGTCGTTGGCACTTCCGCCTCCCAGCCAGTCGCGCGCCTCGCGCAGATGCGCGATCTCGCGCGCCAGGCTGCCGCAAAAATTGCGAGCGACATTGTCGGCTGTCTCGTCTGCCTCAAGGCCATGCGGCGCACGCGCCAGTGCGCCGAGGTCCGCACCGTCCGTCAGGAGCCGGTCCAGCTTGCGGCGGTCGCCGCCCAACGCCGCGTTCATCACCTGGTTCAGCCGGGCCTCGCTGGTCTCGGTCACCAGATGCGCGACCGTATCCGCGAGCCGCGCGTCGCCCGATCCAGCCCGTTCCAGCACCCGCTGGCGCGAGGCGGCGATCATGGCGCGCGCCGAAGCATCGTCCAGGACCTCAAAGGCGGGAGGAACGCCTGCCTCGATGGGAAAGCGCGACAGCACGCTCTGGCAAAAGGCGTGCAGGGTCAGCACTTTCAATCCGCCCGGCGTTTCCAGCGCCCCGGCGAACAGCCGGCGCGCCTGTCGCAGATCGGCATGCGCATCGCCACCGATGCGGACGATCTCCTCGCGCAGCCTGTCGTCGGGCAGCATGGCCCATGCGCCGAGTTGCTTGAACAGGCGGGCTTGCATCTCCGCCGCCGCGGCCTTGGTGAATGTGAGGCACAGAATGCGCTCCGGCCTGGTGTCCGGCAGCATCAGCAGCCGTGCCACCCTGTTGGCGAGCGTATAAGTCTTGCCCGCGCCGGCATTGGCCGCGACCCAGGCGGAAATCTCGGGGTCAGAGGCGATCATGGAGGCGTCGCGCGTCATGTCTCGTCCGCGCCGGACCATTCGCGCACCCGCGCCAGATGGTCGTAATCGCCCACGCTGTCGGTGCGGTAGGGCCGCACCCGCGACAGATAAGGCGTGGTTTCGACATCGAAGAATGCAATGCGCTGGGCCAGTTTCGCCGCCGCCTCGGCCGTCAGCGCTGCCGCATCGGGAATCTCGACCGGCTTCTGCGCCTTGCGCCCATCGGCGAGGCTTATATAAAGAAGCTCACTGGCGAGGCGTTTTTCCACGCCGGCAAAGCCGCCTTCCGCAAGGATCGCGCCCTCCAACGGCAATTGCGGCATCAGCAGTTTCTGCACCTGCGCCCTGGTCGGGGTCGCGCCGCTCTTATAATCGACGATTGCCGCCATGCCGTCCTTCAACACATCGATGCGGTCGGCGCGGCCGGTGAGGGTAAAGTCGCCGCCCGGCCCGGCGAACACAAGCCTGCCTTTCACGTCCAGGTGGGAACGTTCGATGACTGCCCGCCGCTCGCGTTCCAAGGCGACGAACGCATGCGCCACGCCCAGGAAACGCGGCCGCCACACCGCCAGCGCCGCTTTCGGGATTTCCGCCTGGGCGAACACCTGATCGGCGATGGCGATCAGGTGCGTCACCGCATCCTGCGGCAATGCGCCGGGATATTTTCCGACGAAGGTTTCCAGCGCCAGATGCAGCGCATTGCCGCGCTCCAACGGCCCGATGGCTTCCTCCAATGGGTCCAGCTTTTCCAGCCTCAGGATGCGTTGGGCGTAAATGGCATAGGGAT
>DATATP010000314.1:0-2528 GCA_036268715.1 Rhizomicrobium sp. | reverse complement strand
GCAATGATCCGCATCATGCTCAGACGTCTGACCAGGCCATGTACTTCAAACTGAATCCAAACTTCCGGGATCGGCTCTTAGGCCAAGTTTTCTGATCCTAATTTTTCCGATTTTCTAGCTCTCTCAGGCTCGCTTGACATTTTTTGTATTGCTTGACGGACCACCTCAGTCGTTGTGACATGCCGTGAAGAAGGTAGCCCACAGCCCGCCTTCGGAAGATCGTGGTACAATGTACCCCGAATCCCGGAGCACTAAACACCTAGATACGAGTGATATTTACACGCTCGTCCCTAAACTCGAAATGCACAGATCGGAAATAGCCACCGTCGTTAGGGCTGCGCCAGACGGGCAAGCAGGAAGCAATCCGATCTCAATTTTCTTTCCAGGTCTTTCGGTCCAGATACCAAAATGAATTTATCGCGCTTCAATCGCTTCGGCCGCGTGAGACATCTGCCTAACAGCTTTTGAGGGACCCTGCGCTCTGGGCTTGCGAAGGGATGATCACTGTCCCCGCAAATCACGCTCTCATGGCGTCTCGGCATAGGCTTTGGCGATGGCGGGATCGAGATGGGTCATCCCGCTCCAGTCCGGATATTTCTGCGCGAATTCCTGGCTCACCAATTTGCCCGCCTGATCCACCGGCACGCCTTGCGCCTTCAGCGCCCGGGCGCGCGAGTCCAAATCGGCCATGAAGTCGCGCTCCTGCGCGACCAGCTCGGGGCCGCCCGGCGCGCTGTGATCGGGCACGACGATCCCGGGCTTGAGCGCCGCGACATGGTCCAGCACCGTCAGCCAGCTTCGCGGCGTGCAGTCGGCGCAATAGAAATTGGGGCCGGTATGGTTTTGCACCACATCGCCGGAATAAAGCACATTGTCCGGCTTCACCAGGATCAGTTCGTCGCCCTTGGTATGGGCGGCACCGAACCAGTAAAGCTGCACCTGCACGCCGCCCAGATCGATGCTGTAGCGGTCGTCGAACAGCACACCCGCCTTTGTGATGCGCGCGTCCTTGAGAAGGTCGCGGTCTTCCGCCGAGCGGGCGGAGAACATGTCGATCAGTTTCTGACCTTCGGCTTCCAGTTCGGCCTGCTGCCCCCGGGGCCGGATCACCACCGTGCCCGGCGGAAAACCCGTGTCGCCGGAAGCATGTTCGGCATGATAATGGGTGGTGGTGAGATAAAGCTTCTGCCCCTTGGGCGACAGCGAGCGGGCGATGCCGGCGACGATCCTGCCGTTGCGAGGCCCCATGCCGGTGTCGACCACCAAGGTGGCCTTGTCGCCCACCACAATGCCGACATTGGGAAAGCCGCGGATCACCCAACTGTGCGGCGCCACTTTGCTGAGATTGTCGGCGGAGAGGATATGGCTGGCCGGCTGGGCCCGCGCCGCGATCGGCAGCAGCGCGGCAAGGACCGCAAGCATCAGGCTGGTGCGCATGGGTGCTCCCTTTTAGCACATGATCGCGCTTCGCTTATCGCGCCCGGCTGCCAAACGTCTTGGGACGGCCCGGGCGGCCCAGACGCTTGCCTTTCATTTTACCCCTCACTCCACCCTCTCCGACAAGGGGAGAGGGGGCGGTATCGTCGGATAAGGTGATCTCCGCATCCAGCGTCGCGCGGGCGACATCGGATTGCCGTGCGAAAGGATCGTCGGCGATGGCGAGCGCCGTCGCCTGCAGCCGCTTCAGCTCATCGCGCAGGCGGGCGGCTTCTTCGAATTCCAGATCGGCCGCGGCGACGCGCATGCGCTTTTCGATGTCGGCGATCACGGTCTTGATATTGTGGCCGACGAATTCGCGCCCGCCTTCCGCCGCGCGAAGCAGCCCGGCATCCACCGTCACATGGTCCTTCTCATACATCGAGCCCATGATGTCGGCGATGTTGCGCTTGACGCTGGCCGGGGTGATACCGTTGGCGGTATTATAGGCTTCCTGCTTGGTACGGCGGCGGGTCGTTTCCGCCATGGCGCGCTCCATCGAGCCGGTGACCTTGTCGGCATAAAGCACCACCTTGCCGTCCACATTGCGGGCGGCGCGGCCGATGGTCTGGACCAGGCTGGTTTCGCTGCGCAGAAAGCCTTCCTTGTCGGCGTCCAGGATCGCAACCAGCGCGCATTCGGGGATGTCCAGGCCCTCGCGCAACAGATTGATGCCGATCAGCACGTCGAAGGCGCCCAGCCGCAGATCGCGGATGATCTCGATGCGCTCCAGGGTTTCGACATCCGAATGCATGTAGCGCACGCGGATGCCTTGTTCGTGCATATATTCGGTAAGGTCTTCCGCCATCTTCTTGGTCAGGGTGGTGACCAAAATGCGATAACCCTTGGCGGCCACCTCGCGGCATTCGGCGATCAGGTCATCGACCTGGGTCTCCACTGGCCGTATCTCGACCGGCGGATCGATCAGCCCGGTGGGCCGGATCACCTGTTCGGAAAACACCCCGCCAGTGCGTTCCATTTCCCAGTTCCCCGGCGTGGCCGAGACAAACAAGGATTGCGGCCGCATCAGGTCCCATTCCTCGAACTTCAGC
>DATATP010000313.1:0-7632 GCA_036268715.1 Rhizomicrobium sp. | reverse complement strand
GTTGCGCAGGTTCAGGTTGTCCGCACCGTTGGAGCCCGTGGTTCCGGTGGACTGGTTCAGCACACTCGCCGAGCCTTTGAAGGCCGGAAGCTGCAGCAGGCCTTCCGCCATCGAGCGGGGCGCGGCCAGCTGTAATTGCTCGGTGGAAACCACCGTTACTGGGGTCGGCGCCTCGGCGCCGGTGGTGATCACGCGCGAACCGGATACCACGACGGTTTCGCCGCCCCCGCTGGCGGCGTCCTGCCCCATGGCAAGCCCGGCCGTCATAGCCAACAGCGCGAGTCCCGACGTTGATGAAAGGGCAAATTTTGCGAGCCGACCTGGCGCAAATCCGCGAAAAGAAAGCATGTTTCCCCCGTGTCTGTGCAATTATTCCTATATGTGGAACCTTATCTTATAGCCGTGTTATCCTTGTCAAGGTGTCGAACCCGCGATCGCCGACGAGGGGCTGTTGTTGATGTATAGAAAGCACAGCGAGCGCATATTCGCATTCACGGTGCCTGCGATGGTTCAGGCGGTGGCGAGCCGCCGCCTATCGAAAATCGCTGCCGATATCACAGGCCATATCATGTTTTATTGGGTGCCATGAGGACGCGAGCCGCGTGTTCGGTGACGATCGTTTTACGCATCAGTACGGCGTTTGCGATGCCCAAGGCATCGGGAAATCAAGATCACCGGCGAGCCGGACCATGTCATCGATGGCAAGCTGAGTCATTGTCAGCTCATTGGTGAGTTCACCAAGAAGATAAGGCCCCGCCGGATCGCGGGCACGCTCGCCGGCGAGCGTGATGCCGATCGCGGTCGCCGCCTCCTCGACTCCGGCATAGACCGACATGATCAGCGGCGTCGCCACCGTCAGGATCGCGTTCGATGCGGGATGAAACCGCCGCGCGGCCGCCGCAGGGCGATGGCATCGTCCGGCACGAAGATCTTGTCGAGAATGATCGTCTGCGAACCGGTCGAGTACATGCCCAATGTCCGCCAATCATCGGCGAGCGAGATGCCCGGCGCAGCGAAGGGCAGGGCGAAATGCAGGACCTGCCAACCCTCCTTCGGGTATTTGAAAGGCGCGGACGTCACCAAAATGTCGCCTTGGGTGAACCGCTGCCGAACGTTATAGGAATTGCCTTGATGCGGTAGCCCGTCGACCGCAATGGGATGCCCGCCCATATCAGGGCATGCTGCAGCTGAAGTTACGCGCATCGTCGATGCTGCCATGCCCGCTATAAGCGGCAATTCGCGGATAGGCGCAGATCGGGCGGGTGCGGTCCACAGTTCCAGTGATCGGCATGCTCAGGGCCGGCGCGTTACGCCCCTGTGTGCCCGGCGTACCGACAATGTGGGACGCAATGACCCGGTCGGGCGCCGTCCCGCGCTCGACCCAGGTTTCCAAGGCGCTGAGCAGGTCGACATTGTTCGGTGTCTTGCGCGCCGGATCGATGGCAAAGCAGTGACCCACCCCCGGCAACATGAAAAGCCGGGCAAATCCAGTCAGCTCGTCCAGGCCGCCATTCTGGTTGATGGCTTGGTCGTAATAACCCTTCACACCCAGATCGTCGACCGCCCAGTCGGACCAGCCGACGCTCATGATGAGCTTGCCGCCGCGGCGATTGAAGGCACTGAGATCGGGATTGTTGGCGTCGATCTGTGCCGACGCGACGGTGGTCGCAAGTGTATCGGTTTCGAAATTGAAATTGTGCAGGTCGTAATCGGGATCGTTGAAAATCAGATAGCGCAGCGTCTCGTTGGTCAGCAGATAGTGGCGGCTGGAATAGGGAGGAGAGCCCTTGGAATTTCCGATCACATAGGCGGTGCCGCCGTTCGGGTTGGTCCACATCCCGGGGATCGCTTCCCCGCCATAGGCCCAGCCCGGCCAGATGCGGCCATGGGAATTGGTCGGCCCGTCGTGAATCCTGGCGATCACCTCGGCTTGCTCGCGGGTGAAGCAGGCCGGGCCGTCTGTGCCCGCTCGGCACAGGGGAAGATCGGTCAGCGGATCGAATTTGCAGGCGAGAGGATTGGAAATAATGCCGTCCTTGAGCCCGTCGATGCCGTCGCATTTGGCGTAGACCGCCGTATCCAGCGTCGCGACTTTCTGTGGCGGCACCATCGGCTTGAAATCAAATTGGGATTGCACGGTTGGATACATGTTCTGCTGTGTCCACCCGGTCGCAAACACATTCAGCTGCGTCCAGCTGAAGGCCGGGCACGCCGCGACGATGCCTTCGAAATCCTGGGGATAGCGCTGGGCCTCCATCATCGCCTGACGCCCGCTGCCCGATGACCCGAAGAAATAGGAATGGGCGATAGGCTTGTGGTAAAATGCTTCGATCACCAGCTTGGCTTTTTCAGCCGCCACATGCGTGCCGCGATGGCCGAAATTGACCAGGCGTTCTGGATTGCGATAGGCCCACGAGCCGCCGCCATCCTTCGGTATAGGATGACCGGTATCGGTGACCGCCGTGGCATAGCCTCGCATTAGGGCCGCGGGCTTGATGCCGTTCTGCAGATTGCCCAGAAATCCTCCGCTGCCACCCATCAGGAATTTGCCGTTCCATTCGGTGGCGAACGGCATGTCGACTTCGAATGTGATTTCCTTTTCGGCGATACCGATGAGTTTGCAATACGCGTGGGTGCCATCCAGTGCCGTGATATCGTCGGCCGACACCATGCGCACATCCGCAAGGGTAAGCGACATCAGGGCGTGACAGGTCTCCGCGCTGCCCTGCGCGAAGGCCGGCGCCGCCGCGAGTACCGCCGCGCTGCTCAACAGAATGGTCTTCAACATGGAAATCCCCGCCCGTTGCATGCCTTGAAGGATGATACAGGCAGGATATTCCCCCGACCAGACGGAGCGCGGCTGTCGAGCTATAGAAAATTTCTTAGGCTCAAGGCAGCAGACTCTCGGATAGCATCGGTTGTTCTATCAAGCGATCTGGATGAGGGGAAAAATGAGCAGAATAATTCGCCGCGCAATATCGCGCCGCCGTTTGCTGGGAAGTGCGGGTGCCATGCTGGCCATAGCCCCTGCCGCACAGGCGGCTGAGGCTCCGCCGATCAGCTCGACCATGCGCACACTGAGCGGTTATATGAGCGTCGCCGCGACACGGCCGTTGCCCGATATGGTGCGGGAGAAGACCGCCCAGCATATTCTGGACACGCTGGCCGCCATGATCTCCGGCTCCCTGCTGCCGCCGGGCAAGTTCGACCTCAAATTCGCGCGCGAGTATCAGGATGGCAAGTCCTGCACCATTGTCGCCGCCGACATCCTGTGCGGGCCAATGGAGGCGGCGATGGTCAATGCCCTTTTGGCGCATTCCGATGAAACCGACGATTCTCATCCTGGATCGGAATCGCATCCCGGCTCGTCGGTGGTCGCCGCCGCCCTGGCGGCGGGCGAGCGCTTCGGGATCGACGGCGAACGGTTTCTGCGGGCCGTGACGCTTGGCTATGACATCGGGCCGCGTTTCGCGGCGACCTTGGGCAAGCTGGAATACATGGTATCCAGTCACCGCAGCACGCATGCCTTGGCCGGCCTGTACGGCTCGGCGGCGGCGGCGGGGTGCGCCGCCGGTCTCAATGCCCAGCAGATGCGCTGGCTTCTTTCTTATACCGCGCAACAGGCGTCAGGCCTTGCATCCTGGCAGCGCGACACCGACCATATCGAAAAGGCGTTCGACTTCGCCGGCATGGCCGCGCGCGATGGCGTCACCGCCGCTCTCATGGTTCAAGCCGGGGCAACCGGTGTGGATGATATTCTTTCCGGTGCCGATAATTTCTTCCAGGCTTTCGTTCCGTTGCACGATCCGGCGATGGTCATCGACGGGTTGGGCGAGCGCTATGAGGTGGTAAACACCAACATCAAGAAATGGACCGTGGGTTCGCCCATCCAGGCGCCCCTGGACGCGCTGGAAGATCTGATGCGCAAGCACCGCTTCACGGCCGGCGAGGTGAAATCGCTGATCGTGCATGTCGCCGCGGGTGAAGCCACCATCGTGGACAACCGCTTCCTGCCGGATATCTGCCTGCAGCACATGATGGCGATCATGCTGGTCGACGGAACGGTCGGCTTCAAATCGGCGCATGATGTGGCGCGGATGAAAGATCCCGCCGTGCTACGCCAGCGCGCGAAGGTCCAGTTGATTCATGACGAGGCGCTGCAGCGGCTGATGCCGGCGCGCGTCGCTGTCGTGGACGTGGTACTGAACGATGGCAGCAAGTTCAGCGAGCGCATCGACCGGGTCAAGGGCACGATCCAAAACCCGATGACTCACGATGAGGTTGTCGTCAAGGCGCGTGACCTGATCGCGCCGGTACTGGGGCCGGCCGTGTGCGAAAGCCTGATCGGCCGGATTTTTGCGCTGGACAAGCTGACATCGATCGGGAGCCTGCGTCCATTGCTCCAGCAAAAGTCGCGCGGGCGGGGTTGAGCGGCGAATTGCTTGCGTCATCGCGGCGGCGTAATTGAACAACGGTAAATATAGCCAAGCCACGCCAGGGCGCTCTGTGCTATTGGGCCATCCGCCAGGGTGAGCGGTCACTCCAGCCTTCAAGTGCCGCCTGCGCCCATTGCGGGGTCTTGTCCGTGTGGCAGGCGTTGCAGGCGTTCGGGATGCCAAGGGATTCCGTCTTGGCGGGGGTCACGAAATGAAATGTGTGGGTAGACACGAACGGGCCGCCCGGCAACTGGGGCAGGATTTTGGGCATATGACAGGCGACGCACTGACTGCCGGGACTGCCCGGCTTGTGATGGGTGTGCGCTTCCAGCGACGCCGCGTGTGGTCCGTTCTGGGCATTTAGCCCGTGGCAGGACATGCACACATCGTTGATGGGTTTGCGTAGCATCGCGTCATTGTTGGTGCCGTGCGGATCGTGGCAGGAGAAACAGGTAACGCCGCGCGTATACATCAAGCTCTGCACAAAATCGTTGCCCTGCATCCGGTTCTTGTGGGCCGTGCCATCGGGGAAGTGGGTGAAGCTGGTCTTGCCCAGCTTGTGCGGCTCCAGTTTCCAAAAATCGGCCAATCGTAATCCGGCATGATATCCGACCGCCCAGTCGTAATACTTGCCCTTAATCGGATTGGAGAGCGGCTGGCCCTGAGAGTGGCATTGGATGCAGGTGTCATTCGCCTGCACATAATTCTGCCGCGCCGGATTGAGGATATTGGCCACCGTCGGATGGACAACATGGGCGCTGCCGGCGCCATGGCATTGCTCGCAGCCGACATTCCATTCGCCGGGCTGCTGGGTGTTGATATTAAAGTTGACCGAGTGGCAGCCGTCGCAGAGCGGACCGGTGGGACGATTGGAGTTATCGCCCCTGGGATCGGGATAATATTTCGCCCACCAGTCACCACCCATGTCTGGAACATGGTATTTCGACCATTTCTTGGTGGCGATGTTGAACTGCGCCAGCAGAGGCACATAGGTGTTGCCCGATTTCTTCCAATAGCGTTGTTTCCATTTGCTGCCATAGATGAAGGCAACCTCGTCCTTGGTAAAGCGAAGATCTGCAGGCGCGGTGGCCGGGTCGGCGGCAAAGGCATCGGGATGGACTTTTGGGTTGCGCAACACGTTGGCCATACGGGTCTTTACCCAGCGGGCATAAATGTCCTGGTGGCAGTTTTGGCAGGCCTTCGAACCCACATAGTGCGCGCCATTGACGGAGGCTTCCTGCTGCGGGACCAGCTTGTCATCGGAGGGCAGCATCACGATGGGCAACGCGCGGATAAATGATACGAGCTGCCATACCTGCCAGTCCGGAAAATTCCATGCGGGCATCGCAGTGTTCCGGATGCCATTCCGGATGTGGTAGAATATCTCGCCGTCCATCATTGACGACGCCGCGACGCGCAGCATGGGCGGCCGCGGGTAGACGTTGGCGCCGATTTCGGTGTGGCCACCACCATCATAGGCGTGGCAGGTTTCACATTTCTTCGAAAACAGGTCGTGCCCAGCCCGCACGTCCGCGGGATCGGGATGCATACCAAGCGGATTGACCGCCTCGCGGGCCGCAGCCGGGACGCTATGGCGCAGCAGCCAGCCCGCGATTTCCACTTCCAGCGCCGGGGGTGGTTTATTAGCGACCGAAAGACCAGGCAGGAATATCGTATACGCGATCGCTATCGCGACCAAGACGATCGCTATCGCGACAAAGTAGCCTCGGCCCTTGGACAGAAAGCTCATGTTTCTTTCCACGCTTGACGATTACCAGCGTCGCTCAAGAATATTCGGTCATTGAAACATGTAACGACCATTGTGGAAGACGCCCCGCGGGCTGCAATGCCGAATCGCAGAGGTTGGCGAAAATTATAGCGGCGGCCTGAAGACGCCGACCACGGCCAGGAAGACCAGCAGGATTACTCGCCGTCTGCATGAAGCAATGCGCTCGAAGCGTTCTATCTCATGAGATCGGTCAGGCTTTGCTTTGCACCTGCCGATTCCGGGTGCTCCCAGCAATCCGGCGCCAAACAACGATAGCGTGACCGGTTCGGGCGGTTACCCACTGGGCATTGAGAAAGCACACGACGTCATCGCATTTGCCGGTTGGCGACACCGGCACTCTCGCGGGCGCGCGAGACGATATAGGTCTGGATCGCATGGACTTGATCGGGATTGAGGATTTTCCGGAACGAAGGCATTCCAGCATAGGCGCGGCTTCCGCCAAGAACGATGCCCTCAATTCCTTCCAATGTCGTCTTGCTGGCATAGCGCAGGTCTGGCAGGGGACCGGCAACGGCCCGCGTTCCATGACAGCCGGAACAGTTGGCGCCAAATAACAGCTCCCCCTGATGGACAAGATCCGGCGATGCATTCAACGCGATGTCGGGCGCGGCCGGCGGATTCTTGTGGCCGAAGACAGGCGCCTTCAGCGTAGCGGTACCGCCAAGCATGAAGGTAAGAATCCGGCCATAGCCCGGCTTGACGGGACCCCAACTGGGATCGTTGGACAGTCCGGTCGGTCCGCCCCAGCCGGCCAGGATCGACACATATTGGATGCCATCGATCTGATACGTCACCGGGGGCGCCATGATTCCAGTCCCCGCGTCGAACTTCCACAGCGGCGCGCCATCGCTGGCGCGATAGGCGGCCAGCACGCCATCCGCGCGGCCCTGAATTACCAGATTGCCGCCAGTCACAAGCACGCCGCCGCCCTCTGCCACAGGGTAATCCGCATGCCAGGCCGCGCGCTGCCGAACCGGATCCCAGGCCAGCAGCTCCCCTTTCGGGGAGGGCAGGGCATTGAGTTCAGCCTTGAGCGGGCCGTCATAGAGCGAATCGCCGCCGACATTGTTCTTGTCGGGGTCGTAGCTCCACTTGGTGTCCGGCACATGCAGGGCGTGGGTGCCGACCTTCGCCGGCAGATAAACCAGCCCAGTTTCCGGACTGAATGCCATCGGATACCAATTGTGCGCCCCGTCTGGATTGGGCGAGACGATGGCGGGCTTCATGCTGGCCAGGATGGACTGCGCCTCTACCGGCCGCCCGGTCTTCTCATCCAGCCCCTTAGCCCAGGTGACGCCGCTCACGAACGGCTTACCGGAGATGAATTCCCCCGTGGCGCGGTCGAGCACGTAGAAGAACCCGTTCTTGTTTGCCTGCATGATAACTTTTCGCGTGCGGCCGCCGATG
>DATATP010000312.1:0-2883 GCA_036268715.1 Rhizomicrobium sp. | reverse complement strand
GAAGCGGCCGCCTGGCAGAAGCAGCGCATCGAGAAGGAAAACAGCCAGGCCAAAGACGACATCCATTCCGACAACGTGATCTGGCAGGGTGAGAACTATCCCAAAGGCGCCGCAGCCCTCCGAACCTCCGTCGTTTTCGATCCGCCCGATGGCAAGTTGCCGCCCTTGTCCGCAGCCGGCGAGAAGCGCGCTTTGCTCGAAAAGGAAGCTGCCCGCCGCCGCGATGCCGCCGAGTCCGCGCAGGACCGCAATCTCGCCGAACGGTGCATTGCCTGGGGCAACGAAGGTCCGCCCATGCTGGGGTCAACCTACAATGCCAATCTCCAGATCGTCCAGACCTCGGCCGATATCGCGATCCACCACGAGATCATCCACGGGGTGCGCATCATTCCCATGGATGGCCGCCCGCACGTGCCCTCCAGCGTCCGCCAACTGGGCGGAGACTCGCGCGGCCATTGGGAAGGCGGCACGCTGGTCGTCGACACCACCAACTTCACCGACGCCACCAACTTCCGCGGACCACCCGCGACCGCCCGGCAGGACATCTTCGCCAGCCACGACCTGCACGTCGTCGAACGCTTCACCCGCACCGACGACAGCACCATCGTTTACCGCTTCACCGTCGAAGATCCATCCACGTGGACACGGCCGTGGTCCGGCGAAATGGTCATGCGGAAGATCGAAGGCCCCATCTTTGAGTACGCCTGCCACAAAGGGAATTACGGCTTGCCCAACATCCTCGCCGCGGCGGGCGCCAAAGAAAAATAGCGTGCGGTTCAGATTTGAACCGCGGTCTTGCGACATTCGCATTGAAGAAGTCCGTGAGAATGAGGCGACGTGCGCTGCACGCTGACGGCCTTTGTCGCGTCTGATTGTTGACAGGTATTTAACACGGTCCGCGCCGCAGTAATATTGTTCGCCCTGCAGCTTGGCCGGCTCTTGGCTCAATCCACGGGTGGCCCCACGTTTGATGTGGCATCGGTCAGGATGTTCGTGGGGCCCTGCTCGGCGGAGCACATTTGCACTGATGAGGTAAACACCACTCCGACCGGCCTGACGGTGCATGGCGTGCCCCTGGGATGCTGATCAGATGGGCCTGCGGTCTGCATTTGCATCAGCAGCCGCCGATCGAAACCGTTGGACCAACCTGGCTCGAACCCGGCGGCGACTGGATTCGGTACGACGTCATCGCAAAGGCCGATCACCCGACAACGAACACGGATCTTCGGTTGATGCTTCGCGCCCTGCTGGCGGAAAGACTGAACTTGAGGACTCATGAGGAGACAAGAGAGCTTCAAGTGTATGTCCTGTCGAGAAGCAAGTCTGATCTTAAGCTTCGTGAATCAGCCCCCGGCGTTGTGAGCAAGTTCACGCCCCCGCCGCCTCCACCGGGGCAAACATGGCGGTGGGGTGTCTGGCGATTCGAAGGCTTTGATATGGACGTGAAGGAATTCCTCTGGCCGTTTCTGCCCACCGTCGTGGAGGATGAGACCGGGCTCCAGGGGCGTTATGAATTCTCCCTGAATATGGGGAGGTATATGGGTTACTATGATCCTCCAGAACCGGGTGGGCGCGCGGATCTTGGGCCTGTTCTGAACCGGGCGATGCAAGAGATAGGCCTCCAATTGGAGATGCGGGCGTCCAATCAAAGTCTTGTTTGTCGATCACGTAGAAAAAACACCGGTTGAGAATTAGCTGGACGCCTCGCTTCTCTCCACGCGCAGCGGATCCTGATCAATAGCGCTACTTTCTCAAATACGAATCGTCCCCGCGGATCCAGTCCTCCCGCGCCGGAGTAAACAAATCGGTAGCCATCGATTCTTCGAGCGCCTCCACCCGATGCGGCAGATTCGGCGGAATGGCCAGCACCTCGCCCGCCTTCAGAATGATCGTTTCGCCGCCCATATCGAACTGCAGCACTCCCGATTTCAGCATCGTCACCTGCTGATTCACGTGATGATGCAGCGGCACCACGCTGCCCTTTCTCAGCCATATCCGGGCAATCGTCATCTGCCCCGTATGAATCACCCAGCGGCTCAGCAGCGGGTTCATTTTCTCTTCCGCGATCGCGGTCCAGTTGTATCGCTCCATGCAGGCAGTATCCTATTTGTTACATATGAAAGGTATTGTCTTAGCGGGCGGGACCGGCAGCCGTCTCTTTCCCCTGACCAAAATCACCAACAAGCATCTGCTGCCCATCTACGACAAGCCGATGATCTACTACCCGATCCAGACCCTGGTCGATGCCGGCATCACCGACATCATGGTAGTCACCGGCGGCAAGAATTCGGGCGATTTCCTCCGCCTGCTGGCCAACGGCAAGGATTTCGGGCTCAAGCACATCGCCTACACCTATCAGGAGGGCGAAGGCGGCATCGCGGACGCTCTCAATCTCTGCGAACATTTCGCCGATGGCCAGGATATCTGCGTCGTCCTCGGCGACAACATAATCGAGAAGAACATCCGCGCCGCCGTTGACGCCTTCCGCACGCAGGGCAAAGGCGCCCGTATACTCTTGAAGGAAGTCACCGATGCCGAGCGCTTCGGCGTTGCCGAGTTCGACGGCGACCGCATCAAAGGCATCGAGGAAAAGCCCGCGCATCCGAAATCGAATTACGCGGTGACCGGCATCTATATGTATGACGCCTCGGTCTTCGAGAAGATCCATACCTGCAAGCCCTCCGGCCGCAATGAACTTGAAATTACCGACGTCAACAACGCCTATATCCGCGAAGGCGCGATGAGCTTCTCGTTCCTCGATGGCTGGTGGACGGACGCCGGCACCTTCGAATCGCTCCTGCGCGCCGCCAATCTCGTCGCCACCAGCGGTGCCGCCATCGGCACGCAAACGGTGTACGCGTGACCGCCTCACAGATCGATATC
>DATATP010000311.1:0-3125 GCA_036268715.1 Rhizomicrobium sp. | reverse complement strand
GCGCGGTTCGGCACCGATGTCCGGCACAGGCTCGGCGGACACGGCCTCGGTCATGGACGGCCCGCTTTCCAAATTGACCCCTTACACGGCGCGATTCAGCTCGTTCTGCATGTCGGTCACCGGATTATTCTTTTTCAGGTCCTCGATTTCCTTACGCAGCTCGTCCAGCTCGGCCTGCCGCGCCATCTCGTCGAAGCTCTTGCGGAATTCGTTGGCCATCGCTCGTGCCTTGCCTGCCCATTTGCCGGCCATGTGCATCAGGCGCGGCAAATCCTTTGGCCCCACCACCACTAGAGCCACGACAAGCAGGATGAGGATATGGCTCCAACTAAACAGGTCGAACATGGGAAAATGCCTGAGGGATCAGACCGCCGTCTTATCCTTCTCCTTGGCCTCGGCGTTGATCACCTTGGGGTCTTCTGGCTCCTTCTCGGCCAGACCCTTTTTGAAGCTGTTGATGCCTTTGCCGAAGTCGCCCATCAGGTCCGAGACCTTGCCCCGGCCTCCGAACAGCACCAGCGCGACCACGGCCAACAACAGCCAGTGAATCCAACTCATACCACCCATGAGAATCTCCTTAACCCTTTGAAGGGCCTGCTAAACAGGCACGTCCCGCCCTGTCGCGCCACAACTTTAGCCCTTTAAAGCCCCTTGGGGCGCGGGGCGCAAGAGCGGGTTCCGCGGGAGCTCGGCCGGCGCCCTCCGTGCCAGTTCGGAACCTTCCGCTGCGGGAAGATGAAGGATAAAGCATAATGTTTCTAATGACTTGCGAAAATCTTCCGGAACGAAATGTGGCGGCGCGCATTTGTACGCCTGGAGACAGTATGTCGAAAAAGGACGAGCGGGCGAGCCAGGCGCTCAACTTTCGCCTTCGTGCCGAGGAATTGCGGGCCGTGGCGGAGGTTCTGAAGGATGCGGAATGCTATGCCGCGCTAATGCGGCTGGCCGCGTCCTACGATGTCATGGCTAGGGGCGCGGAGCACACCCTGGAATCGACCCAGGTTCAGGAAACCGGAAAAGACGGCTAGATCGCCGCGCCGGGAAGTCAGACGACCAATATCTCGCCGCGGCGCTCCATCCCCTCGGCAAGTTGGCCCAGCCGCTTCTGCACAGGCTCCCCGGCAATGGCTTCACGCCGCCGCGGCACTTCCAGCACGATCTTGGCCGGGGTCAGGCGCAATTTGTAATGAGCCAGTTCGCCCGCCGCCGACGAGGACAGCGAGAAAGCGAAGCGCCAAGCGAGTCCAAGCAGCTTTGCGCGCCTTTCGTCTTCCTTGTCCAGCAACGCCGCGACCGCGAGCTGGGCAGGAAAATCCTCGTCGCCCGAATAGCGGTGGAACACCGAACTGGCGATCAGCGCCCGCCTGCGGTGATCGGCGCCGGCGAAAGGCGCAGTCAGCACCTGCCCCATCGCGCCCATCGCGCGGTCATCGGGATGGCGCCGCCAGCCAATGTCGGAAAAACAGGCACTAGCCTCACGCACCCGTGCAAGGTCGGCGCTTTCGCCTTCGAACAGCGGCGCCGTCCAGTCCAGCATCTCACGAGCGTGGACGGGCACGCGGGCTAGGCGCTGATTGGCGGCGCGGGCAAATTCCACCAGCGGGTCTTTAGCGCGCTCCTCCGGGGAAAGGCGCGCATAAAGAATGCCTTCGCGCAGGCCAAAGGCAGAGATCACCACCTCCTTGATGCCGCCCGCCTCCAACAGCCGCTCCAGCACCACCGCCCCATAGGGAAGCGCATCGGCGCGCCGTTTAGAAACCATCTTGATCTTGCGCAAGCTGTCACGCGACAGGCCAGACAGCACCTTGCACAGCCTCAGCGCCCTTCCGCGCGGAATCGCATATTGCTGCAGCACATGCAGAGGATAATTGTGCTCCTCCATGTCAACCCGCGCGAAGCTGCGCCAAATGCCCCCCACAGCATACAAAGCGGGAGCGGAGAGGCCTGGTACGTTCTTCAACCCCTTGTCGACGATGTCGCGCGCCTTGTCGGGATCGCCCTTGGCCTGATCCATCAGCCGCAGCGGCCCGAAGGGCAAGGTGACGGCGCTGTGGGTCTGGCCCTCCTTGACACACACCATGTCGAGGCTGCCGCCGCCCAGATCGGCGGCAAGGCCGTCTGCATCGGGAATACCTGCCACCACGCCTTCCGCGGCGATGCGCGCCTCGTCCTCGCCCGCCAGAACCCGGATCGGCGAGCCCCAGGCATTCTCCGCCCGGCGAACGAATTCCGCGCCATTGCTCGCATCGCGCGCCGCGGCGGTCGCGACCGCTTCGCGCTGATCGACATTGAGTCCCTCGGCGATCAGCCGGAAGCGGGCCAGCGCCTCCAGCGCCTGGGCACAGCCTTCAGCGTGCAGCCGCCCAGTAGTGACCATGTCCCGCCCGATGGCGCAGATCGCCTTCTCGTTTTGCAAGGTGGCTGCAGCGCGGGTCTGGGATTCATAGACTACCAGGCGCACCGAATTAGAGCCGATATCAACGATGGCAACCGGACCCCGCGCGCGGGCAGGGCTGCGCGGCTGGAACGCAGTGCGGATATCGCCGATTGCCGACACGTCAATCCCGATGCCTGTTATGGCCCTGGATTTTCAAAGCGCGGCCGCGACCGGAAAGCGAGGGATTGGTCATGAAGTAGGTGTGGGCGGAAAAGGCATCGGAGTCCTCGGCCTCGGGATCGCGCTCATAGCTTCCATTAGGCTTCATATACCAGCTTTGCGCCTTGTCCTTCAGCAGCGCCACCATGATCTGGTCGAGAACCTGTTGATGGACGGTCGGATTGTCGATCGGAACCAATGCTTCCACCCGGCGGTCGAGATTGCGTGGCATCCAGTCGGCCGAGGAAATAAAAACCTTGGCCTTTGGACTGGGCAGGCCATAGCCGCTGCCGAAGCAGACGATGCGGCCATGTTCCAGGAAGCGTCCCACAATAGAACGGACCCGGATGTTCTCTGACAAGCCCGGCACGCCAGGGCGCAGGCAGCAGATGCCGCGGATGACCAGTTCCACCTGCACCCCCGCCTGGCTGGCACGGTAGAGGCCATCGATCATCGCCGGGTCGACCAGAGCGTTGAGCTTGACCCAGATCACCGCGGGACGGCCGGCGCGGGCATGCATGATTTCCTG
>DATATP010000310.1:0-9593 GCA_036268715.1 Rhizomicrobium sp. | reverse complement strand
AATTCGCGCACCGAGATCGATTGGTCGCCGGGCGAGACACATGCGCCGGCCCTTATCCGCCAGCTGATGGAGATCGGCTGGCCAGCCGGAACCCTGCTTAACATGAATTTCCCCGCCTGCAGCGCCGAGCAAGTGGCTGGTGTCGTGCTGGTGCCGCAGGGCCAATATGACCTGCAATCGACCGAAATCGAGCAGCGCATCGATGTGCGCCAGCGCGCCTACTATTGGATCGGTCTCCGGCGGCACCACACCATCCCGCCCGAGGACAGCGATATCGGCGCGCTGGCGGCGAACAAGATCGCGGTGACGCCGCTTCACCTCAATCTCACCGAACACGCCGTCTTGAGCAAAATGCGGGCCGCGCTGGCGGGAGACGGCACCTTGACCTGGAACTTTCTGCGCTCTCGCGGTTAATTCCTTCTCAACTTTTGCCCCGGATGATCCATTCCGGGACATTTCATGCGAGAAAGCATGACCATGGAACTATCCGCGCGCAAATTGGTGCTGGCCGCAATGCTGGCACCCTGGATCGCTGGCTGCATGCCGGACAATCCGCAAACCGTGTTCAACTGGGATGTGAAAGATACTGCGTCACACGCTCCAGCGCGGAATAACGCCAAGCTTTATGCCTACCGGGATATGGGGCCGCGGGTGCCGGTGCCGACACCCAGGCCGGATCCGGACTATGTCAGGGCCGATGCCGCGCCCTATCGCACGCCGAAGCGGGCTGAAAGCTATACGCGGTCCTATTTGCCTTCACACTCGCATGCCCAGGGCGGAGCGGATGCTTCCCTCGCTTTCGCCTGGCCGGTGAAAGGGTCGGTCATTTCCGATTTCGGCTCGACCGCAGACGGCAGCCGCAATGACGGCATCAATATCGCCACCCGCATGGATGCGCCGATCCGCGCCGCCGCCAGCGGCAGCGTGACCTATGCCGGCGACGAACTGAAGGATTATGGCAACCTGGTGCTGATCCGGCATGCGGATGGCTATGTCACGGCCTATGCTCATGCCGACCGGTTGGTCGTCCAGCGCGGTGATTTGGTGGCCAAGGGTCAGGTGATCGGTTATGCCGGCAAGACCGGCGACGTGAACAGCCCACAGCTTCATTTCGAAATCCGCCATGAGACGACGCCGGTCGATCCGCGCCCGTTGCTGGTGGCGTCGGCCAGGAGTTCCTAATCCAGCCGCTGGCCTAACTCGCCGGCCAAGTCCTGCACGAATTGCCAGGCCACCCGGCCAGACCTCCCGCCGCGCTGGATCGCCCAGGCCAGCGCGCGCGTACGCAACTCCTCGGCTGTGATGTTCAGATGATAATGCGCGGCATAGCCCTCGATCATCGCCAGATATTCGTCCTGGCCGCAGTGATGAAAACCCAGCCACAGGCCGAAACGGTCCGAGAGTGAAACTTTCTCCTCTACCGCTTCGCCGGGATTGATCGCGGTTGCGCGCTCATTGTCCACCAGGTCGCGCGGCATCAGATGCCGCCGGTTCGAGGTTGCATAGAAGATCGTGTTGACCGGGCGGCCCTCGATCCCGCCTTCCAGCGCCGCTTTGAGCGATTTGTAACTCGTGTCGTCCTTGTCGAAGGACAGGTCGTCGCAATAGAGCAGGAACCGCCGCGCCGTCTCGCCGGAAGTATAACCGCGCAGGATGCGAAGCAACTGGGGCAGGGTGGAGATGTCCTCGCGATGGATTTCGATCAGCACCAGCTTGTCGGGGCGCGTGCGGTTGATCTCGTCATGTACCGCCTTGACCAGCGAGGACTTGCCCATGCCGCGCGCGCCCCAGAGCAGCGCATTGTTGGCCGGCAATCCGTCGGCGAACCGCTTGGTGTTGGCGAGCAAGGTGTCGCGCTGCGCCTCGATGCCTTTCAACAGCGAAAGATCGACATGCGCCACGCTCGCCACCGGCAGCAATCCGCCCCCCAAGGGCTCCCAGACAAAGGCATTGCCCGGCGGCAGGATCGGGGCGATGGGTGGCGGCGCCAGCCGCTCCAATGCCGAGCCGATGCGATCAAGCGCTGCTCCACCGCCATTTTCATCTTCGTTTGTCATGCTAACCCTTTGTTTTTACGTGGTTGCAAAGCAAAGCCGCGCCGCTATAGTCCGCCCGCGCCGGGCTTGCCCCGCATACCCCAAGAGACTGCCTGCCCATGAACATGAACGATCCGATGATTCAGACGCTGACTTTGGCGCTGCCGATGATCGCGATTTTCTACTTTCTTCTCTGGCGGCCGCAACAGCAACGCACCAAGCAATTGCGCCGGATGGTGGACAATCTGCACCGTGGCGATACCGTGGTCACGTCCGGCGGCATTGTCGGCAAGATCGTCAAAGCCACTGGCAGCGATGACCCCGAAATCCTGGTCGAGATTGCCGATAATGTGCAGGTGCGGATGTTGAAATCCAGCTTGACGGATGTGCGCAGCAAGACCCAGCCGGCGGACACCAAGAGCTGACCATGCTGCAAATCCCGCTCTGGTCCCGGATTTTCACCGCCCTGTTGGTGATCGGCGGCATCCTGGTGGCGTTGCCCAATGCGTTGCCCGAGCACGTCCGGACCCACCTTCCGGCATTCATGTCCAATACGCTGAGCCTGGGCTTGGACCTTCAAGGCGGCTCTTATCTGCTGGAGGAGGTCGATTTTGCCCAGGTGCAGAAGGACCGGGCGGAGTCGATGATGGGTGATATCCGCACCGCCTTCCGCAAGGCGCACATCCCCTATACCGACCTCGGTGCCAGGGGAGGCACGGTGTCGGTGCGGGTGCCGGACGCGAGCCGCCTGAGCGACGCGCGCACGCAATTGCAGAGCATCAATCCGACCTTGGGCACGCTGCTTTCAACCAGCGGCCGGCAGTATGACATCGCCGAGCCGGGCAACGGCCGGTTCGTGATGGCGATGAGCGATGCCTTCAAGAACCAGACGCGGCAACAGGTGATGGATCAGTCGATCGAAGTGGTACGGCGGCGCATCGACGCGATGGGCACCAAGGAACCCACCATCGAACGCCAGGGCGAGGACCGCATCCTGATCCAGGTGCCGGGCCTGCAGGATCCCGCCCGCCTGAAAGAACTTCTGGGTAAGACGGCCAAGATGACCTTCCGATTGGTCGACGAAACTGCCGATCCCAATTCGCCTGTGGCGCCGATCGGCGATGAGATTTTGCCGATGATGAACGACATCAAGGGGGCGCCGCCGCAAAAACTGGTGGTGCAGCGCCGGGTGATGGTTTCGGGCGACCGCCTCACCGACGCGAGCGCCGGCTTCGATCAGCAAAGCGGAACGCCGAACGTGAGTTTCCGGTTCGATTCGGTGGGCGCGCGAGAATTCGGTAACGTCACCAAGACCAATGTCGGACACCGTTTCGCCATTGTGCTGGACAAGCAGGTGATCGAGGCGCCCAACATCCGCGAGCCGATCCTGGGCGGTTCAGGTCAGATAACCGGCGGCTTCACCACCCAGACCGCCAACAATCTTTCCATCCTGCTGCGCGCGGGCGCGCTGCCGGCGCCGCTCAATGTCATCGAAGAGCGCACCGTCGGCGCAGAGCTGGGCGCCGATTCGGTCAGGGACGGCCGCGACGCGGCGCTGGCGGGGCTGGCGATGGTGGTGACGTTCATGATCCTGCGCTACGGCCTGTTCGGGGTGTTCGCCGACATCGCCCTGACCCTCAATGTTGTGCTGCTGCTGGGTGTTTTGACCGTGTTAGGCGCCACCCTGACCCTGCCGGGCATCGCCGGCATTGTGCTGACCATGGGCATGGCGGTGGACGCCAATGTTCTGATCTTTGAGCGCATCCGCGAGGAGCAGCGCAACGGAAGGGGCATGCTGGCCTCCATCGACCAGGGTTTCCACCGTGCCCGTGCCACCATCATCGATGCCAACATGACCCATCTGATCGCCTCGCTGATCCTGTTTGAACTGGGCAGCGGGCCGGTGCGCGGCTTCGCCGTCACCCTGGGGGTGGGCATCATCACCTCCTTCTTCACCTCGGTCATGGTCACCAGGCTGATCGTGATCACCTGGCTGAATACGGCCCGGCCCCGCACCCTGACGGTCTGAACAAGCGACAAGACCGGGACTTTGGGTTAAGGTTGCCCCGCGAATCGGGCAGGGAGGGGGCGATGGCCGCGTTTCTGGGGAATTTGCGCAACGTCGTGATCGCGGGTTTTGTGCTCGCCATATTGATGGCCGTGCTTTACGCCGCGCTCGGCGGCGTCATCGACAGCATCTTCTGGATGTTCATCATCCGTTGGCTGCACATCATCTGCGGGGTGATGTGGATCGGGCTGCTCTGGTATTTCAATTTCGTCTCCACCCCCACAGCGCCGAAAATCCCCGATGAATTGAAGCCGGCGCTTGGTCGCTTCATTACCCCCGCGGCTTTGTTCTGGTTCCGCTGGGGTGCAATGGGGACGATCGTGTTCGGCATCATCCTGGCCGCCATGAACGGCTATCTGTTGCAGGCTTACACCTTGGACGCGGTGGAAGGCTTCGCTAGCACCAATATCGTCCTGATCGGCATCGGCATGTGGCTGGGCACGATCATGTGGTTCAATGTCTGGTTCGTCATCTGGCCGAACCAGCAGAAAGCGCTCAATATCGGCGGCAAATATCCCGACCTGGCTGCCGCCGACAAGGCGGCGGCGGGCAGGACTGGCGGAATGTTCAGCCGCATCAACACCCTGCTTTCGGTGCCCATGCTGTTCTGCATGGCGGCGGCCTCGCATATCTGAGGCGATATCCGACCGCATGAGAAGCGCCGGAGCAATCCGTCGGCTCCTTCGTTTGTAAACCATGGCCGATCCGTTTGCTGCTTGCGAAGGACTGGTGCGCCGCGCCGATCCTGATCGTTATTTCTCCGCTCTATTCGCGCCCGCCCCGGTCCGGCCATTCCTGTTCGTACTTTATGCCTTCAATGTCGAATTGGCGCGGGTGGCGGAGGCCGTGCGCGAGCCGATGCTGGGCGCCATCCGGCTGGAATGGTGGCGCGAGACGCTGGAAGGCGCCGGCCAAGGCGCGCCCCGCAACCATGATGTGGCGCGCGGCCTTGCGCTTCTGTTCGCCCAGACGCCACTGACGCCTGCCGGTCTCCAAGCTCTCGTCGCTGCGCGCGCCTTCGATTCATCGGCCGACCGGCTGCCCAATCTCGTGGCGCTTGAGAATTATGTCGATGCCACCGGGGGCGCCCTGATGCGGCTGGCGATCGCCCTGCTCGGAGGCGATGAAATATTCGCGCGGGAGGCGGGACTGGCCTATGGCCTTACCGGCCTGTTGCGCTCCCTGCCGTTTCACAATGCCAGACACAAGCTCTACATGCCCGTCGACCTTATCGCCGCAACAAACCTGACGCCGGAAGAATTCTTCGTGTTGAAAAATGACGACCGGCAGGGCGCGGTGGTGCAACAACTCGCCTTGCGCGCCAGGGATCATTGGCTGGCGGCCCATAGCGGCCCGCGCCCAGGTCGCGCTCTTGCTGCGCTGTTGCCGGCGGCGCTGGTGCCGCTTTATTTGCGCAAGCTGTCGAGCGGCCGGGATGTGCCGATCCATCGGCGGCAGATGGCGTTGCTGAGCGCGGCGATGCGCAAGCGGCTTTAGGTTCGCGCGCGGTTCTCCGAAGCCAGAGGATCGTTTTGGTTCGCCTTCTCCGTCCGCCAGACCCGCGCCGCCGCCGGCCCCTTGTCACCCATCACGGCGGCATATTCGACCGTGTCCCCCACTTTCAAGGCATCGAAGCCCTCATCCGCCACACTGTTGCGATGAAAATAAATCTGCCCGCCATCCGGCGCGGTAATGAAGCCGTATTTGCGCTCCGCAACGATCTCTGCGACATGGCCGGTCAGGGGAACGTCCTTCGGCTTGGTTTCACCCTGAATTTGCCGGCGATAATCCTTCAGCTGTTTCAGCGCCGTCGCGAACGCATTGTCCAGCACCGAATAAGCATCTGTCGCGGTTTTCTTGTTGCCGCTATGCGCCAGTTCGCGGCTGACCACGATCTCACGGCCCGGCACTCGCACCACAAGACGCACGTCCGGCGCATTGCTGCCCAGCCTGTGACTCTTGTGTGGCATTTCGATCGCCACACGGCAGCCGATGACATGATCGTGAAGCTGTTCCAATTTGGCGACATGTCCTTCGACCGCCGCTTTGAGTGCATCGGACGGCTCCATATTGTGGAAGGAAAGTTCCAGAGGGATATCCATAAGGGTTCCAGGACAAAAGTTGCTCTGTTGGAACGTCCGGGACCGAAGCCGGTTTCGCCGGCCTTATTCCGCCGCCGCCTTGCGTCCAAGCCAGGCATCGAGATCGGCCAGGGCCCTCTGCGCCATGGCCTGTTTGCGGTCCCTGCCTTTGGTCTTGCTCCCCAACGGCAGATCGGGAAACAGGCCAAAATTAACATTCATCGGCTGAAAGGTGCGAGAATCGGCGCCACCGGAGATATGGGCAAGCAGAGCCCCAAGCGCACTGGTCGGCGGGGGCGGTGCAATGTCCATCCCCAGCACCTGCGCCGCCGCGAAACGGCCGGCTAGAAGCCCGATGGCGGCGCTTTCGACATAGCCTTCCACCCCCGTCATCTGGCCGGCGAAGCGGATATGGGGCTGGGATTTCAATCGCAATTGCGCGTCCAGTAGGCGGGGCGCATTGATAAAGGTATTGCGATGCAGCCCGCCCAGCCGGGCGAACTGCGCATCCGCAAGCCCCGGAATAGTGCGGAAGATGCGGGTCTGCTCGCCATGCCTGAGCTTGGTCTGGAAGCCGACCATGTTCCATAAAGAGCCCAGCGCATTGTCCTGGCGCAGCTGCACCACGGCATGGGGTTGCCTGCCAGTGCGGGGATCGGCCAAGCCTACCGGCTTCATCGGCCCAAAGCGCAGCGTGTCCACCCCGCGGGCCGCCATCACCTCGATCGGCAGGCAGGCTTCGAAATAGGGTGTTGTCTTTTCCCAATCCCGGAAATCGGTTTTCTCGCCCGCCAACAGCGCCGCAACGAAATCCTTATACTGCGCCTCGTCCAGCGGCAGGTTGATATAGTCGGCATCGCCCCCGCCGGGACCTTTCTTGTCATAGCGCGACTGCAGCCATGCCACGGAAAAATCGATCGAATCGCGGTGCACGATCGGCGCGATAGCGTCGAAGAAGGCGAGCTGGTCCTGTCCAGTTGCCGCCGCGATGCTAGCCGCCAGCGGTGCCGACGTGAGCGGCCCCGTGGCGACGATCACCTGTCCAGAAGCGGCGGGCGGCAGTTCTGTCACTTCTTGCCGTTCGATGCGAATGCGCGGATGATTCTCCAGGGCAGCTGTTACCGCGGCGGAAAAACCGTGACGGTCGACCGCCAGGGCTCCCCCCGCTGGCAGCTTGTGAGAATCGGCGGCGCGCAGGATCAGTGAACCGGCGCGGCGCATCTCTTCATGCAACAGACCGACCGCATTGTTCTGCCAATCGTCGGAACGAAACGAATTGGAGCAGACAAGTTCCGCCAATCCCGCCGTCTGATGGGCTGCGGTACTCGTCGTCGGCCGCATTTCGTGCAACGTAACCGGCACACCGGCTTCCGCCGCCTGCCACGCCGCTTCCGAACCTGCCAGCCCGCCGCCGATGAGATGGATGGCGTTCATATCCTGCCTGTAGCAGATCGAGTCCCCACACGCAGAAAGACTAAATTCCTATATAATGTTTCGTTAAGGCCATGGGGTGCATCGTCAGATTGCCGCAAGCCTGCATCACACTCCGGTATCGCGGCCAGAGAGCACAGCAAGCGGATGCGGCGATTTGACGGCGCGGCGGAAAACCATTTCACGCGCCGTCGTCGGGAGATGACAGGCCGTGCACCGGATGCGTATAGTGCCGAAGACAGGCAGGAATGACATGAGCGAAGCACGTCGGGGAACCAATTATGCAAGACTGGCGCTCGGCGCGGGGCTGCTGGCGATTGCGGCAGTTGGTGTTGCGGCGTTCGTTCCGCGCCGCCGGCTGGCGGTGCTCGCCGAGCCGGTTCGCGAGTTGGCGCAGTCATCCTTCGTAGTGGCTGCCCTTGCCTGGCTCACCGGCCTATGGCATCAGGCCACCGCACCTCAGGCCCCGGTGTTCGACGATCTGCGGCCCTTCGATGAGTTCTGACCGCTGCAGGGCCTGACCCCGGCGGCAAATTTTCCCGCGGAGTGGGCATGAGCAAGATTCCGGTGCTGGCGACCATCCGCGCCGCCTATGGCTTCACCTTCCATCATCTGGGGGCGATCATCGGTGCCATCTGGCTGCCGATGGTGATCGTGACGGTCGCGGGCTTTTTCGTGCTGCATGGGTTTCTCGGCGCCGCCATCGACATGCTGAGCGGCGCCAATCCCAGCGCGGTGGGACCCGCTCTGCTGGTGATGATCGTCTATCTTGTGGCCGCCCTGCTGCTCTATGCGGTGATGTATGTCGCCATTACCCAGCTTGCCCTGGGGGTGCGCAAGACGGGTGTCATTGTGCTGTTTGCCTTCGGTCCGCCGGAGCGGCGCATGTTCCGCGCGTTACTGGCGTTGACCGGGCTGTGCCTGGTGCTGGCGGGCGCCGCGCTGCTGGTGGTGATGGTCATCCTTGCGCTGGCTCCTGCCGCCGGACTGCGGCTTTCGCAAATGGAGGCTTCTGCCCTGCTGTCACTCGGTGCCTATGCCGTGATGGCGGTCTTAGTGCCACGTTTCGGCCTGTTGCTGCCGGCCATCGGCGTGGCCGAGGAGACACCCGTGCTGCGCCGCGCCTGGGAATTGTCGGCCGGGAATTTTCTCGCGCTGTTGGCGCTTGTCATTGCCGTACTCGCGCCGGGCTTTGTCATCGCGCAACTCGCCTCTCTGCTGCTGCCGTCGGCCCCGCTCCCCCCCGGTGTAAGCGGAACGGCCGAGATGATTGCTCTGTTCCGGCAGGAGCAGGCAATGCTGCCTGCGTTGACGGGCATCGGATTCTTCGTTTCGCCCCTGACTCTCGGCTTGATCGCGGGCGGGAGCGTGGCCGCATGGCGGGCGCTGGCCGGCACGCGGCCTGAAGGGGCGCCGAAATAACCTGTTATTAGCGATACTGCGGTTAGTTTCCTTGACTGAGGCACTCTGTACGCCGGGCTGGCTCATGCTGCCATCTTTGCGCGGAAACCGACATGAGCATCAGTTTCGACGTCAACGCCTCTAACGCGGCTTTTTCGCCGCCGGCCTGCGACGGCAGCTATGCGCCGGAATTCGCCTCCTATCTTGCCGCGCTGGGGCGGTCGCGCCCTTCGGTGGTGCTGGCCTTCGCACCCAAGGCGGCAGGGACTTATCTGCGTTCGGCCGCCTGTGTCGCCACCGGCGGGACGCTGGTCCGCACGGTCCATGCGCAGGGCGGCCGCGACGCCAGCTTCTACATGCCGACTTTCGTGATGTATTACGCCGGCGGCTATCCCGAAAACATGATGGTGACGCATGTGCATATGCAGGCGCTGCCCGCCAACCGGCACTTCATCGAGGCGCTGGGTCTCAGGCCGGTGGTGATGGTCCGCGCCATCCCCGACATGCTGGCATCCTATGCCGACATGCTGGACGAGGACCCGCTCTCCCCCGACAATTGGCTGAACATCCGCCTGC
>DATATP010000309.1:0-3224 GCA_036268715.1 Rhizomicrobium sp. | reverse complement strand
AGCCTCCAGATAGCCCATTGAGGCTCCAATCAACGCTACCAGCAGGCCGATCATCAGGGCGCCCGAATTCGCCTGGGGCGCCATCTCGTTGTATTGCTCGGTGATGGCGAAGATGCCGAAGATGAGAAAGGCGGTCAGTATGATTTCGTCGCTGAAGGCGTGCATGGGCGTGATGGCCAAGCCAGGATGCGTAAAGAACACTCCAGCTGCGCCGCCGGCCGGACGCGTGAGTTGCGCAGCCTGGTTGAAGTGGTCGATCACCGGCACGTACAACACGTACACAAGGGCTGCCCCGAGCACGCCGCCTACCACCTGGGCCACGCAATAGGGAATGACTTTGCGCCAGGCAAACTTCCGATAGAGCGCCAGCGCCAGCGTTACTGCTGGATTGGCATGTGTGCCGGAGATGGATCCGGTGGTATAGATGGCCAAGGTTACGGCCAGACCCCACGCGATGCACAGTCCCCAATACGCGTTCTGGTATGGGCTGGGATTGTAGAGGCTGTACATGGCGGCAACCGAGTCGCCGAAGGAAATAATGATGAAGACCGCCAGGGCCTCCGCCAGGTATTCGCCAAAATCTTGTCTTTTCATCGAACGAATGGTTCCTGTCTTTTGTGTGCCCTTCACGGTAGCAGGTATTTTCGCGCCAGGTCATCGAATTGCTGCAACTGCTGATCGATCCAATCCTGGCCAACGCCCAGCTCCTCCGCCATCAGCTTGGCCACCGCCGGCGCCATGGCGATGGCCGCCCTGGCATTCAGGAATAACGCGCGCGTGCGGCGGGAAAGCATATCGTCGACGGTGCGCGCCATCTCCTCCCGAACCCCCCAGATCACTTCGGCGGCGATATAGGGCAGGTCAGGATGGAGCCGTTGGCTGAGACGCGGGTCGGCTGCGGCCAGGGCCAGGATTTTTTCACCATCCGAGCCGTAGATCCCCAGGCTGCTGAGCGATTCGACGTCTTGCTTATAGCCATGGATCTTCAAGCCGTGCGTTGCGCTCGGGACGTCAGGAAGCTCACCAAGCGTGATCGCGTGATCTACGCAGTCCTCAGCCATATGGCGATAGGTGGTCCATTTGCCCCCAACGATGGTCAGCAGCCCGGAGTTGTCGACATGGATGGTGTGGTCGCGGGAGAGCGATGAGGTTTTCATCGACGCACCGTTCGCCTTGACCAAGGGACGGATGCCTACATAAACGCTGAGCACGTCACTCCGCTTCGGGGGGCGGCTGAGGTACTGGGCCGCGGTGTCTAGGATGAACTGGATCTCTTCCTCAAAGGGCAGCGGGTTGTACGAGGGCTCTTCAATCGGCGTGTCGGTGGTGCCGACCACCGTGTGCTCATGCCAGGGAATGGCGAACAGGACGCGGCCGTCACTGGTGTGGGGCACCATGATCGCTGTGTTGCCGCGCAGAAACTCACGCTGGAAGACCAGGTGGATGCCCTGGCTGGGCGCAATCATGCCTGCCAATTCCGGTTCAGCCAACCGGCGCACATCGTCGGCGAAGATGCCTGCCGCATTGACCACCACATGGGCCGGGATCTTCATGCGCTGGCCGGATTCGCTGTCGACCGCGACCACGCCGTCCGCAAAGCCGTCCGCGCCCCTGGTGATCTCGACGACCGGCGCGTAGTTGAGCAGGACTGCGCCCTGATCGGCAGCCGTGGCGGCCAGGTGGATCAGCAGGCGAGTGTCATCAAATTGGCCATCGTAATAGATGACGCCGCCGCGGAGACCTTCGGTCTGGATGGTGGGCAGCCGTTCCAAAGTTTCTTCGCGCGAAAGCAGGCGAGACTTGCCAAAACCATATTTGCCCGCGAGCAGGTCATAGACCTTCATGCCGATGCCGTAGAAGGGAGCTTCCCACCAGGAATAGTTGGGCACGACGAAGCCCAGGTCGTGGACCAGGTGGGGAGCGTTCTGGCGCAGCAGGCCGCGCTCCTTGAGAGCTTCCATCACCAGCGAGACGTTCCCCTGCTCCAGGTAGCGGACGCCGCCGTGGACCAGCTTGGTGCTTCGACTGGAAGTAGCCGAACCGAAATCCATCCGCTCCAGCAGCAACACGTCGAAGCCGCGATTGGCGGCATCGACGGCGACACCCACGCCCGTAGCCCCGCCGCCGATCACGACGATGTCCCACGGAGTGGAACGAGCCTGCACGCGAGCCAGCATTGCTGGGCGATTCATCTATTCATCTCCTTCATGCCAGTTCCTTGACCGCTCGACCGCTCTCTTCCATCGTGCGCGCCCGGCGGCCATCTTGTTCTCGCCCGCCTTAGGCTCGAAGCGCGTGTCCGGCGCGCGCAGCTTGCGAATCTCTTCCGCACTGTTCCAGAAGCCAACAGCAAGCCCGGCGAGATAAGCCGCGCCGAGCGCGGTGGTCTCGTTGACCGCGGGACGGATGACGGGGACGCCCAGCAGGTCAGCCTGGAATTGCATCAGCAGATCATCCACAGCGGCGCCTCCATCGACGCGCAATTCCCTGAAGGGACACTTGGTATCCGCGTCCATGGCGTCGATCACATCCGCCACCTGGAAGGCGATGCTCTCCTCGGCGGCGCGGGCGATGTGGCCGGGCTTGGTGCCGCGGCGCAGCCCAATCAAGAGGCCGGCGGCGTAGGGGTCCCAGTAGGGTGCACCCAGGCCGACGAATGCGGGCACCAGGACGACTCCATCGGAGTCTTCAACCGTGGCCGCCAACGCATTCACCTCGGAGGAACGGCGAATCAGCTGCAGACTATCGCGCAGCCACTGGACCACCGCTCCGCCAATGAAGATGCTGCCTTCCAGAGCGTATTCCAGTTTCTTATCCAGGCTGCAGATGAGGGTGGTGATCAACCGCTTCTCCGATAGCACGAACTTGGAGCCAATGTTTTGCAGCAGGAAGCAGCCGGTGCCGTAGGTGTTCTTCGCGTCGCCGGGCTGGATGCACAGTTGGCCAAAAAGAGCCGCTTGCTGGTCGCCCGCGATGCCTGCGATCTCACCGGTCTCGAGTCCTAAAGACGTGGTCACGGGGCCGATCTTCTCGCTTGACCAGACCACTTCTGGCATCATGCTTTCGGGAATGCGGAACAGCTTCAGCAGATCCGTGTCCCATTTGCCTTCGACGATGTTGTAGAGCATAGTGCGCGAGGCATTGGTGCGGTCGGTGATGTGTCTCTTGCCGCTGGTCAGGTTCCAGATCAGCCAGCTATCGACGGTGCCGAAAGCTGGCTGATC
>DATATP010000308.1:0-51652 GCA_036268715.1 Rhizomicrobium sp. | reverse complement strand
CCCGAGACCACCACGCCACCGGTCTTTGCCAGCTTCACATACAAGGATTGGTGTCCAGGCGTATGGCCCGGCGTCGAGAGCAGGACGACGCTGCCATCGCCGAACACGTCGTAGTCGCCGTCGATGAACTGGATATGCGGCGCATGCTGGAGAGCGGCGTAATTCTTCAGGATGCCGGGATTGGCGTTCGGCCCGAACATGAAATCATATTCCTTGCGCCGCGCCAGCCAGATCGAGTCCGCATAGTCATTGGCATTGCCGACATGGTCCCAGTGAGAATGGGAAAGGGCGAGATAGGTGATCTTGTCGGGCGTCACGCCGATATCGGCAAGCTCGCCCCGCAATGACTTGAACTTCACCTGAGCTTCATAGCCGATCATGGTCTCATAGATCGGCCGCCCGACATTGCGGTCACTGAGGCCCGTGTCGAACAGAAGGATGCCCTTCGGATGCATCACCAGAAAACAGGTATCGGAAAAATTCGGATTGAACACTTCATCGCGGGTGAGACCGAAATTCTCCGGCCGGTTGGAGATGATGGTGCCGCAATCCAGCACATAGAGACGCACCGTGCTGACCACCGGCAGCGGCGGGTAGCGCGGGGGCAGCGGTGGCGTTTGGGCGGCCGCCGTGAAACATAAGGCGGAAACGATCAACCCCAGCAGCGCTCCTAGATGACGACGAAAGGAAAGCATGGCGATTCCCTCGCTTTATCTGTCGCAACCTACCAGATTCTCCGGGAGGGGGGCATCGTGGTCAAACGTCCCCCGAAGCGTTATAACCCGCGAGATATAACGCGGATATCGCAATGACCCGGAAGATTCCGATCGTTGTTCTTTTTGTCCTTGCGGTGCTGCCGCCCGGTGTGGTCGGCGCGCAAGAGATGTCCGGCATGCCTGCTGCAAGCTGCACCAAGCCGGCCGAACTTCCCGCCGCCTTGGCCGGCTGGACTGCAAAAACCCCGCTCGCTTCGGCTACCGATGCGTCTCGCATGGATGCGGCCATGCTCGCAATCGGGCAGGGCGCCAGCGTGACGCTGCACCCGACCCGCGAAGTCCATTATGTCAGCCAGCCGGAAAAGCCGGGCGGCTCAGTGGCACATGGCGGCATGGTCGCGGTCGCCATTTCCGCCTCGGGCACCTATCAGGTCAGCCTGGATTCGGGCGCCTGGGTCGATGTGCTGAAGGACGGAACGGCGGTGATCTCGTCGGCGCATGCGCCGGGGCCGGCCTGCACCGGCATCCGCAAGACGGTGCGTTTTTCCCTCACGCCGGGCCGCTATGCTATCCAGCTCTCCGCGAATGCCGCGCCGACAATTGCGGTGATGGTGTCGCAGGTGCCCTGACGTGCGCCGGCTGGGCTTGAGCGCGCTGCTGGCTGCGGTGGCGATCACGGCAGCGTTCGGTGCGCCGCTATCCTGGCGATGGAATTTGCCGGCGGGCATCATGCCGCCCCCGGTGCCGGCGGATAATCCGATGTCCGAGGCCAAGGTCGCGCTTGGGCGGCGGCTGTTCTATGACGCCGATCTTTCGATAGACGGCACCACCGCCTGCGCCACCTGTCATGAGCAGCACCGTGCCTTTACCGAAGGCAATGCAACCCATCCTGGCGTAGGCAATACGCCGGGGCGGCGCAATGTGATGGCCCTGGCCAATGTCGCTTATTTCAATCCGCTCACCTGGGCCGATCCGACTCAGCACGGCCTGGAACAACAGATGCTCGTGCCGCTGATGGGCAGTCATCCGATAGAAATGGGCATGGCGGGAAAGGCGGACGAACTCGCGAGCCGGTTGGGCGAGGACGGCTGCTATCACCGCATGTTCGCCGCAGCCTTCCCGGAAACGGAAGGCCGGATCGATCTGGCTAATGTCACCAAGGCCCTGGCGGCGTTCGAGCGGACCTTGCTTTCCTATGATTCGCCCTATGACCGCTATCTGCGCGGCGACCGCACAGCGCTTTCGCCGGCCGCGCAGCGTGGCGCCGCCCTGTTTTCCCATGGCTGCGCGGATTGCCATAACGGCCCCAATTTCACGGACGGAAAATTCCACCATTTCCGGCTCCCCGGGCAGGGCGTGAACGATCCGGCACGCGACCGCGGTTTGGCGGAAATCACCGCTGCCGCCAAGGATGAAAGCGCGTTCCGTACACCCTCCCTGCGCAATGTCGCGTTGACGGGTCCCTATATGCATGACGGATCGGTGCCCGATCTTGCCGATGCGGTACGCGCCCATACAGGTGTGACGCGCACAGAGCGGGACGTCCCTGATCTGGTCGCTTTTCTAGAAAGCTTGAGCGACCGCGCTTTCGTCACCAATCCTGATTTCGCGCTGCCCAAAACGGCGTGCGGCAAGGGGCATTGATCGTCTGCGTAAGTACGGCCTGTTCAGGACTTCGCCACCGCCTGCGCGATCAGGTCGGAGGCGAGCTTGGTCGGATGGGGCTTTACCGCCGCTTCCGGAAGCGTGGTCAGCACCACGCAGATCGTGCCTGTCCCAGGATCGGCCCAGGATAGGGTGCCGGTCGAGCCGTTATGACCAAAGGTGCGGGGACCGCAATCGGGACTGCCCACGCTGGGAGGCAGATCGAAACCCAGGCCGCTCGCTTTCACGCCCGGCGGACTCTGGTTGGTGATCATCATCTGTTCGGTGGCCGGTTTCAGAATCCTGCCACGCCGCGTCAGAAATTCCTCATAGAAGCGCGCGACATCGGATGCTGGCGCCAGCGCCCCACCCCAGGGCGCGCCGAGATTGCGCCAATAATCGCTGTTCCAGTTCCAATCCGGCCAGCTTTGCTTGCCCGCGGGCGTGATCGCAGGCGCGGCTTGGCTTGCGACCATCGCGCCTTTGGCACGGCCGCCAAGCCCAAGAGAGGTCTTGTTCATGCCGAGCGGCTCAAAGACCTTTTTCTTCACGAAATCCGCAAAAGGCACGCCGGTCACCTTCTGTGCGATCTGCGACGACAGAAGGATGCCCATGCTGGAATAGCTGTAGCTGCTGCCGGGTTTGAACTTCAGCGGCGCCTTGAAGGCCCCGTCGCGGAAATCGGCGAGGCTGGCATGGCGTGCCCGCAGCGCCTCATCGTCCGGCAGCATGTCAGGCAGCCCGGATGTGTGGGTAAGAAGATTGCGCAAGGTGATCGCTTCGCGCCCATCACCGGAAAATTGCGGAAAGAATCTCACCGCCTTGTCTTCGAGATGGAGTTCGCCTGCATCCACCAATGTCATCACCGCTGCCGCCGTCATTGGCTTGGTAATGGAAGCGAGAAGGAAGATCGCGTCCGGCGCCTTGCCGGTGCCAAAGCCCCGCGCAAATCTCCAGCGTCGCTGTTCCACCAGGATGGCGGCGCCCTCGACGCGGCCATCGCCGACCCAGCCCGCCATCAGGGCGGCGGCCTTTTCCAGCCCCGCCTCATTCCATCCTCCGCCGGCAAGCGCACGCACCGGCATTTGCGCCGCAAGCGTGCTTAGTCCCGTGGCAATTGCGCTCCTGCGGTTCATTGGTGCTTTCCTTCGTCGGTTGCCGCCAGCAACAGGCGCACGAAATCCTTCATCTTGCTGCCGTCGATCCAGCGTACCACCGCCACGATGTCATGCTGGTAGTCGATGAAAATGATGTTGGAGCCGTCACCGATGAAGGCGACGCTGTCCTCGCGCGCGGCGGGGTACATTTTTTGGCCGGTGTTGAGAAACCAGTTGCAGAAACCATAGCCGGGATTGGGACCCGTCGGGGTGCGCGCCATCGCCACCCATTTGTCGGAGAGGATCTGCCTGTCGCCCCACTTGCCCTTCCACAATCCGAGCAGGCCGAGCCGCGCCTGATCGCGCGCCGAGATGAACATGCCCCCACCCCAATGGCCCCCGCCACTCACCACCTGGATGCGCTTTCCGTCCAGGGTGATCCAGCTATTGTCATAGCCTTCCCAATGCCAGGTATCGGACATGCCAATGGGATCGGCGATATATTGCTTGAGCACATCGGGCAGCGGACGCTTCCAAAGATAGGTGAGTGCCAGCGCCAGCGCATTGATCCGCACGTCATTATACTTCCACTGCGTCGCAACCGGGGGTGGCCCCTTCGCCAACTCGCTCCACGGCTTGCCGGGTTCGGGCCGGTCGGCCCACCAGGGCTTGCCCCACAAGGTGCCGATCCAGCCGGAGTCCTGGCGCAGCATATTGTCCCAGGTGATGGGCCGGTTGTGCGGCAGCAAGAAGTCAGGCGTCGGCTGGACATAATCGATCACCCGGTCGTTGACGGATTTGATCATGCCTTTGTCAAACGCGACCCCCGCCACGGAAGACAGGAAGGTCTTGCTCACGGAAAAGGTCATGTCGACGTCATGGGTGCGGCCCCACTCCGCGACGATATAGCCATGGCGCAGGATAATGCCGTTGGCCGGCGCATGCGGCTTGAGCGGTCCTACCGGACTGGAAAAAGGCTCACCGGCATATTTCAGGGGCACCGATATCCGAAGGTCCCGGATATCGGCATTCTTCGCCAGTTCAGGAGGGTACTTGTTCTCTGCTGAAACCGCGAAATCAATCGCCGCCTTCAGCTTCGCCGCATCGAAACCCTCCTGGGCAGGGCTGTGCTTGGCCCAGGAATCGCCGGGCGGCGGCACATAGTCGGCAGCGAAAGCGCAAGAACAATAGAGCAGGGTCGCCCCGACCGCAGCGCCGATCCATTTGTGATGCATTCCAGCCTCCCCCAGCGTCCCGATTCCGAAATTCGCTTGGGACGCTTGATATCGGTGATATTGCGAACTTCGAAACCACGACATTAGTGGCGGTCAAGGCGATTTTGGTGAAGCGTACTCCCCGGAACGACGCGGACTCAATATCCACCGCCGCGACCGGTTTGCAGCCCGCGGCCGGGAGGGGATAGTCTCGTCGGAAAACCGGGAGGGGACAATGTATAGGACCGCGCTGAAGCAGCTCGGCTGGCTTGGTTTCTGTCTATTTCTGCTTGTGGCCCCTGCAACGGCGCAACAACCCGACCCCGACATCAACCTGATGGGTGCGATCGACATCCATGCCCATATGGGTCCCGACAGCATGCCCCGCGAGATCGACGCCGACGACCTGGCGCGCCTGGCGAAACAGCTCGGCATGCGCGGCCTGGTGCTGAAGAACCATTGGGAGCCGACCGCCTCGATGGCCTATCTGATGCGCAAGGAAGTGCCCGGCATCGAATTGTTCGGCGGCGTGACTCAGGATCGCGCTGTGGGCGGCATCAATCTGGAAGCCGTCAAGCACATGGCCAATGTGAAGGGCGGCTATGGACGCGTGGTGTGGCTGCCCACCTTCGATTCCGAGGCCGCGGTGAAGGGAAGGGGACCTTTCGTTCCGGTTTCGCGCGACGGTAAGCTTCTGCCGGGCGTGATCGAACTGATCGATTACATCGCGGCGCATCCGCAACTGGTGCTGGAGACCGGCCATGTCTCGGCGGAGGAAGCGCTGCTGGTGATTCGTGACGCGCGCGCACATGGCGTCAAGCACCTCGTCGTCACCCATGCCATGGCGGCGCCGATCAACATGACCATTCCCCAGATGCAGCAGGCGGCCAAAGATGGCGCCTTTCTCGAATTCGTCTATGCGGCGACTCTGGGGCGCAACGCCCATTTGACGGTTGCGAAGTATGCCGAGGCGATCCGCGCGGTCGGTCCGCAATTCTGCATTCTCGCCACCGATCTGGGCGGCACACCGGCACCCGGCGACCCGCCCCGTCCATTCCCGCCACAGGGATTGCTGGAATTCATGCGCGATCTGCATGCCCAGGGATTCTCGGTCGCGGACATCAATCTGATGGCGAAAACCAATCCAGCCTTGGCGCTGGGACTTGCGCCATATAACGGCCAATAGGAGATCACGATGACGTTGCGATGGATGCCCGCGGCCTGTTTGCTGGCAATATTTCCGACCGTGCTATTCGCGCAGGTTGGCGATCCACCCTGGCGCAAGGTGGAAGGACAGCCGATCGAAACCCGTCCTCCGGAAAAGGCCGATGACGCGCCGCTGTTCCCCCAGCAGACCCGCGCACCCTATCACGCCACCGCACCTTTCAAGGTCACGGTCCTGACCGACAAGCTCTACGCCCCCTGGAATCTCGCCTTCCTGCCGGACGGCAACATCCTCGTCACCGAGCGCTTGCCCGGCACCATCCGGATGGTCGACAAGCAGGGCAATTTGTCCGAGCCGTTCACCGGACTATCCGGCCTTCCCACCACCTCCGGCCTGGGAATGCTGGACGTTGCGCTCGATCCGCATTTCGCGCGCAATCACCGCATCTTCTTTGCCTTCTTCGAATATGACGGCAAGACCAACAGCAATACCTATGTCGGCCGTGGCGTCCTGGACGAACAGGCCCGTGCGGTGCGGGATGCGGAGGTGATCTTCCGCTCGCTTCCTGGCTGGCCCGCCAAGCGGTTGGGCGGCAAGACCGGCGGGCGTATCGTCTTCGACCCACAAGGCAATTTGATCCTGCCGATTGGGGACCGTTCCGACTCCCCGCCCTGGGAGGTGGCTCAGCGGATGGACCTGGATTTGGGCAAGATCATCCGCATTACGCCGGACGGCAAGCCCACGCCGGGCAATCCGTTCCTTCATACGCCGGGTGCGCTGCCGGAGATCTGGGCATTGGGTACCCGCAGCCAGGAAGGGTTCACCATCGACCCGGCCACCGGCAAAATATGGGAGGTCGAGCATGGTCCTCGGGGCGGCGACGAACTCAACATCATTCAGAAGGGTAAGAATTACGGCTGGCCGATCATCACCCATGGCATCGACTATCCTGGTGGTCCGATAGGCGCAGGCATCACCGCCAAAGAAGGCTTGGTGCAGCCGGTCTATTACTGGGACCCGGTGATCGCGCCGTCCGGTCTGGCCTTCTACAAGGGCGATCTTTTCCCGCAATGGAAGCACAGCCTGTTCGTGGGAGGATTGCGGGGCATGATGCTGGATCGCTTGGAAATCCGCGATGACAAGGTGGCGGCAGAGGAGCCATTGCTCACCGACCTGCACAGCCGCATTCGCGATGTGCGGATCGGTCCCGATGGCGCCGTCTATGTCTTGACCGACAGTGGTACCGCCTCGATCAGCGCCCATTCCACGCCGACATCGAAGCTGCTCAAGCTGACGCCTAACTGACCACACGCCTTACGGCAGCGCGAACACCACGACGCTGTCGCCCCCGGACTTGGAGCCGATGGTGGTTCCCCCGGTCGCGGTGATCGCGACATATTGCTTGCCATTCTTGCCGCGATAGGTGATCGGCGTCGCATGACCGGCATAGTCGAGCTTGTATTCCCAAAGCTCCTTGCCGGTCATGGTGTCGAAAGCGTGAAAGCGGTCGTCATCGGTGGCGCCGATGAAGATGAGTCCACTGGCGGTGAGGATAGGGCCGCCGGTATTGGGTCGGCCGGTATTCTGCTGGCCGGGCGGCAAGCTGTCCGTGACGCCGAAATTCTCCCGCCACTTGATCTCGCCGGTATTGACGTCGATCGCGCTCAATTCGCCCCAGGGCGGTTGCTGGCAAAGCTGGGCATTGCCGGGCAGGGCGAAATGCCGGTTGCGAGGGACGTACGATCCGTCGGGTGCCGGGTTCATGGTGGTGATATAGCCAATGTCGTTGGTGTTGACGACGAACAGGCTGCGCTTCGGATCGAAGGCACCGCCTGCCCATTCGGGCCCACCCTGTGCCGCCGGGAAATTGGTGATAAAGCCGCCCGTCACCAACGGCTGGTACCGCACGCTGGGCTGAATATGCTCGCGGTCGATCCAGGCCTGGCAGTAATCATGCGCTTGCGGCGTGACAGTGTTGACCTCGCTCAGCGCAAAGCTGGAGCGGGTCAATTGCGCAGGCTTGGAGGGGATTGGCTGGGTTGGCCAAGGCACTTCGCCGGGAATATTGCTTTGGGTCGGCACTTTCTCTTCCGTCACCGGATAGATCGGCTCTCCCGTGACGCGGTTGAGGATGAACAGCAGGCCTGTCTTGTTCATCGCCGCTACGGCGGGAATGGTTTTCCCATCCTTTTTCACTTCCAGAAGGGTCGGCGGCGTATCCAGGTCGTAATCCCAGATATCGTGATGGGTGACCTGGTAGTGCCACAGATATTTGCCCGTCGCCGCATCGACTGCGACCAGGGAGTCGCTGAAAAGATTCGCTCCATGCCGGTCGCCGCCATAGCGGTCGATGGTCGGCGCGCCGATCGGCAGATAGGCGATGCCGCGCATTTCGTCGATCGTCAGCATGTTCCAGATATTGACGCCTGAGCGCTGCTTCCAGCTATCGCCTGCCCATGTGTCGTGGAATTTTTCCCCGGGTTGGGGAATGGTTCGGAAGGTCCAGACATGCTTTCCGGTGCGCACATCGAAGGCGCGCACATCGCCCGAGGCGCCCTTCACCGGCGCTTCCTGTACCCTCGAATTGAGGATCACTAGGTTCTTATAAATGCTGGGCGGCGCCACCAGGTCGTAGGGCGCGCCGGGGATGTCGTTCATCACATCGGGAGTCTTCAGATCGACAATGCCATTGTCGCCAAAGCCGGCGACAGGTTTGCCGGTCTTCGCATCCAGCGCGATCAGCTTGCCGCCCAATGTGGTGCCGAAAATGATCTCCGGATTCGCCGTTGCGGTGCCGGGCCAATAGGCAAGGCCGCGGGTTGGCGGCTGGTTTCCCGACGGCAATTCATAGACCCACAATTGCTGCCCGGTGTCGGCATCCAGCGCGACCACACGGCCGTAAGGCACGCCCAGATACATCACGCCATGCACCACCAGCGGTGTCTGCTCCGACCAAGGCAGCGCTTTTTTTGTGCCAGGTACGTCGTGCTGGGGATTCATGTGATAGGTCCAGGCTGGCTTCAATTGGCCGACATTGGCCGGCGTGATCTGGTTCAGGGGAGAGAAGCGCACACCCCCCTGGTCGTGGCCATAGGCCCACCAGTCCCCGACACCAGGCGTGCCGGGCGCGGCGGACGCAATCGCCGGCGCAGCCAAACAAGCGGCCGCGATGGCCAGAACCGATTTCTTCATGGGACGTCCCTAGGATATTTTTGCAGACTGTAGCGGGGATTCCCCGCTGCACAAGCCGGGTGATCGCCGCATGGCCGGCGCGGCTCCCTATCGGGGCGGCCATGAGATTGCGTCAGGCATAAGCGGACATGAGCAGCTCCGGGTGATGAACGCCGAGTCGGTCGAGATAGGCGTCGAGGCTCCCCACTTCGTCACGGATGGCATCGAACGAGGCTTCAAGATGGTCCGCGCCAACGCCCAGAAGGGCGCGGATCGCCACCGGGCTGGCCGCATGGCCTGTCATAGCAAGTCCGGCCGTCACGTGGGCAATCCGTTCCTGCGTCAGCATGGCCTGATTGGTCTGGAGGAATTCTTCCCGTATCGTATCGGGATGCGCGCCCAGCGCATGCTGGATCAGGGCGGCGAGCAGGCCGGTGCGATCCTTGCCCTGCGTGCAATGAATCAGCAAGGGACCGTTTCTCAGCGCGACGAAAGCACCGGCGAACAATTCTCGATGCGCTAGATCGAAGGGTGCGGCGCGATAGAAGGCAAAGAGATAGCGCATGATCGCCGCGTCGCTCAGATCGCCCTGCTCCAGGAACTCGCGGTGCGGCCCTTTGGCGCGGTCGCCGAGGTCGGACACGAGCACCGCCCCGCGAAAATCCGGCGGGCGGCGTGACGGCTGGTCAGCGCGTTCGGCGGGCCGCCGCAGATCGGCGATGGTGGCGAGAGACAAGTCACTCAGCGATGCAAGGTCTTCATCGGTTGCGTTCGCATGATGGCCGGAGCGGAACAGGAAACCCTCGCGCACACGTCCATGCTGCCCCACAAAACCCCCGAAGTCGCGAAAATTCTCGATACCCGCGAAGGAAAGGGGTGTTCCGGTGCGCATGTCCAAGCCTCGATAACGTTGCGACATACGCGACATGAAATGGTTTGCCGAACCATAACCGCATGCCAGCCCACTGCGAAGCCCAAACGCGCTTTTGCGCATTCCTGTTCCCTCCGCCATACTCGATAAAAATCCCGGGAGGATCGATGAGCGGCGTTTCGGAAGTGGGACGGCGCGCGCTGGCCAAGGCGGCCTGGCGGCTGGTGCCGTTTCTTATGCTGCTTTATTTCATCTCCTTTCTCGACCGGGTGAATATCGGTTTCGCCGCCCTTACCATGAACAAGGCATTGGGCTTGTCCGCCAGCGTGTTCGGTTTGGCGAGCGGATTGTTCTTCCTGGGCTATTTCCTGCTGGAAGTGCCGTCGAATCTGGTTCTTCGGCGTGTCGGCGCGCGGCTGTGGATCACGCGCATCATGATCACCTGGAGTATCTTCTCTGCCGCCAACGCCTTCGTGAGCGGCGCCGCGAGCTTCTACGTGATGCGCTTCCTGCTCGGCATGGCGGAAGCGGGTTTCTTTCCCGGCATCATCCTCTACCTGAGCTACTGGTTTCCCGCCCACAAGCGCGCTGCGATGATCGGCATCTTCATGACCGCGGCGCCCCTTTCTACTGCCATCGGTTCGCCGATCTCGGCACGGCTGCTCTTGATGGACGGACTGTGGGGCCTCGCGGGCTGGCAATGGGTGTTCATTTTGGAAGCGCTTCCCGCGCTGGTCTTCGGCATCATGGTGCTGTTCTTTCTCACAGACCGGCCGGAGCAGGCGCGTTGGCTGAAGGACGACGAACGGGCCTGGCTGGTGGAGACGATGCGGCAGGAGAGAGAAGCAAATGCAGGCGTCACCGCGCACAGCGTATGGAGCGGTCTCACCGACTGGCGGGTCATCCTTCTGAGTTTCGTCTATTTCGGCACCTCCGTGGGCCTGTATGTCCCCAGCATCTGGGGACCTTTGATGTTCAAGCAGTTCGGCCTGTCATTGGTTGCCATCGGCAATCTCAACCTCATCCCAGGGGCCGCGGCCGTGATCGTGATGGTGCTGTGGGGCTGGAGTTCGGACCGCAGCGGCGAGCGGGTGTGGCACACCGCCATCGCCTGTCTGATTTCGGCGGCGGGGCTATTCTATGCGGGTGTCGCCGGATCGGTGATGGCCGTGCTGGTCGCGCTGACCCTGGCGACAGTTGGGGTCAATGCCACCAAGGGATCGTTCTGGAGCCTGCCGACCCTTTATTTCTCAGGTCCCGCAGCCGCGGCGAGCATCGCTGCGATCAATTCCGTCGGCAATATCGGCGGATTTGTGGGGCCCTATCTGGTCGGATATCTGAAGGACACGACCGGCAGCTATGCCGGCGGATTGTGGTTCTCCGGCGCGACCCTGGTGCTGTCGGCAGTGCTGGTGCTGGTTCTCAAATGGGCGCAGGGCCGGTCGGCGCTTGCTCAAGCCCAGGCCGGACAGTAAGCACGGTATCGAACTTTCCGGACGACAATCATGCGCGAATATTCCATTGCCGCCATTCCCGCCGACGGCATCGGCCCTGAAGTGATCGGCGCGGGACTGGCTGTGTTGGAGGCGCTGGAAAGGCGCCTGGGCGACGTCAAATTCCGGGTCCGGAGCTTCGACTGGGGCTCGGACTATTACAAGAAACACGGCGAGATGATGCCGGCCGATGGGTTAGCGCAGTTGAAGGCGTTCGATGCGATCTATTTCGGCGCGGTGGGCGCGCCGGATGTGCCCGACCACATCACCCTATGGGGCCTCAGGCTGCCGATCTGCCAGGGCTTCGACCAATATGCCAATGTGCGGCCGACCAAAATATTGCCAGGCATCACCTCGCCGCTGAGGAATGCCGGCCCCGGCGACCTGGACTGGGTGATCGTGCGGGAAAATTCTGAAGGCGAATATTCCGGCAGTGGGGGGCGCGCCCATCGCGGATTGCCGGAGGAAGTTGCAACCGAGGTATCCATTTTCACCCGCGTCGGTGTCAGCCGCATCATGCGCTTCGCCTTCCGCATCGCGCAGGCGCGGCCGCGCAAGCTTTTGACCGTGGTGACCAAGTCCAACGCGCAGCGTTACGGCATGGTGATGTGGGACGAGATCGCCGCCGAAGTGGCGCGGGAATTTCCGGACGTGACCTGGGATAAAATGCTGGTCGACGCGATGACCATGCGCATGACCCTGAAGCCGCAAAGTCTCGATACCATTGTCGGCACCAATCTTCATGCGGACATCCTTTCGGATCTCGCCGGCGCGCTGGCCGGCAGCCTGGGAGTCGCGCCGACCGCGAACATCAATCCGGAGCGGCATTTTCCGTCGATGTTCGAACCAATCCACGGCTCGGCTTTCGACATCACCGGCAAGGGAATTGCCAATCCTGTCGCCAGCTTGTGGACGGCTGTACAAATGCTGGAGCATTTGGGAGAAGCAGACGCCGCAGCGCGGCTGATGCGAGCGATCGAGCGGGTGACGGCGGCGGGAATCCTCACGCCTGACGTGGGCGGCAAGGCGACGACAAGGGATGTGACCGCGGCGATGATCGACGCGATCCAGAGCTCCAATCTGTAATATCTTTGCCGGAAAGACTGTCCGCTATTTCCAGGGCGTTATCGGCGGCGTTTTGTCGGTCGGCGCCGGCGCGTCCACAGTATCGAAATCGGCGGGCGAGACGATCTCCAGATATTCCATGTCCGGTGAATAGTCGAAAAGATAATGCACTATGCCAGGACGCTGATGCACCACATCGCCGGCCGCGACCAATGTGACCTTGTCCTCATACATAAACTTGGCCCACCCCTTCAGCATCATCACGATCTGGAAATCGCAGACATGGTAATGCCAGCCGGTGCCTTTTTCAGGCGGCAGATTGGCCTTCACCAGATGGGCGATCACCTTGCCGTTGGTGGCGCCCGCCACACCCAGATCGCGATAAAGGAAAAAGTCCCGCAAACCGCCGGTTCTGTACCGGGTGTCGCTCGGCTTGACATGGCTGAAGTGCGTGCTCGCAGGTTCCTGACCCATAAACGTTGCCCCATGCTGCGTCGCAAAAAATTACTCCGGCCGAATGAAGAATCTGGAAATGCGCCCGTTGAAAAGCGAGGCATTGCGTTTTGAGAAGCCTAAGGTCGAAATCCTGACTGCAACAAACCGTTAACCGCATGGTACGACAGCCCCCGACGATGCTAGCCTGCAATGATGAATAGGGATCCTGCAGAAAGCCTGACCCAGCGTGTTGTCGACGACCCCGTAGCGATGCTGGCGGAAGGGCGCCGGCTGATGCAAAACCGCGCCTCCAGCGATGAGGGCATGAAGCTCATCGCCGATGCCGCCCATGCCGGGAGTGGCGACGCCTCGCATCTTGTCTCGCTGATGGCGGCCATGGACACCAGCACGCGGGAGCGCTGGGCCTATGCGCTGGCCTATCTCGGCCGGGGGGCCAAGGTGGGACATGTGCCGTCGCAAAAGACAGTGGCATTTCTGGCCGGCGATGACGCGGCGCTGGCTGCGATCACCCAAGGCGCGGTTCTGCCGGATTCGGAATGGCACCGTCTGCATGACGCGATCGATGTCGAAGACTGGACCAGGATTCCGGCTCAGCGCATTCTGTCGGCCGCGCCCCGCATCGGGATAGTCGAAGGTCTGATCGCGCCGCGCATCTGCGACTGGATCGTGGAGCGTGCCCGCCCGCACATGCGGCGCGCCCAGATCTATGACCCGCAGGACGCCCAGGGGCGCACCTCGCTCGCCCGAACCAACAGCGAGATGCGGTTCGCGTTCGAGCAGCTCGATCTGGTGATGATGTTCACCGCCGAGAAGATCGCCGCTCTGACCGGCTTCTCTGTGAGCAATATGGAGCCGCCTTCCGTGCTGCACTATCTGCCGGGCCAGGAATTCCGTCCCCATTATGATTACCTCGATCCGGCAATTCCGGCCTATGCCGCTGCGGCCGCGCAGACGGGCCAACGCGTTGCGACCTTGCTGATCTATCTGAGCGAGGATTTCGATGAGGGCGCCACGGATTTCCCGGAAGTCCGGCTGCGCTTCAAGGGCCGCAAGGGGGATGCAGTATTCTTCCACAACGTGACCCCGGACGGTCGCCCCGATACACGGACCCTACACGCGGGCCTTGCACCCACGCGCGGCGAGAAATGGCTGTTTTCGCAGTGGATCCGCGACAAGAGGCTGTCTGCTATTTGACGGGTATCACGCCGGCCTTCTTCCAGGCCGCCGCAGCTGCGGGCCGGGCCATATAACGGACGAAGGCGGCAGCCTCGGGTGGCGCGCCGCGAACGGTCGCGGCGGAGAACTCCACCGCCGCACCCACCCCTTCGGGCACGGGGCCGACCAGTTGCACAGTCTTGGCGGTGCGCAGTTCGGTAATCATCTGTAGCGCGATATCCGCTTCGCCGCTTGCCAGAGCCGAGATCGCGACATCCCTTACCGGCTTGCGCTTTACACCCGCATAGGCCGCGCCATCAAGAATATGCGCGATCACCGGCCCCGCCGAACTGCCGATGGCGGGATCGGAATAGGCGACCCCCTTTGCTGCCTTCAACGCCTCGCGGAATTTCTCGGGCGTGGAAATATCGGGCAGGGGCGCGCCCTGCGGCACCGCCACGCCGATGGCGATGCGGGCGACCGGCCGCACACTCGCAGGATCGATCCGCGGAATCGGCGCCGCAAAATTGGCGCTGGGCAGCAGCACCACATCCCCGGCAGCGCCGGCTTTCAAATCGGCGATGATCGTGTTGGGCCGTCCGCCGCCGAACATCACCTGCGTTCCGGTTTGTTGGGTGAATTCCGCCGCCAGGGTTTTGCCGGCCGGAGTTAGCGACCCGGTGGTCAACACTGTGACAGTGGTGGCGCCAGCGGCCGGAGTAGCGAGCAGGGCAACAAGCGCGAGAGCGGCAAAACGCATGGCGATTCCTTTTTGCGGATTGTGTCACAGCCGTGCGCAAAAAAAAGCGCGCCGGACGACCCGGCGCGCAAGAGCCCATATTTGCAATACGGGCTTGGGGAAATCAGTAATTGTACCTGAGGCCGACATTGATCTCGCGGCCGGTCTGGTGGTCGTAATAATCGCGCTGGCCCACCGAATCGACATACTGGGTGGCGTGCTGATTGGTGAGGTTGAGACCCTCCAAGGTGACGGTGAAATTGTCGTCGAACTTGTAGCTGGAGGAGAAGTCGAAATTGAGCGTCTCACGATTGATGATCACATCGTTGATGCCGCCCGGATTGACGCCCCCATTGGGGATGTATTTGCTGCGGAACGCCGCTGAAATACGGGCCTGGAATACGCTATCGTCGTAATAGAGCGTGGCGTTATAGCTGGTGCGCGACAGGTTGGTGAGATCGGCGATCGCCTGCACGGTTCCGTCGGGATTGTAATAGGTCTGGCGCGCTTGGACGAAGGTGACATTCCCCAGGAAGCCGAAATTATCCCAAAAATCCGGCAGGAAGCTGAAAGGCTGCTGCCAGTTGATCTCGGTGCCATAGAGCGGCGAGCCTTTTTGGTTCACATTCGATTTGAACTGGGCGATGTTGGTGGTGTTGCAGGCCTGAGTATAAGCGCCGCCACACGCCGCCAGCGCCAGGCTGTCTGGTAGGCCAAAGGGGTTGTTCTCATAAGGAATGTTTACGGTCTGGGAGACGATCAGATCGTCCAGATGCTTGTAGAACAGGGCAAAGGAAAACAGCGCGCCCTTGTCGTAATACCATTCGAACGACATGTCGGCGGTCTTGGCGCGGAACGGCGCCAGGTTTGGATTGCCCGATGAGACCGTCAGGGGGTTGGCACCCGACTTAGAGACGGTTGCCCCAGGCAGCAGGCTTGTCAGGTCGGCGCGCGACAGATCTTCAGCGAGGTTCAAACGGATGAGGAAATCGTCAGTCGGCGAGACTACCGCATTCATCGAGGGCAGCCAGTCGTGATAGGTATGGCCGACTGTTACAGGTGTCACCGCGTTGGAGCTGGCGTTATAGCTGTAGCCCAGGCTTGTCGTGCTGGTCACGACATAGCGGCCGCCGATATTGCCGCGGAATGGCACGCTACCGATCTTGCTGTCCCAGTCCAGCATAAGCCACCCACCATAATCATCCTCATCGACGCTGCCATTGGACGACAGCATCTGCTGGGGACCAAGCAGGAAGGCACTGCAGCCATTGGCGATGCAGTTCGGGGCGGCCGTGCTGGTGGTAGGCCATTTATAAAGTTCCGCCGTCTGATCCCAGATATGAAACTGCTGGTTCGCCTTGGTGAGGTCCGGCACGACCCAAGTCGCCGGCGTGCCCGCCGGCACGTCCAGGCCGTGGAGCGTCACCAATTCGGTCATTCCCGCCAGGGCGGAATGGGCTTCCATGTCGCTGGGGATAAAACTGTCCATCGCCGCGGTGCTTCCGTTTGTGCGCGATAGCGCCACAGTGCGGTAGGTGAAATTTTTGAATTCCGCGCCGCTCTGCAGCGTGAAGGTATCGTTCAGCTTGTAATCGCCGTCGAGTTGGACGTTGCGATAGGCGTTGAAGTCGTAATTGGCGCGCTCGCGGATCTGGGAAAGGAACCAGCCATTCCGCGAGGTCAAGTTGACATTGCCGTAATTGATTGCGGGAAGGAACTGGTTCTTGCCGGCATAACTCTGGGTGTACGGATTGGCCGCAGAACCTGCACCGCCGCCCTGACCGCCTGGACAGCCGCTTATCGCGCCGGTGTCGGAGGTTGCGTTGGTGCAGTTGTAATCCATCGTCAGCGTGGTCTGAATCGGGTTGTAATGATTGGACTGAGACCAGCCGATCAGGCCATGCACCTTGAAATCGTCGCTGAATTGGTGGCTGCCGTCCAGGGTCACTTGCTGGAAGCGCGTGTCGAGATGATCGAGGCGATGTTCGGACCGGAGGCCGACATTGGTGGCTGCCAAGCTGGTCAAATTGTTGGCCGCCTCGTTCACCGTGTAATTGGTGATGCCGATGCTGTTGGTGCCCAGGGTGTTGGCCAGCAGAGGCGGGGCGCCCGAAGGAGCAAGCTGGCTTGAGGTGCCGTTGATGCTGAAGGATGGCGCTTCCAGATACTGCTCATTGCGCACGACGGCGAAGTCTGCGAACAGCGCATCCAGGGTGAACAGGGTCTGATCGTCCGGCTGATATTGTACCGAGCCCGTAAGGCCGAAGCGTTTTTCGTGATTGTAGATCAAGTCGTAGCGCGGGAAACGGGCATGATAGGCCTCATCGACCACGTCATAATCGTTCGGTTTGGTTGTGGCGCTATAATTCGCCCCATTGGCCACCGAGCCCGTGGTCTCCACTGTGCCCGCCGTTTGCGCGATGGTGCCCGGCAACCCGGTTCCGACCACCGTGACGCTGCCGAATCGTTGTCCCATGGAGCACTGATTGGTGGTGCCAGGATTGTTGGTGGCACAGCCCGCCACCAGCGGCGCGCCGCGGTTGGAGCCGGGATTGGTATTGTCATTCTGGAAGCGCACCGAACTGGTACCTTCTTCCGTCACATTGTTGATCGAATAGGCGGCGGAGACCAGCACGCCCAGCCTGCCACCCATGAACGTGTCGGAAACCAGCGCCGCCGTGCGCGGGTTGAACGAGCCGGCAAGATCGTTGTAGCCGCCTTCGGCCGACGCGGCCAAGGTGAAGCCCTGGTGATCGAAAGGATGGGCGGTGGCAAGATCGACTGTTGCGCCCAGCGAGCCTTCTTCGATATCGGCTTCCTCGGTCTTATGCACCGTGATGCCGGAAAACAGGTCGGAGGCGAAGACATTGAAATCAAAGCTGCGGCCGCGATTGGTGCCACCATTGACGTCTTCGGCGCCTGTGGTGGTGATGGATTCCATCCCGTTGATGCGAACCCGGGTGAACAGCGGTGACAGGCCGCGCACCGCGATTTCGCGGCCCTCGCCCTGATCGCGGGCCAACGCCACGCCCGGCAGGCGCTGGATGGATTCCGACAGGTTGATATCGGGGAATTTGGCGATATCTTCGGCGAGGATCGAATCCTGCGAACCGGTGGCGTCGCGCTTGGCGTCCAGCGCCCGTTCCAGGCTGGCCTTGAAGCCGGTCACCACCACTGTTTCCCCGGAATTGTCCGCTGTCTGGGTCTGTGCCGCGGCGGGGCCGCAGATCGCCAAAGAGGCGATCACGGCCGCTCCAAAACCCGAACCGCCGCTCTTCAGATGCGACCGGAAAGATCGATTGCACCACAAAAGCATTTTTGCCTCCCCTTATCGATAACGGCGTCAAGTCCCGCGCCTGCGGAATGCTCATTTGCGCCTTGAACCCGCCGCCTTAGCGGGTCTCGCGCTGCGTATCGAACGCGCTTTTGTATGAAACATCCCACTCGCACCATACCGGCGCTTTGCAAGCCGGTCTAAGTCAATTGATCTATCGAGTGATCCAAATGAAGCATTTATTGTCCGACAAATCATAATGTGATGCGTAGGCGCGGCCGGGTATCCCGCATCCACGGGCAAGCTGGGCGACCGGCTCACCTATATCGGCGGCCTGCCGACCGCGGAGACATTCGCACTGCCCTATCTGGCGATGGGCGTAACCACTTAATTCTTCTGCGATCTTCAACTTCATGCCGGAACGGGCTCTTGCATTTTATGACGCGGCTCGAGCGAACGATCACGTTGCCGTCACGGCGGCACTCAAAAATTTCTTGTTGCTCGATATCGCCATCCGCAACAGAGGCCGGGGGGCTATGCCGTCTTCATCGTCAAGGCGGTCATGCGCTGGGTGGGGCGGCCGGCCGTCCGGCGGGGTGCCGCCGCCGCTGACGGATTTGACCGCTCCCGAGTTCGAGCGGTTGGAAGCGCTGATAGATCGAGCCCACTCGGCGGTAAGGAGGGGGCCTGTACTGGCTTATGCCACCGGCTGGCATTGACCCGCCGGAATCGATCTGAATATTGGATAAATCGGCTTAACGATTTCAATCCGGTATCGGTTTCGGCTAGGATTTCGGCCATGTCCGTGCCCCAGGTCGGTTCTCTTTTTGAATTGAGGCAGCTTCGTTGTTTTGTGGCAGCGGCCGAGGAACTTCATTTCGGCCGCGCTGCCGCGCGTGTCAACATGACCCAGCCGCCGCTTTCACGACAGATTCAGCTTTTGGAACGGGTGCTGGGGGTCAAGTTGCTGGACCGCACCAGCCGGGTGGTCAAGCTGACCCCCGCAGGACGGGTGTTCCTGTTGGAAGCGCGGCGCATCCTGCGCCTCACCGAAAGTGCAGCGCTGACCACTCGCCGCACCGCTTCGGGCGAGGCCGGCACCATCGCGCTCGGTTTTACGGCCGCTTCCGGCTACAGCTTCCTGCCCCGCTTGATCAGCCTGTGCACCTCGCGCCTGCCCAATGTGAACTTCTCCCTCAAGGAAATGGTGACCGCCGACCAGACCGAAGCACTGCTGACGGGCCGCATCGATGTCGGCCTGCTCCGCCCGCCCATCGACCGCATCGAGTTCACCAAGCTGCGCATTGCCGTCGAGCCGCTGGTGGCGGCGCTTCCGTCCGGCGATGCGCGCCTGGCCAAGGCATCGCTGGTGCTTTCGGATTTCGACCGCCAGCCCCTTATCATGTACGCCTCCGAAGGGGCGCGCTACTTCCATGACATGCTGGTGGGCCTGTTCGACACCCATCGCGTCGCGCCAATCTATGTCCAGTTTCTCGCTCAGATTCATTCCGCCCTGGCGCTGGTGCATTCGGGTCTGGGGGCGGCGCTGGTGCCCGAAGCGGCGATGAGCCTGCATTTTGATGGGGTGCATTTCCGCCCGGTGAACACCGAGCCGGAGCACCCGGTGGAGCTTTACATTGTCTGGCGCAGCGACAATGACAATCCAGCGCTGGAACCGCTGCTCGATCTTGTACAACATGCCTTCGTGCAGCATGACGAGCATGGATTTGCGGCGGAGCAGCATTGATGCGAGGCGAAAGACCGCTGCGGCATCGATATCTTGGTTGTATAGATCCATAGCGTAATTGACTTAGATATCGGCTGAGGCCGGAAGAACAATAAGCGGGGAGAACGACATGAAAAGCGACGGCAAGCCGACCCATATCCGCTATTGGATCCTGTTCTTGCTGTTTGTGGTCTCGACCATCAGCTACGCCGACCGCACCGTGCTGTCGATCGCCGGCGCCGCCGTGGAGAAATCGCTGCAAATCAATGCCAAGCAGCTCGGATATATCTTTTCCGCCTTTGGCTGGTCTTATGCCGTCGCGCAAATACCCGGCGGCTTTGCGCTCGACCGTTTTGGCGCCAAGCTGATTTACGCCTCGGCGCTGCTCCTGTGGTCGCTGTTCACCCTGGCGCAGGGCTTCGCCGGATTTCTCACCGGGGCCGCCGCAGTAAGCTTCCTGTTTGGGATGCGCTTTGTGGTGGGACTGGCATCCGCACCGGGGGTGCCGGCCAATGCCCGCATCGTTGCCAACTGGTTTCCCACCTCCGAACGCGGCACTGCCTCGGCGATCTTCAATGCCACGCAATATTTCGCGTTGGTCGCCTTTAACCCCATCCTCGCGGTGATCGTTCACAATATGGGCTGGCCGGCCTCGTTCTTTTTCATGGGCGGACTTGGCTTTGTCGCCGCCATCGCGTTCGTGCGCTTCATGCAGGGGCCGACCAGCCATCCGCTCATCAACAAGGCGGAGTTCGATTATATCGAAAAGAATGGAGCGCTGGTGAACATCGAGGAAAAGGGTGCCAACAGCAGCGCCAACTTCACCTGGCACAATGTGAAGCAGGTGCTTTTCAATCGCATGCTGATCGGCGTGTATATCGGGCAGTATTCCATCAATGTGCTGACCTGGTTCTTCATCACCTGGTTTCCTGTCTATTTGATGCAGCAGCGGCACATGTCGCTCCAGAATGCCGGCATCTGGAGCGCGGTGCCGGCCCTGTTCGGGTTTGGCGGCGGGGTGCTGGGCGGAGTGGTTTCGGACTGGCTTCTGAAACGGACCGGGTCGGTCACATTCGCCCGCAAGGCGCCGCTGCTCGCCGGCATGCTGCTGGCGACGCTGATCATCGCCTGCAATTACACCGATTCCCAGGTGATGGTGATCGTCTTCATGTCCTGCGCCTTTTTCGGCAAAGGCTTTGCGGCCTTAGGCTGGGCGGTGGTGTCCGATACGTCGCCCAAGGAGCTGGTCGGCGTTACCGGCGGCGTTTTCAATACTGCGGGTAACCTGGCGGCGATCGTCACTCCCATCGTGATCGGCTACATCGTCAACGCGACAAAGTCCTACAATCTGGCGCTGGTGTTCGTAGGCGCGCACTGCATCATCACCATTCTCGCCTATTTCCTTATCACCAAAAAAATCGAGCGGCTGAAGCTGAAGCCGGCTGCGTAGCCAAGGAGCAACGCCATGATGTCGTCCCGCCGGTCCTTTCTCTTGGGCACGACCGCTGCATTCGCCAGCGCGGTGCTGACATCGCTCCCGGCAGACGCTGCCGTCCTGACCGTCAGCACCGCAATGGAGCCGCCGGAATGGGCGCTGCTGCAGCGCGAACTGATGGCGGCGCACACCGATTCCTGCACCGTCTTCTTCCGGCGCTATTTCAACCAGGCCACCGGTTGGCTCGAAGAAACTGCGCGCTGGGGTGGCGACGACGGCCCCGATGACGCGATCGAGAATGTCAATGATTGGCCGCATCTCTATGCGCTGGGCTGCGACGCCTCGCTGAAGCGCATGTACAGCAAAGCCTATGAAGGCCATGTGCGCCAATATACTGCCGCCAAGACCACCGACGTGCCCTTCGCCAAGGACGGCATGTACTACAAGGAATTTCCGGTGATGATGGATTGGCAGCACAATGGCGAAGGTCTGACTGTCTTCAACCTGATGGGGCTGGGCGATCCCTATAATCGCATCTGGCGTGACCGGGTGCTGCGCTTCACAGGCTTCTATGACGGCGAGGACCCGGGCGCGCCGAACTATGATCCCAAGCTCAAGCTGATCCGCAGCATGTTCACTGGCAGCCGGGGTCCGCTGTTGCGCAAGGCCACCGCGCTGGATTGGACCGGCGATCCGATCGACGTGAAGAACCGCTTTCCCTCGCTGGGGCATGGGGAGGATGGCTATGCCCAGATGCTGGACCATTTCCGCGGCTATGAGGAGACGCTCGGCGATACCCCGCTCAACCTCGTCTCCACCACCCTGGGCACCAACGCCTACCTGATCACCCATGACGCGAAATACAAGAAATGGGTGCTGGAATATGTCGATGCATGGGTCGGCAGGGCGCATGCGAACAACGATATTCTGCCCAGCAATGTCGGGCGCGACGGGGTGATCGGCAGCGACGCGGACGGCAAATGGTATGGCGGCACCTATGGCTGGGGCTTCTCGCCGGTGGTGCCGATGACGGGCAAGCACGAGGACCGCAATCGCATTCCGCGCAGCTTTGTCGGCTTCATGAACGCCTATCTGCTGTCGGGAGGCGACGACAAATATCTGGAGGTATGGCGGCGCCAGGCTGACAAGATCGACGCCCAGGCGAAAATGGTGAACAGCAAAACGTCCTCACCAACCATGTATGGCGATCAGGGCTGGTACAGCTTCAGACCAGGCAAATACAATTTCAACTTCCTGGAAATTTATTTCCTGTCGATGAAGCCCTCCGACCGGGCCCGCGCCGAGGAAACGGACTGGTATCATTTCCTGGAAGGAAAGAATCCCGACTATCCCGTCAGGGCTCTGCGCGCGGGCCTCGCGCATATCCGCCGCAACATGGCGATCGTGCGGGCCGATACCACATCGCCCGACATGCGGCTGGCGGATTCGGCGCTGGATTACAATCCCGCATCGGTAACCGCACTCACGCAATTGATGGAGGCGGGCCTCTATATCCAGCATCCGGGCTGGGCGAAGACCACGCCGGGTCAGGGCGGCTCATTGCTGTTTTGCCGCTTGCGCTATTTCGATCCCGAGCGGCGGCGCGCCGGCATTTCGCCCGATGTCGCGGCCTTGGTGGAGGGTTGGAGCGACGACAGCCTGACCGTCACCTACGTCAATGTAAACCCCACCTATGCCCGCAGCCTCATGGTTCAGGGCGGAGCCTATGCCGAACATCAGATCCTGTCGGCGTCGGATGGCAAGACGACTCTGGATGTGAATGCGCCGCATTTCCCTTTGCGCCTGGCTCCCGGCGCGGGTGCGAAGCTGACCATCAAAATGAAGCGTTTCGCCAACGATCCGACACTCTCTTTTCCCTGGGAGGATACGGTGGCCGATCTCGGCGATTCGCCGGCTATAGACAGACAAAGGAGCGGAGCCGATTGAGCCTGGCTAACGCTTCAGCCGCGGCGCCAGAGCCAGCATCAGTGGGCCGATCGCCAGCGCGGTCATGGCGGTGGCGAACGTCGCCCAGCCTGGTCCAACCGCGTCGCCCAGCAAACCATACAGTACCGGCGACAATGCGCCCGAACCGATGGTGCCGGTATAGAACAGCGCGAAGCTCTGCTCGGTCCGGCCCGCGCGCGCCAGCTCCGGCACCGTACCGTAGAGCACCGACGAAGTGCCGTTGAGCATGGCCCCGAGCAATGGCAGCAGGGCCAGCGCGGGCCAGAGTGGCAGCGCTAACACGGCAAGAATTAGGATCGCAGTGCCGCCTTCCGTCGCCAGTACGGTCCATTTGACGCCGAGCCTCGCGCCCAGCCAGCCGCATAAAAATTTCCCCGCAGCGCCTCCCAGGAAGACCAGCGCCAAGGCCGTGCCGATCAGCGGCAGCGGGGCGCCCTTGGCTTTCAGCAGGAAGGGCAGGAATGTGAGAAAACCCATCCGCACTCCGGTATCGAAGACGCCGATGCAAAATAGCAGCGCGAAACCCCCGCGACCCTGCCCTTCGGCATGATGTTCTTCCACGATAGCGCGCGGTACCGCGGCCGGCATCAAGGCGAAAATCGCCAGCGCGGCCAGCGCGGCGAACCCGGCCAGTCCGAACATCGCGTTGCGCCACGGCATCATGGTGAGCAACAACGACCCTGCTGCGGGGATCGCCGCCTTGCCGAGATCGCCGGAGAAGTTATAGGCGCCCAGCGGCCCGCGCGCACCTTTGCCATAAGCCCGCGCCACTGCCGCCGACCCGATGGGATGCTGCACGCTTGCACCCGCGCCGCCGATGGTCAGACCGAGGAACAGGCCGGCGACCCCGCCCGATAAGCCCGCCACCATATAGCCGAGCGCGGTCAATGCAGTGCCAAGCGCTAGAACCGGCGCATACCCCCAGCGTTCGGCAAGCCGCCCGCTTGGCATCTGAAGCGCGGCCATTGCGCCGGAATAAACGCCGCGCAGCAGTGCCAGCGCGCCATAACCCAGGGCGAATTCTGCTTGCCAGACCGGTAGCAGCACAAGGATCAGGTCGGTATAACCATCATGCAGGGCATGCGCCGCACCCGCCACCGCCAAGGTACGGCGGGGGGGCAAGGCTTCGCGGGCCGGGTTCAGGACCGTCATGCCGATGTTATGGGGCCAATGTGCGAGGGCGGCAATCCCATTGCGCGGGGGCGTGGCGGCGGCTTATGCACCGCTAATGGCAAAAAAAGCGCCCGTTCTTCCTGATCTGTTGAGGCCGGGATTGCGCTTGGTGTTCTGCGGCACGGCGGCGGGCACGGTATCGGCGGCGCGCGGCGCCTATTATGCCCACCCCCAGAACAAATTCTGGCGTGTCCTGCACGAAACCGGCCTCACCCCGCGCCAACTGAAGCCCGAGGAATTTCCGCTGCTGTTGGACTATGGCATCGGCCTGACCGATATCGCCAAGCATGTCTTCGGCATGGACAAGCAACTGCCATCGGGTGCGCTCGGGCGCGAGGCGGCAGAGGCATTGCGTGCTCGCATTCTTGTCAGTGCCCCGGACATCCTTGCCTTCACCAGCCTGACGGGCGGACGCCGCGTGGTGGGACCGGAAGCGAAGTTCGGCAGGCAAGAACAGAAGCTCGGACGCACCGAGGTGTGGATACTGCCGTCCCCATCACCCACCGCGAACTGGAACTGGAACGATCAGGTCTGGCACAACCTCGCGAAAACCACGCAGAAGAGAGGTTAGTGCACCGTTGCGGTCTGCACCTCGGCGGCCGGCAGGGCGATAAAATCGGCGCTTTTGTCGGTATCGCGTGGATTGTCGGTGATGCTCACCTTGTAGGCGCCGATCGTCGCGTCAGCGATCGGGAAATCGGTCGCGACGATCTGCGCGCCCGAGGTGAAGGCCTCGGTGCGGCGTGCCGCATCGCTGGCACGCGCTTCCACTGCATTCTCGTCGGCACGCGTACGTACGATAAAGCCAGCCTTGACATCGGCTGCGATGCGGGCGGCGTCCTTCAGGGGATCGTCGATGCACACGACTGCCGCAAGCGGGGAAGCCTCGTCCGCGGTCACGAACATCGCCCGCCCCTCCAGATTGTGCCGCGCGCCCTGATACAGCCCGATCTTGTCCGCATCGTTGTCGAGCACGAACATGATCTTGCCGCGCGCCGCCGCCAGGGTTGGCCAGTGATGTGCCAGCACCGCTTCGCGCAAGGTCGCCGCGCCTCCTTGCACCATGTCGGGCGTGATCAGCCCATCGGCCGGAAAGATTCTGCGGATATCGCCGTCCAGGGTGTCCATCGCTGCCGCGTCGAAGGGAAGGGGCCTGGTTGCGCCCGGCATCGGGGTGCGGCGGTCATTGGCGTGCAGCAGGACAATGATAGGGATGTGGCCGGGATGGCGGCGAGACCAATCCGCCACCTCATCGAGACAGTCCTTCAGCAGAAGACAACTCGAGCGGAAATCGACATCCGGCACATGCATCACCTTGAAGCCCGGTACGCCCATTGCCGCAACATATTTGGGGTCCAGAACCTCATCGGCCATGGACGCCCCAGCGGGATCCTTGAAGAGTCCGCCATTGGGATCGTACACGATGTCGAACTCCAGCGATCGCGCTCCACCGTCGAGCTGGTCGGCGATGGGCGGCTCGCCATAATTCAGCGTCTCGGCACCCTCTTCGCCCCCGAGCCGGATGAGGGATAGCAGCCCCTTACTGGGGCGCTGCTTATAGCTCTCCGCCGTGCCGATAATCTGGATCTCATTGAGTTTGAGCCCGCTGCTGCAAGACGCGGCGCAAGCATTACCCGCGGATGCCGGTAGGCATAAACCGCCCGGAAAGGCCGCCGCTAGGCCGCACACGAATAAAATGCCTCGGCGCATACTTCGCCCCGCCCGCTGGACTCTCGCCGATATTGAACAACCGAAGACTCAGCTTCCGTTGCAGCGACGAAGATTATTCTAGCGAGAATTTCTTCAAATGGCGAATGAAGGATGCCTTCAAGACCCGGTTACGCGTCGTCCAATGGCCAAGCCGGCGATCAACAGCACCACAAAGATAACCATGAAAATGAAAAACAATGTTTTCGCGATGGCGATCGATGCGCCCGCCACGCTCGTAAAGCCCAGAACGCCCGCAATGAGGCCGATCACCAGGAAAATAAGTGCCCAACGCAGCATGCCTGTCTCCTTTTTGGACCGCAAATGTTGCGGAGCAGGTAATGCGATGCCCGGGCGGAGGTTCCCTACCGGGCGGGCGGGCTTGCCGGCAGCGGAAGAGCCAGCGCCCAGTCGACCACGGCAGTCGCTGCGGCCATCAGTGCGGATTGGAGCGCCGTGGTCGCGTCACCGATAGTATCGGCCGCCGCAGGAACACTCTGGCGGCTGGAGAAGCTCGCCACGATCTGGCGGCCATGCGCGGTAGCGAGCTTGACGGATAAGGTGACTGCAGCGGTGGGAGCGCTGTCGGCCTGCTGATATTGCGCTTCGAAATCCCGGATTTCGGTAATGAGTTCGTAATCCGCGTGCAAGCTGTCCTGCTCGGTCGAAACCTGATCGATGCGACCGCTCGCTTCGAAGCCGCTCACCAACGCATCCTGTACCAGGGACGTGACGCGATCGGGGAATTGCGCCCCCGCATAGAAGTCCATCGTACCATCGGCCTTGACGACCGGAATGCGCACCGTATCCAAACTGTCGGCGGTATCGGGGCGCATCACCATAAGCGCCCAGGCCACTTTGGGACCGGGGCGCGCGGGGGGAAAATTGGCATGCAGCACATAAATCTGCGGAGATGGCCCGGGTCCCAAAATATTGCCGCAAGCCGCCAGCGGCATGGCACAGGCACTTGCAAGCAAAGCGCGGCGCTTCATCATTTGGTTTCGCCTTTCGGTTCATAACCTTTGCGGCGGTCGCCGAACAGAAGCTGAGTCGGCGCGCGGTTGAGCTGGTCGGAGAATTTCGTGAGATTCGCTGTCAGCCGCCGCAACTCGCCGATTAGATCGGTAACCTGGGCCATCCCGTCGCCGGTGACGAAGGCATCGGCATCGTCAGCAACTTTGCCGAACTTTTTCACGGTCAGGTCGGCGTCGCCCAGGGTCTGGCGGGCATTGGCCAGGGTCGGCTTCAGTTCGACGGATGCGTCTCGCAAATTGGCCATCGCCGTATTGGCGTTGTGCAACATGGCGTCGATATCGCCGGAACGATGGGCAAGGACGGTCGTGGTCTCGTCCAGATTGGCGAGAATATTGCCGAAGGCGTGCCGGTTCTTGTCATTCAGCACATCGTCCAGGCGGGTCACCGCGATATTGAGCTTGGCGACCACCTCCGGCGCGGACTGCTCCAGTTCCTGCAAGGTCGATTGTTTGGAGCGGATGATAGGATAGCGCTGGCCTTCCTGCGCCGTCAGCAATGGCGATTTCGCCGTGCCGCCGCTGATCTCGACATAAGAGCCGCCCGTCAGTCCTTGGCTTTCGATCGAGGCTTGGCTGTCTTCGCGGATATTGAGGCCGGGCTGCACCTGAAGTGTGACGATGACGCGCTGCGGATCGGATGGGTCGAAAGCCAGGGTGGCAACCCGCCCCACCTCGATGCCGTTGTAGCGGGTGAGGGTGCCTTTGCCGAGCCCCGTCACCGGCCCTTTGAAATAGGTCTGGTAATAAGCGTATTCCTGACTGTACTGCACGCCGGCCAGCCACATGATCGTGACAACCAGCCCAATGACACAGGCCAGCACAAACGCCCCGACCGCGACATAATTGGCCTTGGTTTCCATGTGCGCTCCTTACGTCACGCCGTCTAGCGCGGCCCGGCCGCGCACGCCGGAGAAATAATCCTGAATCCACGGATCGGGGTCTTTGCGCATCTGGGCGATGGTGCCGCATTTAAGCTTCTTGTTGACCAGCACGGCTATACGATCCGTCACCGCTCGCAAGGTGTCGAGATCGTGGGTCACCAGGAACACGGTGAGGCCCAGGCTCTGCTGCAGAGACTTGATCAACTGGTCGAACTGGTTGGCGGAGATCGGATCCAGCCCCGAGGTCGGCTCGTCCAGGAACAGCAGTTCGGGATCAAGCGCCAGCGCCCGGGCCAGTCCCGCGCGCTTCTTCATTCCGCCGGAGAGTTCGGCGGGATATTTCTGTGCCGTGTCCGCGGGCAGGCCCACCATGGTCAGCTTGACCGAGGCGATCTCGTTCATCAGGTCCTGGCTCATCGCGGTATATTCGCGCAGCGGCACCTGGATGTTTTCCGCCACGGTCTGGGAGGAAAAAAGCGCTCCGTCCTGAAACAGGACCCCCCAGCGCTTCTCCAGCGTCCGCATCCGCGGCCCTTCCACTTCGCCGATCTGCCGGCCGAAAACCTCGACGCTGCCTTCGCGAGGCCGGACGAGGCCGATAATCGAACGCAGCAATACGGACTTGCCGGAGCCGGAGCCTCCGACAACCCCCAGCACCTCGCCGCGATAGACGTCCAGATCGATATGGTCGTGGACAATTTTCTTGCCGAAACCGTTAACCAGGCCTCGCACCCGGATCACCACTTCCCTGTCATCTGCTCCGGGCGCCGCCATCAAACCCCCAGCACCGAGAACATCACCGAGAAGGCGGCATCCAGTACGATCACCAGAAATACCGACTCCACTACGGCTCGGGTGGTGAGCGCGCCAACGCTCGCGGCATTACGCTCGACTTGGAAGCCCTCGTAACAGCCTACCAGGGCGATCACGAAGGCGAACACAGGCGCCTTGATCATCCCGACCAGGAAGCTATTAGTCGAGACCGCGTCCTGGAGTTGGCGCATGAACACCGGAATGGTGATGCCGAGCTGGACATCGCACATCACCGCGCCGCCAATCAGTCCCATGATGTCGGCAAAGAAGGTGAGCAGCGGCAGGGCGACCACCAGCCCGATGATCCGCGGTAGCACCAGCGTGTCGATCGTGTTGAGGCCCATGGTCTGCATCGCGTCGATCTCTTCATTGACCCGCATGGTGCCGATCTGGGCCGTGAAGGCGGAGCCGGAGCGGCCGGCGACGATGATCGCGGTGATGAGGCCACCGATCTCGCGCAGCACGCCGACGCCGAGCAGATTGATGGTGAAAACCTCTGCTCCGAAGCGCTTGAGCTGGTCGGCGCCCTGATAGGCGAGCACGATGCCGATCAGGAAGGCGAGCAGCCCAACTATGGGCAGGGCGTTGATGCCCGTCTCCTCGACCTGATGCGCGATCGCCGCGATGTGCAGATTGTGGCGCGGCTTGACGATCGCCTCGCCGGTCTCAACCGTCACGCGCCCGAGATAGCCGAGAATCTGATAGCCCTGCCGGGCCGTCAGCACCGTCGCCTTGCCGATCCGGGCGAGGCGGTGGGTGAAGGTCATCGGCCCTCGCGGCGCGGCCGGCGGGGCCATATGCGCCGCAGCGAGATTCTCCAACAGGGGGACATAAAGGTCGGGAAGGGCCAGATGGCTCACCTTGCGGCCGGCCGCCTCCAGCATCCTGCGCGTGCGCAGCAACAGCCATGCGCCAGCGCTGTCCAGCTTCTCGATCTGTGAGGCGTCGATCTCGATCACGCCTGTGCCGCCTGGATGAAAATCGCGCAATTGCTGGTCCAGTTGGGCGCTTTGGCCGATCGTCCAGGCCCCGCCCGCTTCCAGCCTGCGCCCGTCTCCGTCCAGCCGGAACCAAGCTTTCGGCGCGGCCGAAGCATTTTCGATATTTACCATGCTGAGAGTGCGGTCCGGGGCGCGATTGCCCGGATTTTTTAACACGGATGGGGGTGGATAAGTTCCCGAAAGTTCCCGCCGGCTCCCTCCTTTGGCGGTCCCAAAGCCCTCCAAATACCTTAGAAGGCTCCGGCATTCACGGCGGAGGGGCGCATGGACTATGTGCGGTTGGGCAAGACGGGGCTGAAGGTTTCCCGCATCTGTCTGGGCACCATGACCTATGGCTCACCGCAATGGCGGGACTGGGTGCTGGGCGAGGAAGCGAGCCGCCCCTTTTTCAAGCGCGCCCTGGAAGCGGGCATCAATTTCTTCGACACCGCCGACATGTATTCTCTCGGGGCGAGCGAGGAGATCACCGGCCGCGCCCTGAAGGAATTCGCCGACAGTCGCGGGGCCATTGTGGTAGCGACCAAGGTTTATGGCGCGATGGGCGCCTCGCCCAATCAGGCGGGATTGTCGCGCAAGCACATCCTGCATGCCATCGACAATTCGCTTCGACGGCTGGGGATGGACTATGTCGACCTCTACCAGATTCATCGCTTCGACCCGGCCACACCGATTGAGGAGACCGTGGCGGCGCTCCATGATGTGGTGAAGGCGGGCAAGGCGCGCTACATCGGCGCGTCCTCAATGTGGGCGTGGCAATTCGGCGAATATCTGCGTCTGAGTGAGGCGATGGGCGCGACCAGATTTGTCTCGATGCAGAATTTCTACAATCTGGTCTATCGCGAGGAGGAGCGCGACATGCTGCCGTTATGCGCGGCGCATGGCATCGGCGTGATCCCCTGGAGTCCCTTGTCGCGCGGATTTCTCGCTCGCAAGCCGGAGCCCGCCGATGTGAAGGAAACGACCCGCGCCAAAAGCGACAACACGCACAATCTGATTTATGGCGAGGCCGATTATGCGATCCGGACAAAGGCCGGCGAGATCGCGGCTCGCTACGGGGTCAGCAGCGCGCAGGTCGCGCTAGCGTGGCTGCTATCAAAGACGATGGTAACCGCCCCGATCGTGGGAGCCTCGAAAATGGCCCATCTGGAAGACGCGATCAGGGCAACCGAATTGAAGCTAAGCGCGGAAGAGATCGCCGCACTGGAAGCGCCGTACCGGCCGAAGGCGGTCAAAGGCCATAGTTGATCGTGGCGGCGCGGTCCGCTGCTTCTATTACAGCGGCCACCAGTCGAGCTGATAATGATAGCTCGCGTCGTCCGCCTTTTGCGTCCAGCCGCCGCCCAATGCAGTATAGAGGCCGATATTGGCCTCCAGCCGGGCCAGCTTGGTCTGCACGAAAGCGTTCTGTGCGTTGAACAAATTCTGCTGGTTCGTCAGCAATTGCACGATATCGATGGTGCCTTCGCGATATTGCAGCTCGGAGATACGGAACGCTTCGGCGTCTGCCTTCACTTCGGCATCGAGCAAGGTGAGCTGGTCGCTGGTGCTCCGCACCGTGCCGAGCGCGCTCTCGACCTGGCCGAAATCGCTGAATACCGTCTTGCGGTAATCGGCCAGCATTTCCGTCTGTACCGCCCGCGCCTCGTCGCTCTGCGCCTTGATCGCGCCGCCGTCGAAGATGGTCTGCACGACCGAAGCGCCAATACTCCAGATGAAATTGCTCGGATTGATCAGGTTGCCGATAGCGCCGGAGGTGTAGCCCCCTTGGCCGGTCAGGCTGAGGGAAGGAAAGAAGGCGGCGCGGGCGGCATCGACATTGGCATGGGCGGCGAACAGATTTGCTTCGGCTTCCGCAATATCGGGAAGACGCAGCAGCAAGTCCGACGGCAGGCCCGGCTGCACGACCGGCGAAACGACCCCGTCAAGATTTTGCGCCGTGACGTCGAACCCTTCCGGCGCGCGGCCGAGCAGGATGGCGAGGGCATAGCGCGCCTCGCGCTCCGCCTCGATCAGGCCCGGCAACAGCGATTGCTGCTGCACCAGCACCGCCTGCTGTTCGGCAAGCTCGAGATTGGATAAGACGCCGCTCGACACCTTCGCCTGGGTGATCGCCAGAATGCGCTTGGCGGCGGCAATGTTCGAATTGGTGATGGCGATGCGCTCGCGAAGCGACAGCACGGTGAAATATTGGTCAGCCACTTCCGCTTCGACAGAAAGCCCAACGACCGTCTCAGCATAGCGCGCCGCGCGCAGCGACTCGCGCGCCGCTTGCAACTGGTCGAACTGGCGGCCGAAGAAGTTTTGCTGATAGCTCGCCGAAAGACCGGCATTGAACGCGTTGTAGGTTGTGCCCGCCGTCTCGGACGTAGCCCCGGTGCGGGCGCTGCCGGCACGGGTACGGCTGACGCCTCCCGATAGCCCGGCCGTCGGCAGCAGGCCGGCAAAGGCGACACCGTCGGCAGCCTCGGCTTGTACGACCCGGGCAGCGGCGGCGGCGAGATCCAGATTCTCTTTCTGGGCAGTCTCCTCCAATGGCGCCAACTCGTTCGCCTTGAAGTTCAGCCACCAGGTGGCGTCCGGCCAGATCGGGCCGCCGCTGGCGGTCGGGGCGGTGAAACCCGTAGGCACGTCGCCGGGCCGATCCAGCGGGGTTGGATTGGATGTCTGGCAGCCAGCCAGCAACAAGGCGAATGCGCTCGCCGTAAGGCTGCGAAATAACGGTCTCATCGAACTCTCATTACCCAATGGGGAGGCCGCAAGGCCGCCGAATCTCCTCCAGCCCCGGTAATCGCCGGGGCCGCTCCCCGCAAATATGGTCAGAGCAGGCCGTAAGGCAATGGCCTGGAGTGTAAAGCTTTGTCGCGCCGGACCGAGCTTTCTGTGGATTTTGGAGAAATGGACGGCCGGACTTGAGCTTCACGTGGGGGGCACCAAAGCTGGTCCGACCGTCCTCAATGGCCGTATCCTTAAGGTGGAGCGCCGAACGGACACAAAGCCAAGGCGAAGATTGGTCCCACCCGATGAAGACCGGAAGCGCCTGGGGCCGCAAAATTGTAACCGACTGTCGCAAATGCGAGCATGTTCAGGGGCCGCGAAATATATTTTCGCGTCTCGTGATCCTCCCTACCCAAGGGCGGTTTCTTGACTGCGCGTCAATCCACCACTGCCTCGATGTATACGATGTTAATCACACCGATAAGGATCCTTCATGACCCGGAATGCCGTGGCCCCCATCCTGCTTCTGTGCTGTTCGAACGTGTTCATGACCTTTGCCTGGTATGGCCAGCTCAAATTTCCCTCGACTCCGCTCTGGATCGTAATTGGCGTGAGTTGGGGCATTGCCTTCCTGGAATACTGCTTCGCCGTGCCTGCTAACCGCATCGGCCATACCGTTTATTCGGCGGCGCAGCTGAAGACGATGCAGGAGGTGATCACGCTCAGCGTGTTCGCAGTGTTCTCGGTGACCTATCTGGGTGAATCGCTGAAATGGAATCACCTCGTGGCGTTTTTTTTCCTGTGCGGAGCCGCTTTCTTCTCGTTCCACAAATGGAACTGATCCTCCGGTCTCAGCGCTTGGATGCCGAACGGTTTTTGTTGATCACCGCCAAAACGATCAGGCCGAATGTCACCAACCGTGGCAGATAAAACAACGGCTCGTCTTCCGAATTGGCGGCCCAACCCAGAAAGAATTGGTCGGCCCCATAGACCGCGAAGGCAGCGGCGAAGAGCAGAAAGAAGTTGTCGCGGGTGCGCAGCCAGAAGCGCAGAAAGAACAGCGACGCGATCAGGAACGACATGGCGACCATGCCGGTCAGGATGGCGAGCAGGGTACCCATCAGTCCGCCTCCCAGATCAGGCCGAACAATAGCACGACGATAGAGATCAACGATACCAGGATACGCAGCAGCGAAAGATCGATCTGTGTCGGCAAAAATATCTTGTCGATAATCAGGAGCACATTATTGACGGTGAGCCCCGCAAAGCACAGCCCGCTCCAAAGCAAAAGGCGGTAGCGCGAGTAGCCCCAGGCCCGCAGCAGCAGAAAGGCGCACAGCAACGCGACCAGGGCGCACAAGCCATAGATCGTGGCAGCCATCCTATTTGTCCCTCCGGAAACGAAACGCATCGGCGAATTTCTGAATACGGGCGGACTTGTCGTGAATGATGGCGGTGACGGCGATCAAATAACTGGAATAGGCTTCGGCCACTCTGTCGATCAGTGCCCGGCGTTCGGGTTCGCCCGGATCGTAGCGATAGCTCTCTGCGGCATGGGCGCAAAGCCCGGCAGAAACCAGCCGGCCCATGACCTCGCCGGCGGCCGAGTCGCTGACATAGAGTCGCCTGGCAACTTCCCTTATCGTCCAGTTCTGACCGGCATCTTCCCGCAGCAGCAACAGCGCTTCCATCTGGGCGACGGTGTCGATATGTAACAGGATGAATTCCCGCACATCGTCTGCAATGAACGCATCACTCATTCCGCTATAAAAAAGCCTCGGGCGCGAAGATTCAACCCTTTTGGCCCCGGGGCGGGCCTTGCGGATTCACGACGCGCATGCAGTCCCGCCGGCCGGGCGCGATTACCCGCTTGCCCATGGATTGTCATGGAAGATCGTCACCGGACGGAGCGTCACCGGCAGCGCCGGGTTGGCGCCGATATAAAGCTCCAAAATCAGTTGGTTTGTCGCCTTGTCCCACACCATTTGGGGCGCAATGCCGCCCGGCTTGCGGAAGATCTTGCCGTCGAAATCGAAACGCCGGGGCGCCACATCGTCCCAAGCGTTGGCGAGGTCTGCCGCCAGCCGCTCGCGCATTTGGGCAAGCTGGCCCTCCGGCCCGACGGCATTGGTGATGTCCGGCGCGCTGACCCGAACCAAGCCGTCCGGGCCGGTCTCCACCCGCGCCGCGACCATGGTGCCGCCGATGGTGCTGGCGCCCTCCCATTTTCCGACCGGCGGCGCAGGCTTGCCGCAGGCGGCAAGCGCCAGCAATGCGAAAATAGCGGCAAGACGGCGCATCAAAGCCTCCGACTCGTGATCCGTTCCGATCTTAACATTATTGTCTTGCAGGCCCCGCATGCGGGCCTGCCCCTTGCTCCCGCCAATTCCGGTTGATAGGGAAGCACGCACTTTTGGAACCACGCCATGTCCACTCTGCCGAAAGACTTTCTCGCCGAATCTCTGGGCCGCATTAAGCCTTCGGCCACCGTTGCCGTGACCAGCAAGGCGCGGGAGCTGAAGGCGGCCGGCCGGGATGTGATCGGCCTGGGCGCGGGGGAGCCGGATTTCGACACGCCGGACAACATCAAGGACGCGGCCATTGCTGCCATCCGCCGCGGCGAGACCAAATACACGGCAGTGGAAGGCATTCCCGAACTGCGCGCCGCCATCGCCAAAAAATTCAAGCGTGAGAACAATCTAGATTACACGCCTGCCCAGACCTTCGTGTCGCCCGGCGGCAAGTCGATTCTGTTCACCGCGCTTCTGGCGACCATCAATCCCGGCGACGAGGTGATTGTGCCCGCGCCCTATTGGGTCAGCTATCCCGATATCGTGCTCTTTGGAGGCGGCAAGCCGGTCATCGTGGAGTGCGCCATGGAAGACCACTTCCGTCTGACCCCGGCGGCACTGGAAAGAGCCATCACGCCCAAGACCAAATGGCTGGTATTCAACCAGCCCTCCAACCCGACAGGCGCTTGCTATACAAGGGAGCAGTTGAAGGCGCTGACCGACGTGCTGATGCGCCATCCGCATGTCTGGGTACTGACAGACGACATGTATGAGCATCTGGTTTATGGCGGCTTCGACTTCTGCACCGTGGCCGAAATGGAGCCGCGCCTCTATGATCGCACGCTCACCATGAACGGCGTGTCCAAGGCCTATGCCATGACCGGCTGGCGCATCGGTTATTGCGCCGGGCCCGAGCCGTTGATCAAGGCAATGGCCAAGCTGCAATCCCAGTCTGCGACCAACGCCTGCTCGGTTTCCCAATGGGCCAGTGTGGAGGCGCTCAATGGGACGCAGGATTTCATTCCCAGATTCCAGAAACTATTTGAGGAGCGGCGGGACCTCGTGGTGTCGATGCTGAACCAGGCCAAGGGTATTGAATGTCCCAAGCCCGAAGGCGCCTTCTATGTCTATCCCTCGATCAAGAAGCTGATCGGCCGGAAGACGCCGGCTGGCAAGGCGATCGCGACTGACGAAGACTTCGCCGCCGCGTTGCTGGAGACCGAAGGTGTGGCGGTGGTGCATGGCGCGGCGTTCGGCCTGTCGCCCTTTTTCCGTATTTCCTATGCGACCTCGAATGAGGTGCTGGAGGAAGCCTGTCGCCGCATCCAGCGTTTCTGCGCCAGCCTGGCCTGATCGGGCCGGGCCGGACAGGCAAGCCGAAATTTCCGGTTACCGGGCGTTAAGCAGGTTCCGCATACGGTGTCTGCATGCGCTCGGGGCAGGTTCTTCTGGCCATCCTGCTGCTCGCTTTCTGCGCAGGCAGAGCCGCGGCCTTTAATCTCTCGCAGGACGTTACCCTTGACGGCTACGCCGACCTGCGGCTGATCGCGCCGCCGGACCAGACGAGCTGGCTGCAGAATGGCCTCGGCAAGCTGCGCTTCGGCCCTGATCGCGGTAATCTCCGCTTCGTTGAAGGGGTGCTGCAGGCCGATGTGGCGGTGGAAGACGATCTGCATCTGATCGCTGTCGGCCGCGCCGAACCCGATCAACGCAGCGGCGTCGATGCGCTGGAAGCGTATGTTTCCTATCGGCCGAAAAGCGACGGGGACATTTCCTGGTCGGCGAAGGCCGGCGCCTTTTTCCCCACCATCAGCCTGGAGAATGATGACCTCGGCTGGGCCAGCCCTTACACATTGACGCCTTCGGCGATCAATACCTGGATCGGCGAAGAGCTGCGCACCATTGGCAGCGAAGCGATCGTCAAGTGGCGTACCGGTCTTGGCACCTTCTCCGCCATGGGCGCGCTCTATTGCTGCAATGATCCCGCCGGCATTCTGCTTGCCGACCGTGGCTGGGCGATGGACGACCGTCCCACCGCTCTGTTTGAGCGCATACCGCTCCCGAATGCCACCGAGCGACAATTTCATGCGCCCACGCCCGCGCGCACCGGAGAGTTTGACGAAATCGACGGCCAGATAGGCTGGTATGCCGGCCTTGGCTGGCAGATGCCGCAAGTCGGCAAGCTGACCTTGGTGCATTATGACAATAATGCCGACGCCTCCGACCGCACCTCGCGCGATACCGCCTGGGCAACGCAGTTCTGGAGCTTGGGCGCACGCACCCAGATCGACTCTCTTGTCCTTATCGCTCAGGGCATGACCGGCGAAACATTGATTGTTCCGCGGCCGACCGTTTTCAGCAAAACCGATTTCGATTCAGCCTTCCTGCTGGCTAGCTACGATCTTGGCGATTGGCGCCTGTCGCTGCGCGGAGATGTGTTCCAGACCCGCCATGTCGCAGCCACGCCCAGCCCGATGAATGAGGACGGCCAGGCCCTTACCCTGGCAACATCCTGGTCGCCATATGACTGGCTTCGTCTGACCGGAGAGTGGTTGAGGATGAATTCGCGCAAGGGCGAATACACGCTCGATGGCCTTTCCAGCCCCGAATTTACGGGCAATCAGTTCCAGCTCTCCGCCCGTTTCTTCTTCTAACCCGTCCCCGGGGGCCGGTTCCGGTGAAGGGGATTTTGCCATACAATGCGCGCATGGCGTTGGAGGGACTGAGTCTCGGGAAAAGCGGCGTTTCTGCCGCATGACCGGGCTGATTATCTTCATCGTCATTTCGGTGTTTGTCCTTTTCAATGTGCTGGGCCGAACTGTGCGGCCGCGCGCCATGCCTCAGAGAGCAGCCAGTCCTGTCAGCGGCATCCCCGTCGTGCGGTCCACAACCCGCACGACCGCTGCCATTCCCAAGCCAAATGCATACCAACAGGAGACGCACATGAATCCCGTCAGTGCCCTGATTTTCGTCATCTTCATCGGCGGCGCGATCGCGTCATTCCTGGCCCGCCTCCCGCTGCCGGTGCCGATCCTGTTGGCGCTGATCGGTATCTTCCTAGGTTATGCGGTGAAGATGGCCCAACAGTGGGAAAGGGCCGTGGTCTTGCGGCTGGGAAGGCTGCACGCGATCAAGGGACCCGGCCTGTTCCTTCTGGTGCCGATCCTCGACCAGGTCACGGTGTGGATCGACCAGCGCATCCGCACCAGCGAGTTCAGCGCCGAACAGGCGCTCACCCGCGATACGGTGCCGGTCAATGTCGATGCCATCGTGTTCTGGATGGTGCATGACCCCGAGCGCGCTGCCCTGGAGATCGTCGACTACAACAGCGCGGTGCAACGGGTGGCCCAAACATCCTTGCGCGAAATGATTGGCTCATCCCTGCTGTCCGGCTTGCTGTCGGAACGCAAGGAAGCCGATGCAACCCTGAAACAGGTGATCGGCGCCAAGACCGCGGAATGGGGCGTCACGGTCAATTCGGTGGAAATCCGCGATGTGGCGATTCCCACCAACCTTCAGGACGCGATGAGCCGCCAGGCCCAGGCCGAGCGCGAAAAGCAGGCACGCGTCACTCTGGGCCAGGCCGAGGAGGCGGTGGCGCAAAGTTTCGTCAATGCTGCACGGCTCTACGCCACCAATCCGGAAGCGCTGCAACTGCGCGCCATGAACATCATCTATGAGACGACCAAGGAACGCGGCGCCACTATCCTGATGCCGACAACCATGGTCGACGCGATGAATCCTGGCGCCGCAGCGTTTGCACTCAACATGGCGCGCACAGGCGGTGCGCAACCCTCCCCGCCGCCGGACCAGCCATAAGCCCCAACGCTCGTTAATGTCCTCGTCTTGGCCAAATCTACGGTCAAGCCCGGACAAGGAAATTTGCCGCTTGACCTTGGCCGCGCCCCGGCGCGAGCATTGCGGTCTGGAAGGGCGCATAAGCGGCCCATGACGGACCCTCGCGCCCCTCGAACGGCCGGTAGGCTTTCGCGACAGGAGGCGCTTTATGTCCACTCCATCTACAGAAAAGAAAAGAAGTTGCAGGCCGCGCGCCGTGGCGTTGATTGGACCCTACGGCAGCGGCAAAACCTCGCTTCTGGAAAGCATTGCGGTCGCGACTGGCGGGCTGCCGCGCAAGGGCTCGGTGGCGGGCGGTTCCAGCCTGGGCGATAGCAGCCCGGAGGCGCGCGCGCGCCAGATGAGCGTGGAGATCAATGTCCTCTCCGCCCAATATCTGGGAGAGGATTTTACCTTTTTGGACTGCCCCGGCTCGATCGAGTTTCTTGCCGACACCCTGAACATATTGCCCGGTATCGACGCCGCTGTGGTCGTATGCGAGCCCGAGCCCGCCAAGGCTCAGATGTTGCAGCCTTTCCTCAAGCGGCTGGCGGACGCGAACATTCCCCATATGCTTTTCGTCAATAAGTTCGACAAGGCGCGGGGTAGCCTGAGAGCGCTGCTCGCCATGCTGCAGCAGATGAGCGACAAGCCGCTACTGCTGCGGCAGATTCCTATCTGGGAACAGGGAGTCGCCACCGGCTTCGTCGATCTCGCCCTGGAGCGGGCCTTTGTCTACCGTCCCCATGCCGCCAGCGAGGTGATCGACATCGCCGACTATGCACGGGAAAAGGAAGCGCGCTTCCAGATGCTGGAGAAACTCGCCGATTATGACGAGCATCTGATGGAGGAATTGCTGGGCGATATCGAGCCGCCACGCGAAGAAGTATTCGGCGACCTCGCCCGCGATTTGGCGCAAGGCCGGGTCGTGCCGGTGCTTATCGGTTCCGCGGAGGGCGATAACGGGGTGGAGCGGCTGCTCAAGGCTCTACGGCATGAGGTGCCGGAAATATCGGCGACGGCAGACCGGCTGGGCATAAAACCGGGAGCGGACGCAGTCGTGCAGGTGCTCAAGACGTTTCACGCCGGCCATGGCGGCAAGCTCAGCCTTGTGCGCGTACTGCGAGGGACTCTGAAGGACGGCGCGGTGCTGCATGGCGATGATGGCAGCGAGGCGCGGATTGGCGGCATCCTGTCCCTCGCGGGCGACAAGCAGACGAAGCGCAGCGCCGCGTCGGAAGGCGATATCGTGGCGCTGGCGCGACTGGAGCATTTCCATACCGGCGAGACCCTTTCCACCGCCAAAGCGGGCGCGGGGCGGCAGGCAATCGAAAGTCTCCCGCCGGTTTACCGGCTGGCCATCGAGGCCCAGGATCGCAAAGACGAAGTGAAGGTTACCAGCGCCGTCGCCAAGCTGATCGAGGAAGATCCGTCGCTGGTGTTCGAACAGAATGCCGAGACCCAGGAGATGATCCTGGCCGGGCAGGGTGAAATTCACTTGAAAGTCGCGGTAGAGAAGCTGAACAGCAAATACGGGCTCAAGCTCGTCACAAGACCACAGCGGGTGCCCTATCGCGAGTCGATCCGCAAATCGGGGGTTGCGCGTGGACGGCACAAACGCCAGTCCGGCGGCCACGGCCAGTTCGGCGATGTGGTGCTGGAGATTGCTCCCCTGCCGCGGGGCGCGGGCTTCGCCTTTCATGACCGCATCAAGGGCGGGGTCGTGCCCAAGCAATGGATCGGTTCGGTCGAGAAAGGGGTGGCCGAATATTTGAGGGCCGGTCCGCTCGGCTTTCCGGTGGTGGATGTCGCGGTGGCATTGACCGACGGTTCCTACCATACGGTGGATTCTTCGGATGCCGCCTTTCAGACAGCCGGCCGGATCGCGATGAGCGAAGGCATGCCGGAATGTGTGCCTGTGCTGCTGGAGCCGATCATGAAGGTGGCGATCCATGTGCCCAATGAAGCGACCTCCAAGGTCAACGGCCTGGTCAGTTCCCGTCGCGGCGCACTCCTGGGCTTCGACGCGCGTCTCGGCTGGCGTGGTTGGGATACGGTATCGGGGGAAATGCCGCTGTCGGAAGTGTCGGACCTGATCGTAGATCTGCGGTCCCTCACCCAGGGCGTCGGGACCTATGAAATGCGTTTCGACCGCTTGGCGGAACTGAATGGTAAATTAGCCGACACGATCGTGGCGACTCGCAAAGCAGCGTAGCGGCAAGGAAAAAAGGCCGGAGCCGCCACAGAGGCGCTCCGGCCCAGTTGAAACCACGCTCAAGGGGGAGAGAGCGTCGGTCATACCGTCCGCTGGGGGGAGAAGCGACGGCTTCCCAGAATTGGGGTCCCAAGTCCCGCTTTTCAAGGGCGGGTGTTGTCCCCGTTCCCGCCCAGACCATCAGCTTGGAACGGCTCATCCATTCGCCCGCTGTCCGCAATGGTGCAATCAGCCATGCGTGCTCGCGGGCGGCACCACCGACAGGTCGCGCCGGGCGGTCACGATGGAGATGGTGTAGCCCGCCACCACATCGAACAGCGTCATCACCATGATGAGGAAGAACACCGAGGTGGCGAAGCCATGCAGAGTGATGAACTCGACCAGCGCGACGACGAAAGTGAGCATCGAGAACGCATGATTGAGGATCTCACGCTGGGAGGTCCGGGTCGCCTTCACCACTTCGATGAACAGCATGGCCAGCGCCGCCAGGACGAAAAGGTCCCCGACGCTGATCCGCCAGAGATCGCCGGAGAACATTTTCAACTGGAAGGCGTCGCTCAGCCAGCTTTGTATGTCATGATGGCTGAGGCCGCCGACAAGCGCCACGATGCTGTAAAGGACCACCGCGACCAGAATGGTCGGAAACGCGCCGAGCATGATTGCCTCCCCGAGCGAAGAGCCGAAAGGCTAACACGGAACCATTTTAGACCGAAGTGGAGGACCGTGCATGGGTCCGGTAGATCAGCCAGATGTTGCGGGCATAGATCGGTAGGGGCACCGCAGCTCCCAGCACCAGTGGCCACGCTCCCAGATGCACGACATAGACCAAGTTCATGCCGCCGCCGATCAGGCTGCAATACCAGAACAGAATGGGCACGACGCTGCGGCCTTCCTGTTCGCTTTTCAACCACTGGACGATGAAGCGAATTCCGAACACGAACTGCGCCAGGAATCCCACGGCGTTCCAGGTCACGTCGTAGGGATGCTGCATCGCCATAAGATACCAGTGGGTCAGCAAAGCCATTACAGTTCCTTCGTTTCAGGTTGGCCGCGGAAACGCCGCGCCAGCCAGATCACTCCCAGCAGGTCCGGGATGCCCACCACCAGCCGTCCCCAATTTGTGTATTTTGACCGGCCATGCACCCGCCGGCGGTCGCGCACATCGACCAAGGCGATCCGCGAACCTTCCCGGATCGCAAGCGCGATCAGGAAACGGTGCATATTGTCGAAAAACGGCAGGACCAAATACAACTCTCGCCGCATCGCCTTCCAGCCGCACACCGAATCGCGGGCTCCGTCCTTCAGCAGCCGCCGGCGCAGGCGGTTGGCGATGCGCGAAGCAATGCGCTTGCTCCAACGATCCTCGCGCTTGATCCGCTGGCCGGCGACCAGGCCGAGCCCAGCGTCCCGCTCGAATGGCGCCAGCAGGGCGAACAGATCGGTGGGGTCGTTCTGCAGGTCCCCGTCCATGGTGACCACGATGTCATGCCGGGCGGCGTGAATGCCGGTGCGCAGGGCCGTGCTCTTGCCATAGTTGCGGTCATGGCGGACGATCCGCAGGCCCGGCAGAACGCTGCGCTGGGCGGCCAGCGCCGCCACCGTGCCGTCGCGACTGCCGTCATCGACGAAGATGACCTCTGCACGCGCCGGGTCGCTCCCCGCCAGGGCGTCCGCGATCTCGCGCACCAGGGGTGCCATGTTGTCTTCCTCGTCCATCACCGCGATGACGAGCGAGAAAGCCAGCGGGCTGCTCGGCATGTTCACTCCCTGCCTGGCGGCTTTTCCGCCGGGATCGGGAGGCTTATACAGAGCCAAATCCGCAGGAAAAAGCCCTGCAGCAGGCAGTGACCGCCCCGTTTCGAGGTTTGAGGACATGACCGACACGGCGGCCGCCGATCCACCGGCGCCTTCCTTTCCCAGGTTGTTGACTTGGCTCGCCTGCCGCCCGCGGCTGTTTCTCGCGATTTTCTGCATCGCACTATGGCTGCCGGGCGTCTTGTCGCTGCCGGCGCTGGACCGGGACGAGAGCCGTTACGCCCAGGCCTCGCGCCAGATGCTGGAGTCCGGCAATTATGTCGACATCCGCTTCGGCGCCGAGCCCCGCTACAAGAAGCCTATCGCGGTCTATTGGCTGCAAAGCGCGACCACCGCCATAGCGGGGCAGGGCGCGCATGGCGAAATCTGGACATATCGGCTTGCCTCGTTACTCGGGGGCTTGGCGGGCGTGTGGCTCACTTTCTGGTGCGCCAGGGCGCTCCTGCCGCCGGAGGGGGCCCTAGTTGCCGGCCTCCTGATGGGCTCGTCGGTCCTGCTGACGGGGGAGTCCACCATCGCCACCACCGACGCGGTGCAGATCGGCTGCGTGATCGGGACGATGGGCGTGATGGCACGGGTCTATCGCGCGGCGCGCGATGTCGTGGCACCCCGGCCCCCTACCAGTCTGGTCATGGCGGGCTGGGGCGCCTTCGCTGCCGGCATCCTGGTCAAGGGCTTTGTCGTCCCCGCCGTCGCTGCGATCACCATCATCGCGCTGCTGATTTGGGACCGGAAGGCCGGCTGGTTGAAGGCGCTCAGGCCGTTCGCCGGTGTGCTGCTGACCATCCTGCTGGTCACCCCCTGGTTGATCGCCATCACCTTGGCGAGCCACGGCGCCTTTTTTGCCGAATCGGTCGGCCATGACTTCGGCGCAAAGCTGGTGAGCGGCCAAGAGACTCATGGCATGCCGCCGGGTTATTACCTCATCCTTTCCTCGCTCTGCTTCTGGCCTGCCGTCCTGTTTGTGGCGCCAGCGGTGGGTGCAGCGATCGTGCGGCGCGGCGATCCGATGATTCGCTTCCTCCTCGCCTGGGCTGGCGCGTCCTGGCTGATGTTCGAAGCCGTGCCCACAAAGCTGCCGCATTATGTGCTGCCCGCCTATCCGGCGCTGGCGATTCTGACGGCGGTGTGGCTGTGCAACCCGAGCGCGGCACGGGCCCTGCCGATCCGGCCTGGAGAGAATCCGCCGGAAAAAGCCGGTGATACGCCCGCCGTTCTGCCAACGCTGCCGCCGCGACGGGTTGGCGTGTTGCGCTGGATCGGCGCCATCCAGTTCGTTCTTGGCGCAGCCGCGCTCGCGGCCGGGCCGGTGTTGCTGCCGCGCCTCTATGGCAACGGCGATGTGTGGTGGCTGGAGCTGCTGGCCGGACTGGGTGGCGCGCTCGCGATGGGCGCCCTGATTCTCGGCCTGCGTGGCGCAAAACTGTGGGCGCTGGCCATCAGCATTGCGGCGGCGTTCATTTTCGTACCGACTCTGACGGCAGGCGTGGGGCCGCGGCTCACGCAGCTGTGGGTAAGTGAGCGACTCAAGCCGCTGGTCGAAGACCATCGCCGGCCGAACGATCCCCCGCCCGTCGCCGCGGGATTTACCGAGCCCAGTCTGGTGTTCGCACTGGGCGCGGACACGCGGCTTGCCAGTAACGGCGCGGAGGCCGCCGCGCTGGGCGTTCAGAGCGGCGGCCTCGCTTTGATCGAAGACCGGGCGCGCGGCGCATTCCTTGCGGGGTTGGCGGAGCGCGAAGCCGACGCCACCGCCCTGGCCGATCTTTTTGGCTTCAACTATTCGCGCGGCAGGAGGGTTCACGTCACGCTTTATCGCGTCACGCGGGTTCATGACGTCCCGCAATAGGACCAGCCGAGCGGCACAGTCCCTTGACAATATTTCGAAGCTTGGAAATATCGAGCAAGTCGTGTTGCGCGTTGATGGAGGCCGTGGGGGCTTTCGCTGTGCGTGTCACTTCGGAGCGTCACGAGACAAATGGGTCTTCCCTTAGCGCGGGGGCGTGAAGCAGGAGCCCCCAGGCCTGACAGCCAGGCGCGCCGCAAAGCTCCCCCTGTTTTGGTCACCGATGCCGTCCCGCAGCCAATCGCGCCCCAGAAAGATGCGATGCGCAAGCCGGTGCATCTGTTTCCCATTGGGGTGGAGAGCCGTGCTTTTTACCGCCGCTTTTATCCCGGCAGCGGACCGGCGGAATGGAATGACTGGCGCTGGCAGGTGCGGACTCGCATCCGCGCCCTGGACGATCTGGCGCGGGTGTTTCGTCTGTCCGAGGACGAATATGCGGCCGTTTCGCAACACCAGGGTGCGCTGCCGGTCGGTATCACGCCGTATTATGCCAGCTTGATGGGCCTGGCCGACCCGAGCGAGCCGCTGCGCCGCACCCACATCACGGTCAGCGACGAGTATTTGCGGGCCCCCGGCGAGGAGGACGATCCTTTGGGCGAGGACCATGACACGGCGGTGCCGGGGCTGGTCCACCGCTACCCCGACCGGGTGCTGTTTCTGGTCACCGGCACCTGTTCGACCTATTGTCGCTACTGCACCCGCTCGCGGATGGTCGGCAATCCGGGCGGAGAATACGGCTTCTCCACCCGACAATGGGAACAGGCGATCGCCTATCTGGAGGCTCACACCGAAGTGCGCGACGTGCTTCTGTCGGGCGGCGATCCTCTAACCCTGGGAGACGACAAGCTGGACTGGCTGTTGGGCCGGTTGCGCGCGATCAGGCATATCGAGTTCCTGCGCATAGGCACCAAGATGCCGGTAGTGCTGCCCCAGCGCATTACCAAGAGCTTCACCCGCATGCTGCGCAAGCACCACCCGCTCTGGATGAGCCTGCATTTCACCCACCCCGCCGAGTTGACCCCCGAAGTGGCGGAATCCACCGCCCGGCTGGCGGACGCCGGCATCCCGCTGGGCAGTCAGACCGTCCTGCTCAAAGGCGTCAATGACGATGCCGCCACGATGACCAGCCTGATGCAGGGCCTGCTGAAAAACCGGGTGAAGCCCTATTATCTTTACCAGTGCGATCCCATCCGCGGCTCCGCGCATTTCCGCACCCCGGTGGAAAAAGGGCTGGAGATCATTAACGCTTTGCGGGGCCATACCACCGGCTATGCCACGCCGATTTTCTGCATAGACGCGCCAGGGGGCGGCGGCAAGATCCAGCTTGCGCCCGACCCCGTGATGGGGCGCGAAGGCGATTTTCTGCTGCTGAAGAATTTCGAAGGCGAGATTTACCGTTATCCGGACCCCGGCGGAAAAATTGGCGCTTGATGCATGCGCATCGGCGTCACCTACGATCTCAGGGATGATTATCGCGCCCTCGGCTTCTCCGAAGAAGACACTGCCGAGTTCGATGCCGAGGAAACCATCACCGCCATCTGCGAAGCGCTGGCCGGGCTTGGCCATATGCCGGTCCGCATCGGGCATGTGAAAGCGCTCGCGGCCGCCTTGGTGGCGGGCCAGCGCTGGGATGCGGTGTTCAACATCTGCGAGGGCCTGAAGGGTCTGGCGCGCGAGGCCCAGGCCCCGGCGCTTCTGGAAGCCTGGGACATCCCCACCATATTTTCCGATCCCCTGACCCTGGCGCTGGCGCTGGATAAGGCGATGGCTAAACGAGTGGTGCGTGACCAGGACGTTCCGGTTGCCGATTTCGCCGTGGTCGAAACGCCCGAAGATATTGCGCGTGTGAGCCTGCCGTTCCCGCTGTTCCTGAAGCCGGTGGCGGAAGGCTCCGGCAAAGGCGTCGGCGCGATGTCCAAGGTCGACGACGTCGAAGCCCTTCGGCACGCCGCCGTCAGTCTTCTGGAGCGCTTCCGGCAGCCGGTTTTGGTGGAGGAATTCCTCCCTGGCCGTGAATTCACGGTCGGCATCACCGGTACGGGCGCGGACGCAAAGGTGCTGGGCGTCAGCGAAATTGTGCCCAATGGCAACTATATCGGCCATGGCTATGGCTTCGAAAACAAGGAGAAGTGGGAAGATAAGCTGAAGATCGTGCGTGGCATGGACAATGCGGCGCGCGCGGCCGGACAGGTCGCGTTGATGGCATGGCGTGCTCTGCGCTGCCGCGACGGGGGCCGTATCGACATCCGGCAGGACCGGACCGGCAAGCCCTGCTTCGTCGAAGTCAATCCCCTGGCCGGCATCCGGCCCGGCTATTCCGATCTTTGCTTCATTGCCGAGTTCGAAGGGCTGTCCTATCAGCAGTTGATCGGAGAGTTCGTAGAATCCTTCTTGCGCCGGCATCCCGAATTGCGAGGCCGCTGATGCGCGTGCTGGTGTTGCATTCCGACATCGCGGCCGATGCACCGCCGGAAGAACAGGACACGCTGATTGCGGCCGATGCAGTAGCTGCGGCCCTGATCCGCAAAGGCCACAAGGCCGTACAAGCCGCTTTTCGCAAGGACCCGGCCGCAATGGCGGCACTGCTGGAGGAGAACGCTCCCGACCTTGTATTCAATCTGGTGGAAGGCGTGGACGGGCTGGGGCAGCTCGCGCCTCAGGCCCCTGCGTTGCTGGCGCGGTTAGACATGGCTTTTACCGGGGTCACAGCCGAAGCGATGGCGCTGACCAATGACAAGCCCCGCACCAAACGGCATCTGCGCGAGGCGGGTCTTGCCACCCCCGACTGGAGCGTGCCGCCGGATTGGGCGGGCGTGAATGGGGGCCGCTATATTGTGAAATCGGTGTTGGAGGATGCGTCTATCGGCCTAGACGATGGCTGTGTGGTGTCGGGCACCGAGGCGATCCGGGCCCGGGCCGCTCATTGCACCGCGCGTTATGGCGGCGATTGGTTTGCCGAAAAATTCGTCGAAGGCCGGGAATTCAATATCGCAGTGGTCGAGGAACGTGGTGTCCCCCGTATTCTGCCAATGGCTGAGATGCGGTTCGAATCCTGGCCGGACGGTAAGCCGCGCATCGTCGGCTATGCCGCAAAATGGCAGGAGGATTCCGCCGGTTGGAACGGCACGGTGCGCGCCTTTGGTGTCGAGCGGAATGAATCCGCGCTGGCGGCGAAGCTGAGCGATGCCTGCCGCCGCACCTGGGCGTTGTTCGGCCTGTCGGGGTTCGTGCGGGTGGATTTCCGCGTCACGGAAGGGGGCGAACCGCTGATTTTGGAGATCAACGCTAACCCCTGTATCTCGCCGGATGCCGGGTTCGCCGCCGCCGCCGCCGAAGCGGGCATCTGCTATGACGACTTGATCGCTGCGATCGTAGATGCGGCTGCGAAGTGAGCGACACCCTGGCCTTGTCGTGCGCTTACCCCTGCCGGGGTGGGGGGCCTGTGTTACAAGCCGTCGAGCGGCGCATTTTTTCCCTGCGCTATTTCCAGAACTGCATGGCCTGCGGATTTTGCCATGACGCCTGTTGCGATCATGGCGTGGACATCGATGTCGGCAACGCTGCTCGACTGAAGGCGCTGCCGGAGGATTTCCATGCCGCGGTCGGCGTGCCCGTCAGTCAATGGTTCACCGATGAAATCGTTGCCGACCCGGAATTCCCTGGCGGCCACCATCTGCGAACCCGGGTGCGGGATGGCGGCTGTGTGTTTCTGGAACGGGCGGGCAGGGGGTGTAAAATCCACGCCTGGTGCATCGAGAAGGGTTGGGACTATCACGCTCTCAAGCCGCTGGTGAGCACCTTGTTCCCGTTAACTTTCGAACATGGCGTGCTGGCCGCCTCCGGCGAGATTGCCGATGGCACGCTTGTGTGCGCTGGCGAAGGTCCCACCGCCTATCGTGGTGCGCGGGGCGAACTGGAATATTATTTCGGGGCGGCGTTGGTCGCCGAACTGGACCGGCTGGAGGCAATGAATTCACCCTGACCGGCTTTCTTGTGCACCGCAATTTGAGTAAAATTTTTTTGGGGTAATGGCGCGGAAACAAGCGCATGGATTCGCTGCGACGGTTGGCAGCCATCATTTGCGTGGGTGGAGTGCTGATCGCGGCCGCGCTTTATTCGTGGCAGCGGGATCGAGTCCCATCCTATAGCAGCTTCTCAAGCCTCAAGCAGTTTCGCGCCGCCTATGCGCGGGTGACACCCGGCACGCCCGGGGTGCGGCTGCCGCGGCTCGGCTTCGACCATACGCTCCCAGGCGCACAGACCTTGTCTTACCTCGGCACCATGGAATTTCTCATGCCGAAAAGCTCCCGCGATTACGACCGGCTCGATCCGGCGATCCTGGCCTGTCTAGCCGTTCGGGACCGCTGCGGGACATACGTATTCTGGCTTGGTCGCAGCGCGTCGCGGGGAAGCACGATGTTCAATTTCCTTGCGCATGCGGTGCCGGACGGCGCGCATGCGGTATTTCTGATGAAGCGGGGACGGGTGACGTATAAGGAGATGGTGGGGGAGTAGGACGCCCGAATGTTTGCGTTCGCTCTGGCGGACCGGCGCGGGGCGGCTTTCCGACATGGGGTCGTGGGGCCGCCCTTCTCGCCCCGCATCGGCCGCTTGGCCGTGGCCACTTGGGCGGTAGGAAATGAGCTTGTTTCCGTCCGGCCCCGCCCCCGTCGGTCGCTGGTACGCGACCGACGTTCTGAATCCACAGCGATAGTTCTGCACTGCGGGGCTCTCCGGCCCAAGCCCGTGGGGCTTGGGCTTCTCGCGCCCGCCGGCCGCTTGGGCGCGGCCGGCCAACTGGTATCGATAGTTATGCTTAAATGATGGTTCGAGCGCCCTACCGGGGCGCGAGAACCATCATCATCTGGCGGCCTTCCATTTTCGGATATTGCTCGAGCTTGGCGAAAATCTCCGTGTCCTTCTGGACGCGGTTGAGCAAATCCATGCCCAGATGCTGGTGCGCCATTTCGCGACCCCGGAAGCGCAGGGTCACCTTGACCTTGTCGCCCTCGTCGAAGAACCGCTTCATGGCGCGCATCTTCACATTGTAATCATGATCGTCGATGGTCGGGCGCATCTTGATCTCCTTGATCTCGATGACCTTCTGCTTCTTGCGCGCCTCGGCGGCCTTTTTCTGCTGCTCGTATTTGTATTTGCCATAATCCATCAGTTTGACGACGGGCGGTTTGGCTTCGGGGGACACCTCGACCAGGTCGAAGCCTTTTTCCTCGGCCAGGGCCCGGGCCTCTTCCGTGCCGATGGCGCCGTATTTGTGCCCGTCATCGCCGATCAGCAGGATCGTCGGAGCAAAAATCTCTTCATTGATACGCGGTCCGTCCTTGGATGGGGCCGGGCCGGGCTGCTGAAAACGTCTGGGGACTATGACTCTCTCCTTTGTCTGACGCGCACGCCGCCGCATTTCGCGAGGAGATCACCTGGCCCTCGCGAAACATGGTTCGTGAAACAGCGCAGAGAGATATCCTTTTTGCAGGGCGCGAGCTTTGCTCACACACAGACAGGCGATACCCCGCCCGTCGGCCGGTAGAATAGGGTCGTCCGGGCTTTTCGCAAGGCCTATTCGGCCACATCATGGCGGGATTCGACTTCCTTTTTGATCCTTTCCAGGAAAGTTTCCAGCGCCATCCCTCCCAGGTCGGTCCCGGAGCGCAATCGGACGGCGACCTTGCCCTCGGCCGCCTCGCGTTCGCCCACCACCAGCATATAGGGGATTTTCTGGAGCTGGGCGTCGCGGATCTTCTTCTGCATCCGCTCATTGCCCATGTCGATATCGACCCTGAGCGGCATGCCGCCCGTCAGGGGCAGGGCGAGCAGCTTTTCCTGAACCTGCCTTGCATAATCATTGGCCTTTTCGCTGATCGGCACGATCCGCGCCTGCAGCGGCGCCAGCCAGACCGGAAAGGCCCCGGCATAATGCTCGATCAAGACGCCGATGAACCGCTCCATCGAGCCCAGCACCGCGCGGTGCAGCATGACGGGCGCATGGCGGCCGCCATCCTCGCCGATATAGGAGGCGCCCAGCCGCTCGGCGGTATTGTAATCGACCTGCAAGGTGCCGCATTGCCAGTCGCGACCGATGGAATCGCGCAGCGCGAATTCCAGCTTGGGGCCATAGAAAGCACCGTCGCCCGGACTGAAGACATACTCCAGGCCCGCCGCCTTGGTCGCCGCCTCCAGCGCCGCTTCGGATTCGTCCCAGATTTTGTCGCTGCCGATGCGGTGGTCGGGCCGGGTGGCGATCTTGACCTTGACATCGGTGAAGCCGAAATCGCGATAGACCGCCATCAGCAGATTGCAAAATTGCGTCACCTCGCCGGTGATCTGCTCATGGGTGCAGAAGATATGGGCGTCGTCCTGGGTGAAGCCGCGCACCCGCATGATGCCATGCAGCGCGCCCGAAGGCTCATAGCGGTGGCAGGAGCCGAACTCGGCCATGCGCAGCGGCAGCTCGCGATAGGATTTTAGCCCGTCCTTGAAAATCTGGACATGGGCCGGGCAGTTCATCGGCTTGACGCAGAGGATGGTCTTCTCATCCTCGACCTCGGCCAGGAACATATGCTCGCGGTAATTCTCCCAATGGCCGGAGGCTTCCCAGAGCTTGCGGTCGATCAGCAGCGGGGTCTTCACCTCGGTGTAATCGGCGCGGGCCAACTGGCGGCGGATATAGTTTTCCAGCGCGCGATAGATGACATAACCGTTGGCGTGCCAGAAGACCTGGCCGGTCGCCACTTCCTGCATGTGGAAGAGGTCCATCTCCTTACCGATCTTGCGATGGTCGCGCTTTTCGGCTTCCTCGATCCGCGTCAGATAGGCGTCGAGCTCCTTCTTGTCGCGCCAGGCGGTGCCGTAGATGCGCTGAAGTTGCGCGTTCTTGGCGTCGCCCCGCCAATAGGCGCCGGCGATCTTGGTGAGCCTGAACGCATCGCCGATCTCGGCGGTGGTGCGGAAATGCGGTCCGCGGCAGAGATCGTGCCAGTCGCCATGCCAATAGATCGAGACGTCTTCGCCGGCGGGAATGCCGGCGATCAGTTCGGCCTTGTACTGCTCCCCGATGCCCTTGAAATGCTCCACCGCCTTGTCGCGCGGCCAGACCTCGCGGCGGGTGGGAAGCCCCGCC
>DATATP010000307.1:0-2002 GCA_036268715.1 Rhizomicrobium sp. | reverse complement strand
AAAAATCCGCCAGAGCCTGTCTCACGAAACATCGTGGCAACACATCGGCGACAACCCGCAAGCCGATGTCCTAACCGCCCGCCAGGAAGACATCGCTGCGGAGGAATTTCCCGACGCCCGCCTTACTCGTTACGAGCGATCGGCGCGCGGAAAAGAAAAGTTTGCTCCGCTCTGGCGTTCGCAACTGGCCGGCGCCATGCGGCTCGCGCGCCTCGCGAATCCCGAAACCGATGCCCGGCAACGAGCCATTTGGGAAAGCGGCACACAGATCGTGGGACCTTTGCTTCTGGGTTTTGTTCTTTGGTGCCTGGAGGAAGCCCGCGCACGCGGTCTTCGCCGGCTCTATTTCGTGGCGCGCGACGGCCAGATCCTGCACCAACTCGCGCAATCCATTGCGCGTACGCGCAAACTGGATGTGGAATGTCGTTACCTGTACGGCTCGCGCCAGGCGTGGCATCCCGCCGCCATCGAACGGTTCACGCCCGACGATTTTGAATGGGTGCTGCCCCGCACCAAACGGTTGACCATCGACCAGATCTTCCGTCGTCTCGGCCTTGAACCGCATGATTTTGCCGACCTGCTGGCCGATGCCGGTTTTCCCGCAGCCACTTGGGACCAGCCTTTGGACCGGTCTCCACAGGAACTCGCCGGCTTGATGCTGGAGCCGCGGCTGGTTGCCGCCATTGAAGGACAGGCGCGCGTGCGCCGGATACTCGCCTTGGAATATCTCACCCAGGAAGGGCTGCTGGAGGATGTCCCCTTCGCCATCGTCGACATCGGCTGGTATGGCAACCTGCAGAAGAGCCTCGCCCGGCTGCTCTCGCTTTCGATCAGGCCCGCCGGTACGAAACTGACCGGCTTCTATTTCGGCCTGCACCAGATGTACAAGTTTAACGACGAACAAACCCTCGTCGGCTACATGAATCAGGACCAGCCCCTGCTGTCGCATTTCAAAAAACAATCTCCCATCATCTTCGAATTGTTCACTGCGGCAGATCACGGCTCGGTATTGGGTTATCAGGAGAAGAACGGTCAAATCGAGCCCGTCCTCGCCGCCCAACAGAACCAGCGCGCGCTGGACTGGGGGCTCGCCACCCTGCAAGCCGCCATCCGGCAATTCACAACCTGCTGGCTCGGGAATATGCCAGCCGCGGATCGGTCGTTGGACGATTATCGCCGGGTCAGCTACCAGTTGTTCCGCGCGTTCTACGACCAACCCTCCATCGAAGAAGCGAAAAGCTGGGGATCCTTTCCATTCTCCGAGGAACAAGTCGAACAGACGTTTCAACAAATAGTGCCGGACTGGTCCGCCTGGGAAACGGTCCGGGCCATTGCAGACCATCATCGCAGACCGGCGGGTTGGTGGGCCGAAGGTACACAAGCCGTCCGCCCCAATCTGCTGCTGTGGCTATATCTCCGCTGGCGCCGCCTGCGTTCCGCCAGACTGGCATCATAAAGTTTCCACCAATCCACGCACTGTGTTTCCGAACTGGGTCCACGATAGCCTGCTTTGCGTGGTCCGGAATGCCGAACGGCACAATTCACGGTATGATTGCGGATCCTGCCACAGTGATTGTATCCGGTCTGCGTAAAGGGCCGGCGGCGCTTCCAATGGCAACAGCCGGCCATTGACGCCATCCTTGATGATGGTCGTCACACCGCCCACGCTGGAACCCATACAGGGCACACCGTGCGCGCAAGCCTCGACGAATGCCACGCCGTACGCCTCTGCCCGGGTGGGAAGCAAAAGAAAATGACTTCGTTGATATAGCTGCGCCATCAGCGCCCGGCCTTCCAGCGTCTTTTTTGAGACGAATGGATGCACCCGCACAAAACCGGGAACGACGCGCGGCGGAACACATCCCACAATCTCCAACTCGGCCGGCAAACCGCGCCTCCTCAATTCCTCCGCCACCGCCAGCGCGATATCTCCCCCCTTGCGCCTCCAATCTACTCCCACAAACAGCAGGCGGCATGCGTCGGCAGCCCGTTCCCTGATGTA
>DATATP010000306.1:0-10076 GCA_036268715.1 Rhizomicrobium sp. | reverse complement strand
GCTCGGCCCACGCCTTTTGAACGCTCTGATGAAGACTGGCTTAGGCGACTTGTATGATTTCTTCGTTGCCGTTGGGATCGCGCAGCACATAGCCACGGCCCCAGACGGTTTCGATATAATTGGCGCCTTCGGTGGCGGCGGCCAGCTTCTTGCGCAGCTTGCAGATGAACACGTCGATGATCTTCAATTCCGGCTCGTCCATGCCGCCATAAAGATGATTGAGGAACATTTCCTTGGTGAGGGTGGTGCCCTTGCGCAGGGAAAGAAGTTCCAGCATTTGATATTCCTTGCCGGTCAGATGCACCCGCGCGCCGTCGACTTCCACCGTCTTGGCGTCGAGATTGACGGTCAGCTTGCCGGTGGTGATCACCGACTGGCTATGGCCCTTGGAGCGGCGCACTACCGCCTGGATGCGGGCGACCAGCTCGTCCTTGTGGAACGGCTTGGTCATGTAATCGTCGGCGCCGAAGCCCAGCGCCTTGACCTTGGCTTCGACAATCGCATTGCCTGAGAGGATGAGGACCGGCGTCTGCACCTTGGCGACGCGCAACGCTTTCAGCACCTCGAAGCCGCTCATGTCCGGCAACTGCAGGTCGAGCACGATAATGTCGTAGTCATAAAGCTTACCCAGATCGATCCCTTCCTCGCCGAGATCGGTGGTGTAGACGTTAAGGCCCTCGCTGCGGAGCATCAGCTCGATGCTCCGCGCCATGGCGCTGTCGTCTTCGATAAGGAGTACGCGCATGTCAGGCCCCTTTACGTTTACACCTGTCGCATCCGGCACCGTGCCGAATTAAGGTTAATCGATGGCCGGACGGTAAGCCTAATTGGTTAACAGCAGCTTTAACAAAGCACATGGGTTTCAACTCTGACTCATTCTTCTTAAGACCGACATTCGGGGAACTTGATTCCGCCAGGGCCTTGATTCGATTTGTTAAGTTTACCGCCATTTAAATCCTGAGGGGCAGAATGGGCAGGTCAGGGGGCAAAAAGATGGCAGTCCCCGTAAGGAAAAAATGCGCGCCCTGCTCGCTGAAATTGAAAAGCTGCCCACTCTGATCCGGTTCGGCCGGGTTGCCAGGATTGAAGGCCTGGCGGTCGAAGTGACCGGCGCCGCCGGGGCCGTCAGCCTGGGCGGCCAAGTGCGGCTGTTCGCCCCCGGGGGCAAGCGAATTCCCTGTGAGGTGGTCGGGTTCCGGGAAGGCCGTGCGCTGGTGATGCCGCTGGGCTCGCTGGACGGTATCGCACTGGGCGCCCGGGCCGATTTCGACGACCGGCCGGCTTCGATCTATCCCTCCAAGGCCTGGCTCGGCCGGGTGATCGACGGCTTTGCGGCGCCGATCGACGGCAAGGGCCCTCTCGCCTTGGGACGCAAACCTTATCCGCTGCGCGCCACTCCGCCGCCGGCCACCAGCCGCGGGCGCGTGGGCGGCAAGCTCGATCTGGGCGTGCGGGCGCTCAATGCCTTTGTCACCTGTTGCTCCGGCCAACGCATGGGCATCTTTTCCGGCTCCGGCGTCGGCAAGTCCACCTTGCTTGCCATGCTGGCGCGCAACAGCAACGCCGATGCCATCGTGATCGGCCTGATCGGCGAGCGCGGCCGGGAAGTGAAGGAATTCATCGAGGACGATCTGGGTCCCGGAGGCTTAGGCCGCAGCGTTGTGGTCGCCGCCACCTCCGACGAAGCGCCGCTGGTGCGCCGCCAGGCCGCTTATGTGGCGATGACCGTGGCCGAACAGTTGCGCGACCAGGGCCTCAATGTGCTGCTCTTGATGGACTCGGTGACCCGCTTTGCCATGGCCCAGCGCGAGATCGGATTGTCGGCGGGCGAACCGCCGGCCTCCAAAGGCTATACCCCGACCGTGTTCACCGAACTGCCGCGGCTTCTGGAGCGGGCGGGGCCCGGTGCGGAAAGCGCGAGCGGGAAAAGCGGATCGATCACCGGCCTGTTCACCGTATTGGTGGAAGGGGACGATATGAACGAGCCGGTGTCGGACGCGGTGCGCGGCATCCTGGACGGGCATATCGTTTTGGAACGTGCCATTGCGGAACGGGGACGCTTTCCCGCCATCAATGTCCTTAAAAGCGTCAGCCGCGCCATGCCGGGCTGCAACAGCGAGGCCGAGCAAAAGCTGGTTTTGCGGGCCAGGCTGCCGCTCACCGTTTACGAAGACATGGCCGAGCTGATCCGATTGGGCGCCTACAAGGCTGGCACGAATCCTGAAGTGGACCATGCCGTAAAGCTCAGCCCGCGGCTCGAAGCCTTCCTCTCGCAGAGAAAGGATGAGCGGGCGACGTTGAGCGAGGGCTATGGCGCGCTATCCGCGATCCTGGACGGCGTCGAAGGGAGAGGGTGATGAACCGCACAGACAGTCTGCTGCGCCTCAAGCGTTTTCGCGTCGACGAGATGAAACGCCGCCTCGGCTCGATCGCGGCGATGCGCCTGGACCTGGAACACAAGCTGACCGACTTGGATGACAATGTCGTGCGCGAAAAGCAGCGCGCCGGGGATTCCGATATCGGCAGGCTGGCCTTTCCGTCCTTCCTGCGCTCCATAGATGCGCGGCGGGAGAATCTGCGCACCACCATGAAGGACATCGAGCGCGAATATGCCGTTGCCCAGGGCGAGTTGGCGGAAGCGTTCCAGGAACTGAAGAGCCTGGAAATCGCCGCCGAGCAGCAGGAACGCCGCGTGGCCGAGCTGCAGGAACGCCAGGCCCAAACCCGCATGGACGAAATCGCCATCGTCCGCCATTTGCGCAAGCACGCGGTGCGCACGGCGACCCGTTAACGGCGCGGTCCTTTCTTTTTGCTTCAGTCGAATCCTGATTTCGCGCGTTAGCGCGGGATGGCCACGCGAAAGAAAGCCAAGAAAAAGACAACAAAACCGAAGAAAAAGCCCGCCCGCAAATGGTCGGGCCCGGTCACGCGCGAAAGCGACGCCCTCGACCTGAAGCAGGGTGTGTTCAAGCTGTCCAGCCCGAGCAAGATCGCCGCCTCGCTCAAGCGGTCCGCCGAGCACAGTCATCGCCGCAAATCCGATCCCTACCGCTCGGCCATGTCGATGCTGGTCTTTTATATCAATCGCGGCGGCCGCAATCTTCCTTCGGCGCGCAAGAAGAAGCTGGAACAGGCCAAGGATGAATTGCGCAAGCTGTTCCACAAGGATTGACGGCCCAACGGTTCCGGCCAGAGCGCGATCCGGAGTGAGTAGCGCCAGCGTACGAACGGAAACCGGTTTTCCGTAAGATCGCGCGTCAATCAATGACTTAGAGCATGATTGCGATTCAAAGAAGCGCGATCATGCTCTAGAACACCGCCGTGATGACAGGCAAACCGGCATTCATTGGCGGCGACTGGGGCACCAGCCGGCTGCGGCTGTTCCTGTGCGACGGCGCGGGCGAGGTGCTGGTGCGGAAGGAAGGACCGGGCGCGGCGGCAGGGGATTGTGCGGCGGTGTTCGCCGGGCTGACGGCGGAATGGGATGCATCATGGCCCGCCATATTGTGCGGCATGGTGGGATCGACCATCGGCTGGCGTGAGGTGCCATATCTGCAATGCCCGGCGGCTCTGGAGGAATTGGCGCAAGGGGCGCTGCGTTTTGAAGCTGAAGGCCGCCCCATCGCATTATTGCCGGGATTGCAGTGTAAAAATCCCCTCGGCAATCCGGATGTGATGCGCGGTGAGGAGACGCAGCTCGCGGGTGCGATGGGCGGCTCGCCCGCCGGCCGAAGACTTTTCTGCCTGCCTGGTACCCATGCCAAATGGGTGGAGGCGCAGGACGGTATCGTCACGCGCTTTCAGACGGCCCTGTCCGGTGAATTGTTCGAGCTTCTGACGCGGCACAGTGTGCTGGCGCGCGGCTCCGGTCCTGTTTGGCGGGAAGATCCCGCCTTTACAATGGGTTTGGCCGAGGCGCGGGAAAGCCGTCATGCCGGATTGCTCCATTCTCTGTTCGGCGCGCGCAGCCGGCAGCTTGCGGGAGAGTTTTCCAGGGAGCAGGCGTCATCCTATCTGTCGGGCCTTATCATCGGTGAGGATGTCGCGGGCGCGGCGAAGTTGTTCGCATTTGATGTGCCGGTGACGTTGATCTGCACGCCTGCGCTTGCTGCGCTTTATGCCATTCCCCTGGCCGATTATGGTGTCATGACTCTCGATGGGGAGCAGGCGGTGTGTACCGGCCTTTTCCGTGCTTATCGGAGACTGTTTGGATGAACCCCGAAGATCGGCTGACGGAATTGCCGATTGTCGCGATCCTGCGCGGCGTTACGCCGGCGCGGATCGAAGGCGTGGCGGCTGCGCTGATCGCGGCGGGCATCCACGCCATCGAGGTGCCGCTCAATTCGCCAGAGCCGTTCCGCAGCATCGAAATCCTGGCGGCCAAATTCGCCGATTGCCTGACGGGTGCCGGTACCGTGTTGACGATGGAAGATGTGGATCGCGTGGCGGCGGCGGGCGGGCGTCTGATGGTGACGCCCAACACGGATACGGCGGTTATCGCGAAGGGCATCAAGCGCGGCCTCACCGTGATGCCGGGCTTCTTCTCGCCCAGCGAAGGATTCGCGGCGGTCGCGGCGGGCGCTCGCTACCTCAAACTGTTTCCCGCGACCACCGGCGGTCCTTCGCATCTGAAAGCAATGCTTGCGGTTCTGCCGCCGCAAGTACCGGTCTATGCCGTGGGCGGAATCAATCCGTCCAACATGAAGGACTGGATCGCGGCAGGCGCGGCGGGGTTCGGCCTCGGCAGCGATTTGTTCAAGCCTGATTATAGCAATGCGGAAATCGCCCGCCGCGCCCGCGAGGCCGTGGCGGCGTTCAGGTCTGCTGATCAAGTTTGAAGCTCGCGCCCTACCAGTTGGTGTAAGACCCATCCGGGCGGTGATCGACCGAGATCGGCGCATAATGCTCCGTGTAATCGCCGATCTGTTGCAGCTTGGAGGTATCGACGTCCACGCCCAGGCCTGGCCGTTCGTTGGGCCATAATTTGCCACTGTGGAAATCATAAGCTGTCTTGAGGTAGGGCCAGGGCCGTCGGCCTGCGCCGGTCATCTCCATGATCGCCACCACAGAGGTCGCAGTCAGGCAATGCACTAGCGCTGTCTCGCCGATCGGGCCTGTGAAATGGGGGATCAGGCCGACATAATGCGTCTCGGCCAGCGCCGCGATCTTCATATACTCGGTGATGCCGCCGACATTGGGCACCGTCACCCGCGCATAGTCGATCAGTTGGCTCTCGATCAGGCCATTGATGTCCCATTTGGCGCCGAACTGTTCGCCCACCGCAATCGGCACCTTCAGGCGCGGGCGCAGGCTTTTATAGACCTCCCAATTCTCGCTGCGGATCAGGTCCTCGCAGAAATAGGGATGCAGCGGCTCGACCAGGCCGGCCAAAGTGATCGCATCCGGGGGATCGAATTCGGCATGGAAGTCCAGCGCCCAGGCCCCGTCCTTGCCGGCGCCCTTGCGGATCAACTGGCAATTCTCGAAGGTCTTCTCGACGATCTCGAAACGGTCCCATTCACGGGGCGTGGGCGGGGAATAGCGATAGGCGCGAAACCCCTCACCGACACAGGCGCGCGCCGCGTCTTCCAGAGTACCGCCAGCGGGAGTGGGATAGGCGGTCGCATAACATTCGACATAGTCGCGCGACTTGCCGCCCAGAAGCTGCCAGACCGGCACACCGAGCGCGTTGCCCTTCAAGTCCCACAGCGCCACATCCAAGGCGCCCAGGGAATGCTGCTTCTCCCGGCCGGCGGGATAGAAATAGCCGCGGAACATGGTCTGCCACAGATGCTCGATGCGGAACGGGTCTTCCCCGATCAGCATGCCGGCGCATTGCTCCATTGTGTCGGGATCGCCGCCTTCGCCAACCCCGACCAGGCCGCCCGCCGTTTCGATCACCACGATGTTGGTGGATTGATTGAAGGTCGGCTGATGCACGTTGGGCCGGCCCGCTGCGTCCGTAGGTGTCTTGTAATAACGGATGCGTTTGATCTTATCGGCCGGCAGGCCCAGCGCGAAAGCCGAAGGCGGCGTCCACAGCGCGGCGCCAGCAAAAAGGCCGCCCATTGCGGCCCGGCGATCCAATGTCATGGGGTCCTCCCGGATTTGCCGGACAGGGTGCCTACAAACCAAAACGCCCGCAAGCGGGGCTTGCGGGCGTTCGTGTTTCAAGATGTGAGATCAGGTCAGGTTGCAGATCCAGCCCTTGTTGGCGTCGCAATACCACAGCACGCCGTCCTTGATGTCCATGCCGTGGATCGAGGGATCGGTGCCCTTCTCCAGCTTGATCTTGGCGACGATGTGGCCATCGGATTTCTGCAGCTTGTAGATTTCCATCTCATCGCTGCCGACGCACCAGATATAGTCGCCTTCCAGCGCAATGCCATGGGTGCGCACAGTCGGCGCCTGGATGGTGCGCGCGACGGTCCCTTCCTCGGCGTTTATCAGATAGATTTTTCCCGAGGCGGGCACCGCCATCCAATATTGACCATTGCCGGCCCATTTGATGCCATGGCCGCCCGAGGCGAGCGGCAATTTGCTGCGCCGCTCGATCTGAGCAGAGTTGCTGGCATAGACGCCATAGACGCCCCAGCCCGGCGTTTCCCATTTCTTGATGGTTGCGCCGGTCTTGGGATCGACTTTCATGGTCACGGGCGGCCCCGACAGCGCTTTGGTAGAGGTCAGCCACAGCGCGCCATCGCCGATGGTGATGCCGCTGCCATGAATGCATTCGGTGGAAATCTGGGACAGGATCGCGCCGGTCTTGGGATTCACCGTGAACACCTTGTTGGGATCGACCTGGTCCAGCAGCAACAGATCGCCATTAGCGGCGAACTGCATGTCGTTCGGCTCCTTGATGGTCGGCGCATCGTTGAACAGCTTGTTGACCTTCTTGGGGATGATCGGTGCGCCTTCCCGGGCGGCAATGGTGGCGGGCGGAATCGGCGGATCGGCGGCAAAGGCGGATCCGGGCATCAGCGCGACGATGCCCGTCGCTCCGGCAGCGCCCAGCACTGTGCGGCGAGAAAAATCCTGTCTCATGTCAGTCTCCCTGTTCGCTTCATATGGCCGAAGCGGACGGGCAAAATATACGCTATCGCCAGCAGCGGCAATCTGCCTGGGCCCTGCGCGGCTATCTCGATTCTTGAAGGGGGTATCGCTGCGACAGATGCAGCTTCAATTGATCGTCGGATCGGCGGCATAGGCGCGCGCATTGTCGAGAAACGCCGCCAGGGCGCTGGAAACGAAGCCGTCGCGCCGCCGCACGAACAGAGTCTGCACCCGGCAATCCGATCCGGCGACATCGTGTGTCCGTACCTTGCCTTCACGCTGCAGCGGCCCGATCACCCCATCGGGCAACAGGGTCACGCCCAAGCCCGACGCAACGCAGCCCATGATCACCTCAAGGGTCCCCAGTTCCAACAGGCGCAATTCCTTCACGCCCCGTTGCGCCAGAATCGCTTCCAGGTGCTGGTGGTAGAAACTGCCCTTGCCCAGCACAATCATCTTGGTGCGCTCGCAATCGATCATGGAGAGATCGGTTATTTCCGGACTGGACAGGACCACCAGTTCTTCGTCGAAAATCACGTCGCCCGCCAGATCGGGATGCTCGACCGGGCCGGCCACGAAGGCGCCTTCCAGCTTGCGCTCCAGCACCATATCGATCAGCACAGATGAGGTCTCGATCCGCACCGAAACATCGACCAAGGGGTGGGTGGCGATATAGGACGACACCATCCCCGTCAGGTGCAGGGCGGCGGTGGATTTGCGTGAGCCGATATTGAGCGGACCGCGGGGCGTGCCGTCGTCCGTGACCGCACGGCGCGCATTATCGAGCGCCGTGCGGACCTCGAAGGCATGCGGCAGCAGCCGTGCCCCGGCGGCGGTCAGCTTCATGCCCTTGGTATGGCGCTCGAATAAAGCGGTCCCCAATTCGCTTTCCAGCAGCCTGATACGGGTCGTGACATTGGATTGCACGGTATGGAGCTCCAGAGCGGCGCGGTTCATGCCCGCATGCCGTGCTACGGCCTCGAATACCTTGAGATCGCGAGCGTCCATGAGTTTCTCCCTCGGGCGCCGCCATTGTTGTCTTCGCGCCCAGCTATCATTTTTTTAGATAGGAACGATCACTTTAATTCAGTTTCCAGGATAAGGCTATCGCCATATTGTGATAACCGGAATTGCTCCGCAGCATTGGCGGCTGAATTCCGGCATAAAAAAACATAGAGCGGGACAACCCGTCCAAATTCGTGCCGCCCGGCCGGGCGGCATTTTTTTTGCCGCGCCCTCCGCCGCCGCCGGCCTCAAACCGGGAAAATTCCGCTTTCGGCCGTCCCAACTTGCCGCAGCGCACCCCAGATCCGGCGCTTTTTTTTCCAGATTCTCTGCCGTAAGGTTCTACATAGTTTTGCGGCACCTTGCGGTGCTCCTGCGACCTGCCGGCTGGCGCCAGGCACAAGAAGGGCGGAGGGGGGAAAGCAGAATCGACGAGACCGGCTGTCGATCACCAACTATCCGGTTCCATGCGCGAACGGACGGGGGTGCCCTGTCCTGTAAGCATCATGGAGCGGCATCGGTGGGACGATTCGGCGGAGTGGGCGCAGCATTGAGAGGTAAAGCTATGCGGAAGTTCAAACTGGGTTTGGGATTGGCCGCCGCTGCGGCGCTGCTGGCAGGATGCCCGGCGCTGGCCGAGACCACTGTCCTGAAGGACATGACCTTGATCGACGGCACCGGCAAGTCCGCCGAGCCCCATTCGGCGCTGGTGATGACCGACGGCAAAATCACCTGGGTCGGTCCGGTGGCGCAACTGAAGGCGCCGGCGGGAGCGAAGGTCGTCGACCTCAGCGGGAAATTCGTGATGCCGGGCCTGATCGACAATCACGTTCATGTCGGCATCATGCACGACCAGACCCAGGACATTAAATACTACACCCGCCAGAATGTCGAAGCGGACCTCAAGACCTATGTCGCCTATGGCGTGACCACGGTTCAAATACTCGGCACCGACAAGGACCTCATCTTCGATATCCGCAAGGAGGAGCGCGCCGGCCGGCCCCATTATGCGCGCGTCTTCACCGCGGGGCAGGGCGAAGTCTACAAAGGGGGCTATGGGGGGGTGTTGGGGCTCAATGTGCCGGTCTCTACCCCGGCGGAAGCGATCAAGTCGGTCGACGAGCAGGCCGCCAAGGGCGTCGATATCATCAAACTATGGATGGACGACGAGCATCACACCATTCCCGTCAAGATGACGTATGACGTCAGCAAGGCGATCATCGCCGAAGCCCACAAGCATCATCTCAAGGCGGTGGCCCATATCTATTATCTTGCGGACGCCAAGGAGTTGGCGCGCCAGGGCATCGACGGTTTTGCCCACGAAATCCGCGACCAGCCGGTGGACAAGGAACTGCTCGACCTGATGAAAAGTCACGGCACCTGGCAGATGGCTCCCACCCTTAGCCGCGAGATCGCCTATGCCTCGGCCATCCTGCCTTATCTGCAGGACCCCTTCTTTGTCCGCGGCGTAACTCCGGGCACACTGGCTTTCCTGCGCAGCAGCGAGCGGGAGAAGAATGTCGTGCTGGGCTATACGCGCTTTCCGGGCCTGCCGTACCAGAAGAAAGTGTTCTGGGACATGGACCGGGTCTTTTACCAGGCGCTGGGCAATTTCGCGACCGAAGCCAAGGCCGGAGTCTCCTATGGCATGGGCACCGACAGCGGCCCGGCCGGACGATATCCCGGCTTCAACGCCCATGAGGAGTTGCAGCTGATGGTGATGGATGGGCTGACCCCGATGCAGGCGATTGTCGCCGCCACCAGCAGCAATGCCAAATGGCTGGGCGATAGCAGCATCGGCAGCATCGCGGCGGGCAAATGGGGCGACCTTTTGGTGCTGGACAAGAATCCGCTTGCCGACATCCGCAACACCGAGACCGTTGCGGCGGTCTATATCGCGGGAAATTCGGTGCCCACTATCTGGCAGACCTGTCGCGACCGTCCGGTGAATACCTGCCCGGCCGAGCCGTCCAACGTGCCGGACATGCCATACTGAGGTGCGCCTTACCGGCCGACCG
>DATATP010000305.1:0-5250 GCA_036268715.1 Rhizomicrobium sp. | reverse complement strand
GTAGGCCGGCGTGAAATAGTGTACGGATCACGCAACAGGCAACGTACGAAGCCGTTCAGATTTCCATTTCCAACCGGCAGATCAGCCCAGATGGCGCGAATTGAAGCTGCGCCCGCCCGTGCTCCTGTTGAAGCGCGCGCTCGATGAGGGTCGAACCGAAGCCGCGGGAAGTGGGCGGCTTGACATTGGGACCGCCGCTTTCGCGCCAGTCGAACGCGAGCCGGTCCGGCTCGGCTTCCTCGCGCCAGGAAAGGCTGACCCGTCCCGCAGCGTCCGACAGCGCTCCATATTTCACGGCATTGGTGGCCAGTTCATGCAGCACCATAGTCAACAGCAGCGCCTTGTCGGAACCCAGGTGGACATCTGGACCTTCCATGGTTATGCGTTCGGCACGTTCCTCGCGGAAGGGAGCCAGAGCACGTTCGACCATCATCACGCTCGATATACAGTCGCCTTCATGGCTGGTCAGCAGATCATGGGCTCCGGCCAAGGCTCGCAGCCGGGCATTAAACGCGTTGCGTTCGCTGTGGGGGGCCTGGTGGAAAGTCTGAAACGCGATCGCCTGCACGGTACCCAGGGTGTTTTTCACGCGATGCTTGATCTCGTGCAACAGCAATTCCTTGGCCTTCTCGGCCTTGCGGCGCTCGCTGATGTCGCGCGCGATCTTGGACGCGCCGATGATCTCGCCTTTTTCGTTTTTGATCGGTGAAACAGTGAGGGAAATATCGACCAGGCTGCCGTCTTTCCGGCGGCGCATGGTTTCGTAATGGTCGATGCGCTCGCCGCTTCGGATGCGCCGCAGGATGTCCGGCTCTTCGTCGTGGCGGTCCTCCGGGATCAGCATAAGGACCGGCCTGCCAATCGCCTCCTCATCGGTATAGCCGAAGACGCGCCGGGCGCCTGCGTTCCAACTCAGAATGATGCCATCAAGATTTTTGCTGATGATCGCATCGTCGGAGAACTCGACAATGGCGGCAAAATGCCGATCCTGCAATTCCGCTTCCTTGTGAGAACCGATATCGACAAGCACGTTCAGCGCGCCCGTAATTCTGCCGGCGGCGTCGTAAAGCAAAGCGGGATGGGGCCGGAAAAATACACGGCGTCCGTCCGGCCTTTCCTGGATCGCTTCAGCGCCGAGAAGTGGAACGCCGGTCCGCAAGGTGACGGCCAGCGGACATTCCTCATGCTTCATCGCGCGGCCGTCAGACCAGTAAAGACGCCAGGACCCGCACCAATATTCGCAGCTCAAATCCGGTCGGCGGCCCCAAAACTCCGCCGCTGCGCGATTATAAAAGGTGAGACGCCCTTGTGCATCGGTGAGATAGAGAGCGACCGGCAACCCCTCCAGAATTTCACGGTCCTGGTTTTGCGCCGCAATAGCGGTCAGGCCGGTCCCGGCCATGCCTTCGGCAATCGACACGAAAATCCTCTGATTGTGCCCTGATGTTGCGCTGAGGGTGGGCGAGGGTCAAACCAGCACCCCGACACCCGTACAAGACCGATCAAAGGACGTTTTCTTGCTCCGCCCGGCCAGACAGATAATACGTGTGGGCAGCACAAAAGTTCCCCGGAACGATTTGCGACCGCGTCGGTTGGCTTGGCAGCCGTCGATGAGTTGGGCATGGAAATGCGTTCAGAATTGGTAGGGCTGATCGTCGAGGACGAGTGGCTGCTGCGGACGGAACTCGCGGAAGAATTACGCCGGGCTGGCTTCAACATTGAGGAATCGGGAACGGGCGAGGATGCCCTTGTCCAGTTGGCGGCAGGTAAGCGCCTGGATTTTCTTGTAACCGATATTCGGCTGGGCGGCCCGGTGGACGGCTGGCGTGTGGCTGAGGCCGGACGCGCCGCTTATCCTAAGCTGGGCGTGATCTATGTTTCGGCAAACCCCATCATTGAACATCGCAGGGTTGCCGGCTCGATCTTCGTGGGCAAGCCTTGCAATATCCCGGCGCTGCTGCGGGCCTGCACGTTGGTCACCTCGTGATTGCGATGTGAGTACGGAATCGCGGCTCGTTTCCGGAACAATCGTCTCTGTTGCCTGTTGTCAGGATTGGAAGTGCGTTCCCACGAACGCCTATAACAAAGGCTTGCCGCCATGGCTGAAATTCCCCGACGCCCGGCGGACAAGTTCGAAAATTCCCGCCTCACCACCGACCGACTGCAACAAACGGCCCGCAAGCACGAGCCCGCACCGAAGGACAAAGTCATGGCCAGTTTGCCGATCGATCATGCGACTCTTCTGAGTGCCCTGAAATCCAGCGTGAAACCGTGCGGAGGCCCCAGTAACGGCGGACTGGATAATCACATGTGGGCTGCGGTCGTGGATCGCCAGGGCATCGTGCGCGCCGTTTGTTATAGTGGTGCGGAGCTCGGCGATCAGTGGCCCGGCAGCCGCGCCATTGCAATCTCCAAGGCCAACACCGCGAACGCGCTGAGTCTTCCCAGCTTCGCATTCTCCACGGCAAATCTTTATTTCGGCGCCCAGCCTGGTGGTTTTCTTTATGGCATTCTTCAGACCAATCCGGTGGATACCGCGACGATGTATGCGGGAGAATCCGCCGCCTATGGCAAGCCGGACGATCCCATGGTGGGCGAAAAGGCCAGCGGTGTGGTGGTGTTCGGTGGTGGCCTCGCCTTATACGATGGCAACACGATCGTGGGAGCGCTTGGTATCTCGGGCGATACTTCTCCCGGCGATCACAATGTGGCCTGGCGGGTGCGTCAGGCGTTAGGCCTGGACAGGGTCCCGGCGGGCATTACGGCCGACAACAATGATGCGATCATCTATGACATCGGGATGATGGGCAAAAGCTCGTCCGGGTACGGCCATCCCGTTTCAGGCCTGAAGGAAGACGACGTCGCCAAGAAAATCGGTGCCAGCGCCTCGGGTAAGTGAACGCGGGCGATACCAGCATAGGAGACGCTGATGATAGATAAGAAGACCGACGACAAGCTCGATCCAAAGGCAAACGGCAAGCAGACCGGAAACGCCGATTTCGACCGTAATCGTGACGGGCTTTATGGCGGTCTGCCCAAAGCGCGCGACGGCGAGGCGCCCGGACCGAAGCCGAATGAGCCGCATCCGCCGCGCTGACCTACCCCAAGGAAGAAAAACGCGCCGGCCGGAACAAAGCCACCGCGCCGATTCAGAGGAAGGTGGCAAAGGCAGATAAGAAACGGCCACCCCAAACTGAAAGGCGCAATGCAGGCCGGTGCGCGGCGCCATCCCAACCGCCATTCCCCAAACCCTGCGGACAGGAAAGCGCAGAATGTTTCCCAATTCGGCTCTCAAACGGTGATGAAACATCCTGCCCAGCCGGAAATAGCTACCGCCTATGTCTTTCTCGCCTCGCCGCAATGCTCCAGCTACATCACCGGCGAGGTTCTACCAATCATAGGCGCCTATTCTGGCGCTCGACCGCGCACGCGGAGGGGCAGCAATACGTATATATACGGAGGGATCGTCACGCGTTCGGCGGCGCGCGCTTAATTCCCTTTTCATTCGTGCGGCTCCACGGTCCTCGCGTCACTCATGGGATCGCCCGATGTCGCGCGCACGACGAAAATATTCGGACGCAAAGACTTGCAACGATGTCACGCGGAATGGCGGGAAAACCGCGATTGCGACCGCGCTCGTTTTTGCAGCTTCTTTGGCCAGGGCGCGCGCGGCGGACGTCGATCCATTCGCTCTTTCGCCGGAGCAGCTTTTCGATGCGACGGTCACTTCGGTATCGAAGAGCACCGAGGCACTCAAGGATGCTCCCGCCGCGGCGTTCGTAATTACCGGCGAGGACATCGCACGGTCCGGCGCGACCAGCGTACCGGAAATCCTGCGGCTGGCGCCCAACCTGCAGGTCGCCCAAATGAGCGCCGATAGCTACGCCATCTCGGCGCGCGGCTTTAACGGCAATGCCGCCGATAAGCTGCTGGTGATGATCGACGGCCGCAGTGTCTATACCCCGCTTTACGGGGGCGTGCTGTGGGATGAACAAGATGTGCTGCCTGATGACATCGAACGGATCGAGGTGATCAGCGGGCCGGGAGCGGCGCTGTGGGGCGCCAATGCGGTCAACGGCGTCATCAACATCATCACCAAACAGGCCGACGAGACGCAGGGCGGGGTGGCCGACTTCGGCACCGGAAATCTACAGAGCCGGGCGAGCCTGCAATATGGAGGCGCGCTGGCCGACGACCTTCATTACCGGGTCTATGGCGACATCTTCTCTGTGCCACACGGCAAACTGTCGACCGGAGCCGCCGCCGCCGATGGCTGGGGCAAGTCGCAGGGCGGCTTCCGTCTCGACTGGGCACAAGGCGGCGATACGCTATCGCTTGAGGGCGATCTTTATGACGGCTCAGAAAGTTCGGCGCCCGCCCAGGATATTTCCGGTGGCAATATCCAGGCGACCTGGCAGCATGCGCTGGATGACGGCTCCATGCTTCAGGTGCTTAGCTATTACGATGCGACGCAGCGCTATTCGGGGCCTTACGGCTATTCGCTGGACACTTACGATCTGGAATTGCAGCACAGCTTTGCCTGGGGCGACCGGCAAAATTTCATTTGGGGCGGTGGCGTTCGTGTCTATCGGGACCGCTTCGATCTGGACGCCGCGGCGGTGCAATTTATTCCCGACCAGCGCACCGTCGATCTGGGCGATGTTTTCGCGCAGGACAGTATCCGGCTTGCCGCCGCGCTCAAGCTGACCTTGGGGCTGAAGTTCGAAGCGGATCCCTATGCGGCACCCGAACCGCTGCCCAGCGCCCGCCTATCGTTCCGGCTTGATGATGCTACAATGTTATGGGCTGCGGTTTCGCGTGCCGTGCGCGCTCCCACCCGGTTCGATGTCGACCTGAACGATGCGGTCATCCCCTCCGTTTTGAACTTGCAGGGCGCGCAGAATTTCAAGCCCGAAAAACTGGTCGCCTATGAGGCGGGCAGCCGGCTCCAGCTTACAGCCCTCGCGTCGCTCTCGGTCTCGATCTTTTACAACGCCTATGACGATTTGCGCAGCGTCGAATGGGCGAACATGACCACGTTGCCGTTGCTCTGGAGCTTCGGCAATTCGATGAAAGGCCATGTCTATGGCCTGGAAGCCTGGGGCGGCTATCAGCCTTTCGACTGGTGGCGGCTCACTGCGAGCTTCAACTTGCAGCACGAAAGTCTCAGCTTTAAAGCCGGTTCCAGCGCGCTGGGCGGGGTCTCGGCCGCGGGCGACGACCCCAATCACCAAACATCGTTGGGTTCGG
>DATATP010000304.1:0-7862 GCA_036268715.1 Rhizomicrobium sp. | reverse complement strand
GTTGCGCGCGCCCATCGATCACAGTGCCTATGTGACTGTGATATCCGCGGCCGAACTCGACAAATGGATCGCGCGGGCGCGCGAGAAAGGTGTCATCTCCGTCGACACCGAAACCACTTCGCTTGATCCCATGCAGGCGGGGCTGTGCGGCGTGTCGCTGGCGGTAGCGCCGGGCGAGGCGTGCTACATCCCCTGCAATCACCGCAAGGGCGACGGCCTGGCGCTGGATGGATCGGATGGCGAGATCGTGCAGATGCGCGAGGTCGATGTCCTGGGCCGCCTCAAGCCGCTGTTGGAAGACGATGCGGTGCTGAAAATCGGGCAGAATCTCAAATACGACGCCCTGGTCTTTCTCCAGCGCGGCATTCGGCTCGATCCCGTCGATGACACGATGCTGATCTCCTATGTGCTGGAAGGCGGGCTGCACGGCCATGGCATGGATGAATTGTCGGAGCTGCATCTGTCGCACACGCCGATCGCCTTCAGGGAAGTGGCGGGCAGCGGCAAGGGCAAAATCTCGTTTGACTGCGTTCCGGTGGCGGACGCGACCAAATATTCCGCCGAGGATGCAGATGTAACGTTGCGGCTGGCGCTGATCCTGAAGCCCAGGCTCGCCCAGGCCGGCAAGCGCGCCGTTTATGAGACTTTGGAGCGGCCCCTGGCGATGGTGCTGGCCGAGATGGAGCAGGCCGGTATCACCATTAACCCCGAGCTGCTGCGCCGCCTGTCCAATGATTTCGGCAAGGCACAAGCAGCGCTGGAGATCGAAATCCACAAGCTGGCGGGGGGGACCTTCAATATCGGCTCGCCCAAACAACTGGGCGACATCTTGTTCGGCAGGATGGGCTTGGAAGGCGGGCGCAGGACCAAGACCGGCGCCTGGTCGACCGACAGCGACGTGCTGGAGGATGTGGCGGCTCAAGGCCATCCCATCGCCAAGAAGGTGCTGGAATGGCGCGGCCTCGCCAAGCTGCGCGGCACCTATACCGATGCGCTGCCCGGCTATATCCATCCAAAGACCGGGCGGGTGCACACCTCCTATGCGATGGCGTCTACTTCCACGGGACGCCTTGCTTCCACCGATCCCAATTTGCAAAACATCCCGGTGCGCACCGAGGAGGGGCGGCGCATCCGCCAGGCTTTCATCGCGCCCCCCGGCCACAAGCTGATCAGCGCCGATTACAGCCAGATCGAGCTCCGCCTGCTCGCCCATATCGCCGACATCCCGCAATTGAAAAAGGCCTTCGCCGACAATCTCGATATCCATGCCATGACCGCTTCGGAGATTTTCGGCGTGCCGGTCAAGGGCATGCCCGCCGAAGTGCGCCGCCGGGCCAAGGCGATCAATTTCGGCATCGTCTATGGCATTTCCGGTTTCGGTCTCGCCAATCAGCTTGGCATTCCCCAGAGCGAGGCGAGCGATTACATCAAGAAATACTTCAGCCGCTTTCCCGGCATCCGCGACTATATGGAAGACACCAAGCAGTTCGCCCGCACCCATGGCTATGTCGAGACTCTGTTTGGGCGGCGCATCCATATCCGCGAGATCAATTCCAAGGTTCCGGCCCATCGCGGCGGCGCCGAGCGGGCTGCGATCAATGCGCCGATCCAGGGCGCCGCGGCCGACATCATCCGTCGCGCCATGGTAAAGCTGCCACCCGCGCTGAAGGAAAGGAAGATCGATGCCGCCATGTTGCTGCAGGTGCATGACGAACTGATTTTCGAGGCGCCGGAAAGGGACGTTACCAGCGCCTGCGCGACGATCGCCCAAGTGATGGAGAAGGCACCGCTTCCCGCCGCGCAAATCTCGGTGCCGCTGGTCGTCGAAGCCCGTGCCGCGGACAATTGGGATGCCGCGCATTAACGCTGCCCGTTCCGTCACGGCGGCCGCAATTGGCAGCGTGACGCTGCTCAACCTTACGGTCGAACATTTGTTGCTGGTACAGCGCCCGCCGGACGCGGTGCTGATTCCCGGGTTGCTGGATTTCCATCATGCCTGGAATCGTGGCGTTTCTTTCAGCCTGTTATGGCAGGACACCGACCGTGGCAGTCTGCTGCTATCGCTGTTCCTCGCCGCCATCGTGATCGTGTTGGGGGCAATGGCCTGGCGGGCGAAGGACGCGTTAAGTGCGCTGGGCCTGGGCCTCATCATCGGCGGTGCGCTGGGCAACCTCTATGACCGCGTCGCTTATCGCGCGGTGTTTGATTTTCTGTTCTTGCATCTGGGCCGGATGCCGCTGTTCGTCTGCAACATCGCCGACATTCCCATCACCCTGGGGGCGCTTTGCCTGGTGGGCGAGGCCTTCAAATTGCAAAAGCCCTGAGCGTCAGGCCGCGATGGACTTGAGGCCGGTCTCCGCCGTGATCCCCGCCTTGGCGAGATCGCCGATCAATTCATTCATTGCCGCCTGGGAGTCCGCAGGTGTGTCCTTGTCGCGCGGCAGTTGGGCCAGATAACCAGCCAGGAATCCCGGCTGCGACAGATAGGAAAGGATCAGTTGGCGCGCCTTATTGGCGAGGGCCACTTCGGTGAAAACACCCTGGGCCGTCAATTTGATCAGGGTCGTCGCCTTCTCCACATGAATGGTCGGGCGGGCCTTGATGGAATCGAGCAGCTTTGCGCGGGCTTCCACCGCCACCGCCAGCCGGTCCAGTTTCTCGGCCATCTCGGCTCGTGTCACATCGATGAACCCGCAGCGCCTGATGCGGCCTTGCAGGCTTGCCAGCTTTTGCAGACGCTTGACCGGTGACAGCTTGATGTCCTGGAAGTAAGTATCGAAAGGCGCCGAAGTGATCAGCGGCATGATCAGGACGGCCAGGGTGCGTTTGTTTTTGGCGCCGATAATATTGTCTTCCACGAAAAGCATGCGCTCGACTTTCTCATCCGGCGTCGCGCCGTCGAGATAGGGTCCCAAGACCTCCGGCATCACCAATCTCTCGGAACGCAAGGTGAAGGCGGCGATCAGGTCGTCATGGCTCAGATATTTGCCGACCCCCATCACGATGGAATTGGCAATGCTGCGCAGCGCCTTCAGCTCTTCGACCAGAGAATCGGGCATCAGCCGCTTGTTGGACTTGAATTCCGCAACGATGCGGTTGGCGATGGCGGTGCGCGCCTCGGGCAGATCGTCGGCGGCGAAATGACGCGTCAGCAGCGCAAGCCCGTCTGCCGAACCGGCCCGCGACTTGCCCAGGAAAAGATCCACCAGCTTTCGCAGCATATCGGCCAGGTTTTCCGATGGTCCCAGAAGCTCACGCAGCGCGCTCGAACCGCCCAGCAACTCGGCGAGAATCGCATCGATCGACGACAAGACCAGCTTGCGGGGGCCATCGTCTTGGGGCGCCATTTCCATGATGGTGAGCAGGCGGAACACCTTCTCGTCCCAGCCCTGGCAGTCCTTCAGATGCCGCGCCAGCGCGCCATTGAACAGATAAAATCCGTCCGCGTGGCCGGTCAGTTTGGCCGCCAGAATTGCGAATTGCTCGGGCAGGGGATCGGGAAACTTGCCGGCGCGCTGGTCGCGATAGACCCGGTTGCATGCCTTGGTGACCAGATCGTTCAGGCTTTTGACGATGTGCTGGACGGATGAGGTGCTGTTTGCCGCTTGCGCGACCGCGATTTTCTGGATGGCGAATTGATACACCGTCCCGGTCGCTTCCAGCTTTTCCAGCATGTCTGCGCGGTGGATCAGTTCGGTGACGGTGATCTTGTTGCGGCCCAAGAAATCGCCCAGCAGCCGGCCGATGGTGGCACGGGCGTGATAGGAATAAAGATCGTCGGGCTTGAAACAGGGCAGAGTTTGAGGCGCGTCCTCGGCCGCCGCCGGCACCGAGAGACGGCTGCTGTCATGGCCTTCTTCGAATATCTTTAGGCTGAGATAATCGCCGGTCTCGTCGTTATAGGTTTCCTTGACCACTTTGACGCCGGTGGCGCGTTCCTCGGCCATCATCGTCTGCGCAAGCTTCAGGGCGGCGTCGCGGCCGACCACGACCTCGACGAGACTCCAGCCGCCCTTGGCGCCGACCCGGCGGAATACTTCGTAATGAATCTGATTGGGCATCCGGCGATGTTGCCGGACACTGCTTTCGACAGCGTTAACTGTTAGCTATCCGCAAGACTACGGATGCGGGGTGTGGACCCGCAGAGCGGGCAGGCTGGATCGGGCGTCACGGAAAGCGTGCGGAAGCGTGCGGTAAGCGCCTCATAGATCAGCAATTTGCCTGCCAGCCCCTCGCCGATGCCGGCGGCCTCTTTCAGCACTTCCAAGGCCTGCAGCGTCCCCATCACCCCGGCGGCCGCGCCCAAAACCCCCGTCTGGGAGCAGTTTGGCGCGAAATCGGGAGGTTCGGGAAACAGGCAGCGATAGCAGGGATAGGGGCTGCTGCTGTCGAAAGCCTTGTAGGTCGCAAGTTGGCCCGCGAACTCCGTCACGGCCGCCGAGACCAGCACCTTCCCGGCGAAGAAGCAGGCGTCGTTGACCAGGAAGCGGGTTGCGAAATTGTCCGAGCCGTCCGCGATGATGTCATAGCGCCCGATCAGGTCGAGCGCATTGGCGGCCGTCAGCCGCACCGGGTGCGATTCGATTTGAACCCCGTTATTCAGGGCTTTCAACGCCTCCGCCCCTGCCGCCACTTTCGACCGGCCGATGTCCGACTGGCGATAGAGGATTTGGCGCTGCAGATTGGAAAGGCTCACTTTGTCGTCATCGACCAGCCCAAGAGCCCCCACCCCCGCCGCCGCGAGATAGAGCGCCAGCGGACTGCCCAGGCCGCCGGCACCGATCACCAGCACCCGGGTTTTGCCGATTTTCGCCTGCCCGACGCCGCCCACTTCGCGCAGCACCAGATGGCGGGCATAACGTTCCAACTCTTCGTCGCTGAGGGACATAATGGCCTTATAGATGCCCGAAAGGCACAGCGCGAAACTGTCGTTAAACTGTATACGGGACAATCTGGCAATATCGGCATTAACCGGCTGAAATCAATGTCGAATTTCTTAACTGCTTTTTGCATTGCCGGATTGTGGACGACCCCCCGGCCGGTCTAAGTTTTGCACCATAGACGGGTTAGTGGGCGGGACGTCCCAAACTGCCACTCATACCAACGGAGTTTATATGTCGCAGACTAATGCCCACGGACTGGAGCGCCAGGGCTTCCGCAATCTGAAGGCGGTCCATTGGAATCTGGCAGCACCGGCTCTTTATGAGGAAGCCGTCCGCCGTGGCGAGGGCCATGTCGCCAAAAACGGTCCCTTGGTGGTGCTGACCGGCCAGCACACCGGGCGCTCGGCGAACGACAAATTCACCGTCCGTGACGCAAGCACCGAGTCCAATGTCTGGTGGGATGCCAACAAGGCGATGACCCCGACCCATTTCGACACGCTCTATGCCGATATGATGTCCTATGCCGAAGGCAAAGAGCTGTTCGCCAAGGATTTGTTCGGCGGCGCCGATCCGAGCCTTCGCCTCAAGGTCCGGGTGGTGACCGAATTTGCCTGGCATTCGCTGTTCGTGCATCAGCTCCTGCGTCGCCCGGCCGCGGAAGAGCTGAAGGGCTTCGAGCCGGAATTCACCGTCATCGACCTGCCCGGCTTCAATGCCGATTCGGCCCGCCACGGCAGCATCAGCCAGACCGTGGTGGCGATCAATTTCGCCAAAAGGCTGGTTCTGATTGGCGGCACCTCCTATGCCGGCGAGATGAAGAAATCGGTGTTCACCTTCCTCAACTACATCCTGCCGCCCAAGCGGGTGATCCCGATGCATTGCTCGGCCAATGTCGGCAAGGACGGCAAATCGGCCATATTCTTTGGTCTTTCGGGCACCGGAAAGACCACCTTGTCGGCCGACGCAAGCCGCACCCTGATCGGCGACGACGAGCATGGCTGGGGAGAGCAGGGCGTCTTCAATTTTGAAGGCGGCTGCTATGCCAAGGTGATCCGCCTCTCCCGCGAGAACGAGCCGGAAATCTACGCCACCACCGAGCGCTTCGGCACGGTGCTGGAAAATGTGGTGATGGACCCGAACACCCGCGAGCTCGATCTCGACGACGCGCGCTATGCGGAGAACACCCGGGCCGCCTATCCCATCGATTATATTCCGAACGCCTCGGAGACCGGCCGGGCCGGCCATCCCGGCAATGTGATCATGCTGACCGCCGATGCCTTCGGCGTGCTGCCGCCGATCGCCAAGCTCACGCCCAGCCAGGCGATGTACCATTTCCTCTCGGGCTTCACCGCCAAAGTGGCGGGCACGGAGAAGGGTCTTGGCAAGGAGCCTCAGCCGACTTTCTCGACCTGCTTTGGGGCGCCCTTCATGCCGCGGCATCCGAGCGAATATGGCAATCTGCTGCGCGACCTGGTTGCGGAGCAGGGCGCCGATTGCTGGCTGGTCAACACCGGCTGGACCGGCGGCGCGTTCGGCACGGGTAGCCGCATGCCGATCAAAGCCACGCGCACGCTGTTGAACGCGGCCCTGAATGGCAGCCTGGCCACTGTCGAGATGCGGATCGATCCGCATTTCAAATTCCGGGTGCCGGTTGCGGTGCCGGGCGTGGACTCCAAAATTCTGAACCCCCGCGACACCTGGGCCGACAAGGCGGCCTATGACGCCCAGGCCAAGAAGCTGGTCGGGATGTTCCGCGCCAACTTCAAGAAGTTCGAAGCTCATGTGGGCCAGGACGTTCTGGCGGCGGCGCCGGACCTGGCGGAAGCGGCGGAGTAGCATTCGTCTGCGTGTCATGGCCGGCCACCGGCGCCTAGCGGCAGCGTAGGCGCGCCATCCATCTTTCCATCAAATGGAAAAAACTGGATGGGCGGGTCTAGCTAGCCCGCCATGGGGAAGGTTGAATTGCTGTAATGGCTTACCGCGCATATCGGGGTGCGGCAGAGCGGTCTTTGGTACACTTTTTATTGCAGCAATCCCGCAGCAAGGCCAGGGTGGATGAGTAGCATTCTCCAACCTTTGGGGACTGGATGACTGGCGGCTTGCGGTTTCTTGTCTGCGCCCTCACAGGATGGCTGACCGTTGCTTCCGCTTCGGCCCAGACCGTCGTCCCGCCCAACCCATCGACTGCGGAGCCAGCCATTGACGGCATTTTGGCAGCTTTCGCAACCCACCCATTGGTCGGGCTGGGAGACTTCCACAATCTGACACAGGAAGAGGATTTTTTCGCCGGGTTGGTCCGCGATCCGCGCTTTGCGCGCGAGGTCCGCGATGTCGTGGTGGAATTTGGAAGCGCGTCCCGTCAGATGTTGCTGGATCGCTATCTGTCCGGAGAAAACCTGACGGCAAGCGAATTACGCTCGATCTGGAGCGACCGTGTTGGCTGGATTCCGGGCGGCGTGCGGTTGGGTTATGTCAATTTCTTCGCACAGGTTCGGGCAGTAAATCTTGGCTTGCCTGTGGACCGGCGCATCCACGTCTGGCTCGGCGACCCGCCGATCGACTGGTCGCGGGTCCGCACCAAGGCCGATTGGCTGCCGCTTGTGCATCAGCGCGACATCTATGCCGCCGCGCTGATCGAGCGGGAAATTTTTTCAAAGGGCCGCAAGGCGCTTGTGATCTACGGTGGCGAGCATTTCTATGGGAATAACCTTGGGCCGCTGAATAACCTTGGGCCGCTGCTTCAACAGAAACATCCCGATGCACTCTTTATCGTGATGCCCTATATCGGCTTTAACGAAAAGAGCTGCTCGCTCGCTTTCGAACAGCGCACTAGGGCGTGGCCGGTGCCCGCTTTCGTTCTGGTCCGCGGGACTGCCCTCGCAGATGCCTTACGGGTACCAGGATGTCATGCGGCGCCAGCCGGTAGCCCGGCATGGGAGGACAACCATTTTTCCGGCGCGGCAGGTGACGCCTTGCTCT
>DATATP010000303.1:0-9928 GCA_036268715.1 Rhizomicrobium sp. | reverse complement strand
CAAAGTCCAATCGTAAAATACCGCTCGCTCACGACCGCATACTCTACCGTCAGCGGCACAAGATCGAGAACATGTTCGCAAGGCTCAAAGACTGGCGACGCATCCATACCCGCTATGACAGATGCGCACACACCTTCTTCTCAGCCATCTGCATCGCAGCTATCGTCATCTTCTGGATCAATCAATGAGTCCTGACCCTAGGATTAAAGGACATCGCATGGCCAAAATCATCTTCGGACTGCAGGTCTCGCTCGATGGCTATGTCGACCATGCGGCGTTTGGCGGGGCCCCAGGTCCGGCGCTTTTTCGTCATTTCATCGAGCATATGCGCGGCGTGACCGGCAGTGTCTATGGTCGCGGCATGTATGAGGTGATGCGCTATTGGGATGAGGAGCAATCCGATTGGGACGCGGAGGAGCGCGCTTACGCGGCGGTGTGGCGGAGCAAACCGAAATGGGTGATGTCGCGCTCGCTGAAATCGGTCGGCCCCAACGCCACGCTCTTCACCGATGGCATCGCGGCGGTGCGCGACCTGAAGGCGCGGCTTGGCGGCGAGATTGAAGTCGCCGGACCGGCGCTGGCGCAAAGCCTGGGCGAGGCCGGTCTTATCGACGAGTATCGCATGTATTTCCGCCCCTTCGTGCTGGGTTCGGGCAAGCCCTTCTTCGCCGGTCCGCGGCCGCCGCTTCGCCTTATCGCCACCGATCATATTGGGGAGGATGCGGTCAGGCTGACCTACGTCCCTGTCTGATATCCTCGCTACGAGCCCAAAACCTTGCGCAGCGATTTCTCGATCTGGCCGCCGCAATAGGCGTCGCCATAGTCTTCCTTCGCCTTGGCGGCGAGCCTCGCTAATGGCGGCATATCGGCGACGCGCCGGGTAAGCGCGGCAGTCATCGGCGCGGATTTCTTCAGAATCGTTTCAATCTTCCTGAAGCGGTTGGCCATCGTTCCCCAAAGGGTAGCGGTCACCACATCGGCGATGCCGGGCCTGTCGCCGCCGAGCAGGAAGCCGGAGTCTGCTTTCAAGCCGTGGCGGTGGCCGGTTTCTTCCCAGAGGGACATCCATTTCTTCAGTCTGGGCGCGAATTCCTTCCAGCGTTTTTCCGTCCACATCTGCTTTCCACCATCTTGCGTGATCTCGTCGATCACGTCGTTGGCGTCGTTGACGATTTTGATGGTCATCGCGCGCAGAGCGGGCGTGCCGGGGAGAAGATCGAGCGTCTCGCCCAGATAAAGGATAATCGCCGGCATCTCGGCGATGGGAACGTCCGCTTTTTTGTCGATCAACAGGGGCGGCCCCATGAACGGCACCGGCATCTTCTTCACCGGACCTTCCATCAGCTTGGAGATGGCCTCGTCGCCGGCCTCTTCCCACGTCTTTCCGGCGAATGCCAGAACGGCGCGCACGAATTGGCCGCGGAAGGGCACGGACCAGTAATAGAGTTCATAATCGGACATGGAGAGGCCGCGCGTTACGGTGTCACCCGATAACGCCGCTACACTCAGGCGGTTTCGCGGCCGGAAAGTGCCGGATATCTGCGGACAAATCCTTCAGCGTCGGCATCTCGTTTACATTGGCCGAGGTATAAGCGTGGAGCTTCGCCGCATTGTGACTCAGGGCCTTGATGGCCAAGCCGGTTATCGAGATTCACCGCCAAGCTCTGTCAGCCTTTCCTATGACATGCCAGCAAATCCCATGAGGTTCAGCGCGTCAGCAAGGCTCATGAACGATTGTTCGCCGCGGAAAAAAAGTCGCAAATTTATCAACTCGTCATTGCGATTTTGGAGCTTGCGAAAATAAATTTTGGTGGCTGGAGTGTCGCCCGAATTTAACGCGAAAGCATTGCCGAGCGACATGGCGGGAACAGAGAAAAGGTCAAATAACCTTTATAGATCAATAGCATCTGGCGGACAGGGTGGGATTCGAACCCACGATACCCTTGCAGGTACGCCGCATTTCGAGTGCGGTGCCTTCAACCGCTCGACCACCTGTCCAACGGCCCTGATAAGGGAGCGGTCGAGGGAAGGCAAGCCGCCTTGTAGGAGGTTTTCGGGCCGGCCTGTTCGCGCGCGCTACGATAACAAACGTCGATTTGCCGCCTTTTCAGCGCCGGCCTCGACCTTTCCTGAGCCCGCAAATTCCGGTGGAAAAGCTTCAAAAACAGATCAGCCAACGGCCGGCGCAGATTGATCCCCCGCGGCGATACACGGGATTTTAAATAAATTCTGGAACCCTATTTCATGGGCCGGAAATGGGCCCTGGGCCATAAACAGCAAGAGTAGCGAGGGTACCCGCGTGTACACAATCGTCGCGGCCTCCCAAAAAGGGGGATCAGGCAAAACGACCCTGTCGGGCCATCTGGCGGTGGAAGCCTGCCGCCAGGGCGCTGGCACAGTGGCGCTGATCGACACCGATCCGCAAGGCAGCCTGGCGCATTGGTGGAATGCCCGCAAGGCCGAAGAGCCGCATTTTGTAAAGGTCGGCATTCTGGATTTACAGGAAGCGCTGGCCCATCTGGACAAGATCGGCGTGAAGATCGCCGTCATCGACACCCCGCCCGCCATCACCCAATCGATTTCGCAGGTCGTCGCTCACGCCGATCTGGTGGTCGTGCCGACCCGGCCCAGCCCGCACGATCTGCGCGCCGTCGGCGCCACAGTCGACATCGCCGAGCGCCACTCCAAACCGCTGGTCTTTGTCATAAATGCCGCCACGGCGCGGGCGCGCATCACTGGAGAATCCGCTATCGCCCTGTCTCAGCATGGCACCGTGGCGCCGGTCACCGTGCATCACCGCGTCGACTTCGCCGCCAGCATGATCGACGGCCGTACCGTCGGCGAGGTTGTGCCCAATTCCGCTTCGGCAAAAGAGATCAGCGATCTGTGGGTTTATCTGCAAGACAAGCTGTCGCGCATCGTCCACGACCCCACGCTGCTGCCCGCGATAAGGCCCAATCACTTTTCGGTCAATTCGTTGCTGGAAGGTGTGGCGGATGAGGAAGCGGACGCAAAGGCGAAAGTCACCACCAAACCGCCGCTAATCCGCAACGACGCGGCAGCCCGGTTGGCCGCCAGAGCGGAGCCGCTGCGCATGGAGACGGCCATCAGAAACCTTGCTCATGCGGAAGCGGCACGGCCCGGATCGCCGATCGTGGCGCCGACCTATGAAGGTCCGGATCGCCGCTCCGGCGTCGAACGGCGCGATTTTTCGCGCGAAGCGCGTACGGGCAACAGCGGCGAAAGGCGCGTCAATGCTTTCGGCCGCCGCCGCACCGACCTTCCTTTCTTCAGCGATGCAGATGGCATCAAATGACTCATTCCAAATTCGCGTCCATCACAGCAAGCCTGCTGGCGCGCAAAGGCGAGGCTAGGCCCTGGACCGACCCTCTCCCCAAGAAAAGCCTGTCCTGGAAGGACGACGAAGGCCTGCCGCTTGCCGCCGAACCCATTACGCCGCCGCCCTTTGTCGAGGTGAGGCCGACTGCGGTGCAGCCCGCGCCGCGCCCTTGCGACGAGCCGGAATTCTCCGATCTTTCTGTGCCTGAGCCGGCAAGGCCCTTCGATCCCGAACGGATCAAGAAATGCACCATCCGCATGTCGTTCATCGACTATGAGCGGCTGGGCATCATCGCCGTGAAGAAAAATGTCACGCGCCAGCACCTGTTGCATGAGGCGCTTGAGCGCTGCTTCCAAATGGCGGTGGAAGAATATCGCCAGGATTGTGCGTGTCTCGGCAACCGGGAATCCTGCTGCCAGAGCTGAGTTTCCGGTTCAAGCATTCGCGCCGGCCACCCAGTCGATGCGGGTTCGCGCCGGCCCGCACTGCCCCAGAAGCGGTCCCAGCAGCGCAAGGATTTCGCGCATTGCCGCATCGAAGCCGTAAGGCGGATTGAGCACCAGAATCCCGGCTTTTGTCAGCCTGTCGTTTTCCGGCGCGACCGAGATCTCGATGCGCAATGCCTTGGTCATGCCGCCGGTCAGAACCTCGCCGCACAGTCGATCTGCCGCGCCTTGCGACTTGATGGGATACCAGACCAGATAAATCCCGGTGGCGAAGCGGCGGAAGGCATCGCGCACGGCTTGTGCGAGAATCTGGAATTCGTCGGGCACCTCGAAGGGCGGATCGATCAGGATCAAACCGCGCCGTTCGGGCAGCGGCAGCAGCTTGTTCAATCGCGCGTAACCGTCTGCGGTCTCCACCCCCGCCTTGCGGAATGGCGCAAGGGCCGCGGCAAGCAAGCCGGCTTCTTCGGGATGTTTCTCGATCGCCACCAGCCGATCCTGCGGCCGCAACAGTTTCGCGGCGATCAACGGCGAGCCGGGATAATGATGGGCGCTAGCGTCCGCAACCAGCTTAAGATAACTGTCCAGCGCTCCCGGCATATCTCCTGCAAGATTGCGCAGGCGGCCAATGCCGGCTTCCGCCTCGCCCGTCGCGACCGCGGCCTCGCCGGAGAGATCGTAGAGCCCGCGCCCGGCATGGCTGTCGATCACCGCAAACGGGGTCTCTTTCTTGCGGAGGTGGATGAGAATCGCGACTAGCGCCACATGCTTGATAACATCGGCGAAATTGCCAGCGTGATAAGCGTGGCGGTAATTCATGCCCCGCCCCCCTCTGTCTCTTTCGCGCTCCCGCGCTCAGGGACATCTCCCCCCGCCAGCGGCTTTGCCGGGCAGGCGGAGAAAGCTGGGATCCAGTCGTTCCGCCCTACTCGCAAAAGACCCTGACTTTTGCCCGCTCGTTGTCCACGTCCACCGTCAGGTCGCGCAATTGTTCGATCAGGTCTTCCAGATTGTCAGGTGTCAGCTTGTTGATGTCGAACGGAATACCTTCCTTGCGCAATGCGTCGTTCACCTGCTCGCGCGCCCGCATGGGGATGACGCCGGTGAGCCGCACCCCCGCGCGGAGCAACTGCATCGGCACCCGCACATTCACCTTGATGGGTCCTTCATGCTCGTCTTGCGCGTCCACCAGCACCCGCAGATATTTGAGCTTGTCGGCGGCGAATGCCGCGATCAGGCGTTCGGCCTCCTCGGCAGTGATCTTGCCCTGCCCCAGCATATCCAGGATTTGGCGGCGATTGTCGTTCATGGCGTGTCCTTTCAATGCAGCTTGATCAGAATGCGCGCGGCGGGATGCTCCACTTCGACGCGCGTTTTCTTGAATCCCGCCAGCAGCGCCAGTACCGCGCCCAGAGTACGCAGCAGCCGGAAGCCGAAGATCATGGCGGCAAGGAACAGGAAGGGCAGTGCCAGCAGAAACAGCGGGATCAGCAGCAGCCAGACCAGGAACAGTGGCAGCCACAGGCGGATGCCCCATCGCCAGCCGGCGGGCTTCACATGCACGGTCGCCGACAGAGGCGGCAGGATTTCAGCTTTCATGGGTCCTCCAATTGACGAATGGCCTCGCCGGCCGTGATTTCGCCGCGCTCCAGGCGGGCGAGAATGTCATTGCGCCCGGAGGCAAGCGGCCTGGGATCGGTTTCGACGAATTCAAGCCGGGCGGCGATTCGGTTGAGGCGCGCCTTCACCGTGGGGTAACTGACGCCGAACATCTGCTCCATCGCCTTGATCGAGCCGTGGCTGCGCACGAATGCGGCAACAAAAACCTGGTCCTCTGCTGTCAACCGCGCCAGTTGCGGCAGTTCGAACGCCCCCTCCAGCGCGATGCCGCCCTGCAGCCGCACCCGCTCGACCGTTAGCGGAGCGCCCTGGGTGAGATGGGTCAGTTCCTGCCATTCTTTTACGTCGGACATCGGGACCCTTTAACGATCCGCCGACAATTATGCAAGAAAATTGATTTTTCAAGGTCACAAAATGAATTTTATTTAGTTGTTTACCGCTAACGCGAAATCGCTTCCAGGGCCAGATTGCCTGTCCGGGGGCCAAACAGGCCAATCACCGTGGCAACGACCGCCATGCAGCCGGCGATAAACAGAAACACGCCAGGCGCACCAAAGCCGTTCAGCACGGCGGCGATGAGGAAAGCGCTGAACATGGTCGCGATGCGGCTGAAGGAATAGACAAAACCCACCGCCATGGCGCGGATGCGGGTGGGGAACAGTTCCGGCTGGTAGCCATGATAGGCAAAGGAGAGGATGTTGTTCGCCAAGGTCAGCGCCACGCCGCAGGCGATCACCGCGGCCGCGCCATGTGCTCCAGCAAACGCCAGTCCCGCACCGACGATGGCCAGCGCCGCGCCGACAATAATCCATTTGCGCTCGATGCGGTCGGTGAACAGGAGCCCAAGCAGCGGCCCGAACGGCGCGGCAATGGCGATAATGAAAGTGTATTGCAAGCTGGTGGTCACGGCGATGCCCTGGCTGATCAGCAAAGTCGGTATCCAGCTTGCGAAACCGTAATAGCCAGCCGCCTGGAACAGGTTGAAGGCGATCAACATGACGGCCCGGCTCCGGTAAGGCGGTTTGAAGATCTCGGCGAAGCGTCCTCGCCCCTTCGTATCGAGCATGCCCGGAGATGGCGGCGGCAAATCGCCCTTTTCGATCCGCGCTTCGACTTCCCAGGCGGTGACGATGCGGGCGGCGGCGTCGCTTCGGCCATGCTGGGCCAGCCAGCGTGGACTTTCGGGCACGCCGCGCCGTATGAACCAGACAAGGGCCGCTCCGGCTGCGCCGGCCAGCACCACGATGCGCCAGCCGTCAAAACCAAACGGCGCGCGCGGCACCAGCAGGAACGCGAGAAGCGCCACCAGCGGAATTGAGAGGAACTGGATCACATTGGCATAGGCGAAGGCGCGGCCGCGCGCCTCTTTCGGCGCAATCTCGGCGATATAGGTGTCGATGGTGACCAGTTCGACCCCGATGCCGATGCCGCCGGCGAAGCGCCAGACATCCAGCCAGAAGGCATCGTGCTGGAATGCCATCACAGAAGCCGTGACCGCATACCAAAGCAACGAAAAGGTGAAGATCGCCCGCCGCCCCAGCCGGTCGGCGACAAAGCCAAAGACGGCGGTGCCGAGAAACAGGCCGGCAAAGAAGGACGCAACAAAACCGGCGACGCCGCCGAACAGTCCCGGCGCGGTGGGCGAGAGGATGTGCGCGCGCACCAGGCCGGGCACGACATAGGCGGTAAGGAACATGTCGTAGAATTCGAAGAAGCCGCCCAGCGACAACAGGGTCACGCGTCGCCAAAAGCCGCGCGTCGGCGGCAGACGTTCCAGCCGCGCGGAAATTGAGGGCGTCGTCACTCTTATTGGTCGCGCGGCCCCGGGCGCGGACGCGCCCGGCTCAATCAAGGCGTGCTCTCCGCGCATGGCGGAAAACCGGTTCGCCTGCTTCGCAGGCTTCCGCCGATACGCTGGCGCTATCGGCTCCTGGCCGCCGCTCCTGGGTCACGCCTCAGACATTGAAATTGCGATGCACGTCATGGGTGACGATGCCGACATTCTTGGGCGGCATGGCGAGCCATTCCTTGCGGCGCAAGGTGGCGCGTGTATCGTCATAGCCGTTCTTCCAATGCTCCTGCATGGAATCGGCGGAGAATTCATAGTCCCGCGCGCTGCCTTCATAGGACTTCTTCTGATAGATCAATTGCAGGATGGTCGCCTTGGGCAGCTTGGCCAGCTTGTCGCGCATCGCGCGCTGCTCATCGCTGAGCGCGTCCTCCGGCACCTTGATGAGCGCGTCATAGGCGCGGGTTTTCCAACGCTGCAACCGGGCGAACATGTCGGTGACCTGGCGGGTGCGCGAAGAATACATGATGTCCTTTTGGCGCTCGATCACGTCCATGATGGTGCGCGGCAGGGCGCCGCGGGCGCTGAACAGGTCGACCTGAAACACCAGCGAATTGATGTCATCGTCCTGGGCCAGCAGATGCGCCAAGGGCGTGTTGGAAACGATGCCGCCGTCCCAATAATAGTCGGTGCCGATCTCCACCATCGGAAAGGCTGGCGGCAAGGCGCCCGACGCCAGCACATGCGCGAGGGCGATGCGTTCCTTGGAATTGTCGAAGAACGAGAAATTGCCGGTCAGCACATTGACCGCCCCGACCGAGAATCGCTGATGCCTGCTGTTGAGCAGATCGAAATCGACCAGTTCGGTCAGCAGCTCGTGCAGCGGCGTGTTGTCGTAAAAACTGGTCGCGTCCCTGGCCCCGGCCGGCAGGAACCAGGGATTGATCTTGTGCGGCTGAAACAGGCCGGGCTGTCCGAACAGAGTGGTCATAAAAGCCGAGATATTGTTGCGCGCGGCGCGATAGACGTCGCCGTCCGGCGTATAGGGCCAGATGGTACGCGAGGTGACATGTGTCCAAAATTCGCGCAGCGCCTCCAGCCGCCGGTCCACCGGATTGCCCGCGATCAGGGCGGCGTTCACCCCGCCGATGCTGACCCCCGAAATCCAGTCCGGCTCCAGCCCCGCTTCGTGCAGCGCCTCATAGACACCGGCCTGGTAGGCCCCCAGGGCGCCGCCCCCTTGCAGCACCAGGGCGATGCGGCCGCAGCCCGCCGGCCGCTCGGTATGCATCGCCACCGGCGAATCGGGCTGTATCGGTTTCGTATCCATGGTCCAATCCTAAGAGATTCGCGCGGCTGCGTCACATTCGGCAGCGCCAGACGGCATGCCCCATGGCATCATGCCTGTTGCTCATTTCAAGGAGATTAACATGCTCAAAGGCAAAACCGCTCTCGTCACCGGCTCGACCAGCGGGATCGGCCTGGCCTATGCCCGGGCCTTCGCCAAGGAAGGCGCCAACGTTGTGATCAACGGTTTCGGGGACGCTGCGGCAATAGAAAAGGAGCGCAGCGGCATCGAAAGCGATTTCGGGGTGAAGGCACTTTATTCGCCCGCCGACATGACCAAGCCGGACGAGATCGCCGCCATGGTCGCCACCGCCGAAAAAACCTTCGGCGCGGTGGATGTGCTGGTCAACAATGCCGGCATCCAGTTTGTCTCGCCGATCGAGGAATTCCCCGTCGAGAAATGGAATCAGATCATCGCCATCAACCTGTCTTCGGCATTCCATACCTGCCGCGCCGCGGTGGCGGGCATGAAAAAGCGCAAATGGGGGCGCATCATCAACACCGCCTCGGCCCACGCCCTGGTCGCCTCGCCGTTCAAGTCTGCCTATGTCTCGGCCAAGCACGGCATTGCCGGCCTGACCAAGACCGTGGCGCTGGAGACCGCCACCTTCGGCATCACCTGCAATGCGATCTGTCCCGGCTATGTGTGGACGCCCCTGGTGGAAAAGCAGATTCCCGACACGATGGCGGCGCGCGGATTGACGCGCCAGCAGGTGATCGAGGATGTGATGTTGGACGCCCAGCCGACCAAGCAGTTCGTCACGGTGGATGAGATCGCCGCGCTGGCGCTCTATCTGACGGGAGACATGGCGCGCTCCATCACCGGCTCGATCATCACCATCGACGGGGGATGGACGGCGGCCTGAAATGACCGGCAGGTAAGCAACGCAAACATGCAGCAATTTCAGGCATGAGGATTTGCGGCCGATACAATTGGCGACAATGATCCTTTTTTCTGCCGGAAAGTGTTCAAGTGCAGTTCATGACGCCCGTGTTACTTCTGTCCGCGTCACACAGAAAAGGAGTTCTCCATGAAACGCCTTCTTACCACCGCTGCGGCTCTGATGTTGCTGGCAGGCACGGCGGGTGCCAGTTTCGCGCAGCCTCACGATAACGGACGGGACAACCATCATTCCGGTATGCAGGGACCCAGCGTGCATGGGCCGGCTCATGCCGGGTGGCGCCAGGGCGGGCATATCGCCCACAATGACTGGAATCGCGGACAGCATGTCGATTACCACGCCCATCATCTGCGGACGCCGCCGCGCGGCTATGAATGGCGCGAAGTGGATGGCAATTATGTACTGGCGGCCGCGGCGACGGGTCTGATCGCATCGATCATCCTCGCCAGCCATTAGACGCCGACTATTGGGGAGTGGGGGGGGG
>DATATP010000302.1:0-2750 GCA_036268715.1 Rhizomicrobium sp. | reverse complement strand
CTGGGGGCCTGAGCCACCGGTCGCCGGTCAGGGGCGGGCTGCGAACTTCTGCACCGCTTCCCACAGCCCGTTCAGATAGACCGCGCCCAGGGCGCGATCATACAGGCCATAGCCGGGCTTGCCGGTCTCGCCCCAGATCATGCGGCCATGGTCGGGCCGCGCATAGCCCTCATAGCCGACATCGTGATAGGCCTTGACGATCGCGGCCATGTCGAGCGAGCCGCAGTCGGATTTGTGCGCAGTCTCCTCGAAATCACCGGCGGCGTTGACCTTGACGTTGCGCAGATGGGCGAAATGGATGCGCCCCAGGCCGCCGAACTCGCGCACCAGCGCTTCGACATTGTTCTGCGGCCCCGCGCCCAGCGAGCCGGAGCAGAGGGTCAGGCCATTGGCCTCGCTGTCGACAATCCGGACCAGCCTCGCCAGATCGTCGCGATTCTTGACGATGCGCGGCAGGCCGAAGATGGGACGCGGCGGATCGTCGGGATGCATGGCCATCTTGAGCCCGCTCTCTTCCGCCACCGGCACGATCGCTTTCAGGAAATAGCCCAGATTGTCCCACAGCTGCTCTTCGTTGATGTCCGCATATTCAGCCAGCAGGCTTTTGAGCTCCTCGGTCTTGTAGCTGGAATCCCAGCCGGGCAGGGAAACGCCCTTGGCCATGTCGATTTCCTCCACGTCCTTCGTGCTGAAGGCCAACGTGGTGGAACCGTCGGGCAGCACCTTCTCCAGGGTGGTGCGGGTCCAGTCGAATACCGGCATGAAATTGTAGCAGATCACTTTCAGTCCGCACTGGCTCAGGTTCCGGATGGTCTGCTGATAATTGGCGATCAGCCGGTCGCGGCCCGGCTTGCCCAGCTTGATGTCTTCATGCACGGGGACCGACTCGATGACCTCGAAGGCCATGCCATGGCTTTCAATCTTCGCCTTCAGCGCCCGGATATTCTCGACCGGCCAGGTTTCGCCCACCGGCACGTCATAGATGGCCGAGACGATGCCATGGATGCCCGGAATCTGGCGAATATAAGAGAGCTGCACCGGATCGCTGTCACCATACCAGCGGAAAGACATTTTCATCGTGGTGCTCCCTGATACGAGCCAAGACTGTTATCGGAACTGTCCATGGTTAAAAAGTCAAAAGAGATCGGGCCTGGTCTGGCATGGTAGGCTGCTGTCGATGGATTGGCGAAGTCAAGCTTTGATCAGGCATCTGCTTTTTCCCGCATTCGCGGGCCTGTCCGTCCTGCTTTCGGGCTGCGGCTTCGAGGCGCCGGCGCCGGTGCGCACACCAGCGCCCGCACCCCCTGCCGTGCCGGTTTCAACCCTTTCCGCCACCCTGACGGTTCCGGCGGCGCAACTCGCCCGGCTCCTGGGCAACATGACCGCGTACCAGATCGCCGATCTGAAGAACCAGCCGATCAAATGCGGTCCCCTGCAATGCCGCCTTGACCTGCATGCGGACCGCACCGGTCCGCTTTCGGTCACGGTGGACAATGACACGCTGGGCATCCGCATGCCGTTCGCGGCCAAGGCTGCATTGTCCACTTCCGGGTTTCTCTCTTTTCTTCACGGCCAGGCGGAAGGGCAGGGCGTGGCCGTTGCGCATTCCGGGGTGACGGTGTCGCCGGGCCTTGCGCTTCACTCCAACGCCGATGGCGCGGTCACGCTTGACAACGGGCATCTGCGCGTCGGCCCCGTCGTGACCAATATCGCGCAGGTCTGGAACGACAATCAGGAAAGCCTGTCGCGGCCCTTGTGGCGCTCATTGGACAGAGAGATCGCCCGGCTGCCTTTGAAGCCGCGCGTCGCCCAGGTCTGGGCGGGCGCCTTCCGGCCCATCAGGGTCGGCAAATCGCCGGTTTCCTGGCTGGTGCTGCGGCCCGAAACGCTTGGCGTGTCGCAGCCGCGGCTGTGTGATGGCGCCATCACGCTGTCGCTGGCGCTTTCGGCGCGGGCGCAGGTGGTGGTGCAGGATGCGGCGCCGGAAAACACGCCCACGCCGCTGCCCGCCGCCCAGATACTCAGTGCGCCGGCGCGGGCCTTCTCCTTCAATGTGCCGCTGCTCCTGCCTTACGATCAGGCGTCGCAGCTGGCGCTGGCGTCGCTTGCCAAAAGACCGCCGCGCGCCGGCGGCATGACCGTCACATTCAGCCGGCTGCAGATCCTGCCGTCCGGACAGGATGTGGTGGTGGCGACCCGCTTCTGCGCCGATCCGTCATGGGATCCATTCGGCTGGTTTGCGTCCTGCGGCGATGTCTATCTGCGTGGGGTGCCGGTGTTTGACCCGGTTCAGAAGACGATCCGCATTGATCGGCTTCACTATGACATCGCCAGCGCCAATCTGATGCTCAGCGCCGTCAAGGCATTGGCAGGTGATGAACTCACCCCGCTGCTGCAGACCCATCTGGTGTTCCATGAAGCCGGTCAGATAGACCGCCTGGAAAGCCAGGTCACACAGGTCCTCGCCAGGCCGCAAGGACGTGATCTGTCACTGTCCGCCAAGGTCGAATCCTTCGGTACACCGGCTTTCACCTGGACTGCGGACGGGTTCCTGGCCGTCTTTTCGGCCAGGGGCCAAGTGGATGCCGCCCTGAATTTGTGACGGATCGGCGCGGAATCGTTAAACAGGCCTCACTTTCAATCCGGAATCGCGGCACTACTCTGGCCGGGAAACGTTTTCAGGGCGTGGCATGAAATCCAGCAAAAAGCAGACCAAGCTGTTCGTCGGCACGCCCTGTTACGGCGGCGTC
>DATATP010000301.1:0-8181 GCA_036268715.1 Rhizomicrobium sp. | reverse complement strand
GGCGATGTGATCGTGCATGTCTTCCGCCCGGAAGTGCGCGATTATTACGATCTCGAAGGCATGTGGTCGGTATGAGCGCCAGCCAGCAAAAGTGCGAAGCGAAGCGGAGCGGTTTTGCGTCCGGCCGCGCGACCAATAAAGTGAGCGCCGCAAAAAGCAAATGATCCGATGAGATTATCGATCATCGCTGTCGGCCATGCGCGCGGCACGCCGGAAGGCACGCTGACCGATCTGTTCCTCGACCGCGCCGCCAAGATGGGTCGCAGCATGGGGCTCCAGGGGGTCGCGGCGGAAGAGGTCACGATCTCGAAATTGCGCGACGCCAGGACGCGCATGGGGGACGAGGCCGAACGCCTTTCCGCCCGGGTGGCGGACGGCGCGCATGTGGTGCTGCTGGATGCCAGGGGCAAGGGCATGACCTCTGAGGCGTTTGCCGACATGTTGGGGGCGTTGCGCGATGCCGCAACCAGGGACCTTGCCTTTGTGATCGGCGGGCCGGACGGCCTGGCGCCTTTGCCCGGCAAGAAATCCGGCCGCAGCTTGGCTTTCGGGCCGCAGACGTGGCCGCATCTGCTGGTGCGGGCGATGCTGGCGGAGCAGATCTATCGCGCCCTGACCATCCTGGCAGGCCATCCCTATCATCGCGCTTGAGGCGCGGCGCGAACCAACGGAATGCAACGACTCCTTAACCATGATCGGCGAAGGTAGCCTGTCAGGATTTCCGTGGGCGCATTTTCTGCGGAAAACCACTTCACACTTTTCCTGAAAATGCTTTGTGGGATTTCACGCCCATGGAAATCAAAGGACCCGGCCGGATCGAGACTGGTGCCGTGCGCCGCAAGGCGCCGGGCAGCTCCACCAGCAGTGGTTTCACCGTGTCGGAGACATCCGAAAGTTCTGCCGGCATCGTCGCCGGCCCCGCCCCTATCGCGGCGCTCGATTCGATCCTCATGCTGCAGGGCATGGACGATTCCACCGACGGCAGGTCCAAGGGCCTGGCGCGGGGCGAGCAATTGCTCGATCTTCTGGATTCGGTGCGCGACGGGCTGCTGGCGGGCGGAATTCCGCGGGCCACACTCAACAAGTTGGCGGCGGCCGTCACGCGCCGGCATGACAGCTTCGCCGACCCGAAGCTTCAGGATGTGCTCGACCAGATCGAGTTGCGCGCGCATGTGGAGCTGGCCAAGTTGGAACAGGTCGACAAACGCGTCGCTTGATGCCGCCTATAGTCCCAGAAAGGGCTGGAAGCCGCCGAAAATCATGCGCTTGCCGTCGAAAGGCGGATTTTGCGTCATGGGCTTAAGGCGCGGATCGGCCATCACCTTCTCCATGACCGCGTCGCGGCTGGCGCGGGATTCATAGACGATCCAGGAAAAGACGACGATCTCGTCTTCATTGGCCTGTACCGAGCGCGGAAACGACGTCAGGGTGCCGTAAGGCACATCGTCTCCGATGCATTCAACCGACGCCAGCGCCCCGTGTTCCTTCCAGACCTGGGCGCACAGCTTGGCCAGCTCCTTGTAGGCCTCCAGCTTGTCCGCCTTTACGGGGATCACGAAACCGTCAACATAAGCCATGGCTGCCCGCTCCTTTGCATCTCAGGACGATATCACCCCCACCGATCCGACCACGCGCCGCAAATAAAAAGGCCGCTTAAAGCCGCCGCCTTTTTTAAACGTCCAGCAGCAAGCGCTCGGGGTCTTCCAGGTTTTCCTTGACTCGAACCAAATACATCACCGCTTCCCGTCCGTCGACCAGCCGGTGGTCATAGCTCAACGCCAGATACATCATCGGTCGGATTTCGACTTTGCCGTCCACCGCCATCGGCCGTTGCTGGATTTTATGCATGCCGAGAATGCCCGACTGCGGGGCATTGAGGATCGGCGTGGACATCAACGAGCCGAACACCCCGCCATTGGTGATGGAGAACGTGCCGCCCTGCAATTCCTCCAGCTTCAGCTTATTGTCCCGGGCGCGCAGGCCGAAATCGCCGACCGCCTTCTCGATCCCGGCGAGCGACAGCCTGTCGGCGTCGCGCACCACCGGCACGACGAGGCCGCGCTCGGTCGAAACCGCGATGCCGATATCGTAGTAATTCTTGTAGACGATGCTGTCGCCTTCGATCTCGGCATTGACATTGGGAAATTCGTGCAAGGCCGCGACGCACGCCTTGGTGAAGAAGCCCATAAAGCCCAGCTTGACGCCATGCTTCTTTTCGAAAGTGTCCTTGTAGGTACTGCGCAGCGCCATGATCGCGGACATGTCGACTTCGTTGAAGGTCGTCAGCTGGGCGGCCGTGTTCTGGGATTCCTTCAGGCGCAGCGCGACGGTCTTGCGCAGCCGCGTCATCGCCACTTTCTCTTCGCGTTCGGCACGGGGGCGGGGCCCCGCCTGGACGGGAACGGCGGCGACTTGCGGCGCGCGCGCTTCCAAGGCGCCCAGCATGTCCCCCTTCGTAACCCGGCCGTCGCGGCCGGTGCCGGGGACGGAGGACAGCGACACGCCGCTTTCCTCGGAGATGCGGCGGGCCGACGGCATCGCCGGCACCTCGGTCTTTGGGGCTGGTGCTGCAGACGGTGCGGATTTGGCCGCTTCGGGTTTGGGCGCCTCCGCCTTGGGTGCGGGCTTGGCGGCATCGGGATTGGCGGCGGCCGGCGCGGAAGGCTTGCCGCTGGCGCCTTCGGCGATGGAGCCCAGCAGCGATCCCACCTGCACCGTGTCGCCCGCCTTGACCGAGATGCTTTCGATCGCCCCATCGGCGGGGGCGGGCACTTCCACCGTTACCTTGTCGGTTTCCAGCTCCAGCAGCGGCTCGTCGCGCTTGACCGCGTCGCCTTCCTTCTTGAACCAGCGCGCCACCGTGGCCTCGGTGACGGATTCCCCCATGGTCGGGACTTTGATTTCAATGCTCATGGTCGCCTCTTATGACGCGCCAACGGCGCACCGGGATTTCTACAGGGTCAATGCGTCGTTGAGAAATGCAGCGAGTTCGGCGAGATGCTGTTTCATCAGTCCCGCCGCCGTGGAAGCATACTCCGGACGGCCGACATAGCGGATGCCGCCTTTGCCGCCGAGCTGGGCGATGGTGGATTCGATGTGCGGCCGCACGAAAATCCAGGCGCCCTGGTTCTGCGGCTCTTCCTGGCACCAGACGATCTCGGCCTTGGGGAAGCGGTTCAGTTCCTGCGCCAGCACGCCTTCCGGGAAGGGATAGAGTTGCTCGATGCGCAGGATCTGGATTCGGCCCTCATTGCGCTTCTCGCGCTCTTCCATCAGGTCGAAATAGACTTTGCCGCTGCACAGCACCACTCGCCGGACCTCGGCGTCGGGCACCAGCTTGACGGTGGTGGCACCCGGTACCATTTCCGCCTGGTCTCGCAGCACGCGATGGAACGAGGCACCGGGCACCATGTCCGACAGGAACGAGGTGCACTTCTTGTGGCGCAGCAGCGATTTGGGCGTCATCACGATCAGCGGCTTGCGGAAGGGGCGATGCATCTGCCGCCGCAGCATGTGGAAGTAATTGGCGGGCGTGGTCGGCACGCAAACCTGCATATTGTCCTGGGCGCAGAGTTGCAGGTACCGCTCCAGCCGGGCGGAGGAATGTTCCGGCCCCTGGCCTTCGTAACCATGCGGCAGCAGCATGACCAGGCCGCACATGCGCAGCCATTTCATTTCGCCCGATGCGATGAACTGGTCGATCACCACCTGGGCGCTGTTGGCGAAATCGCCGAACTGGGCTTCCCACAATACCAGCGCCTTGGGCTCGGCGAGGGCATAGCCATATTCGAAACCCAGCACCGCTTCTTCGGAGAGCAGCGAATCCACCACCTCATAGCCGCCGTCTTGGGCGCGGATATGATTGAGCGGCAGATAGCGGCTTTCGTCCACCTGATCGACCAGCGCGGAATGGCGCTGGCTGAAGGTGCCGCGCGAGGAATCCTGGCCGGAGAGGCGCACATCGGTGCCTTCCTCGATCAGGGTGCCGAAGGCCAGCGCCTCGGCGGTCGCCCAATCGAAGCCCTCGCCGGTTTCGAACATCTTCGCCTTGGCTTCGAGCTGGCGGGCGATGGTCTTGTGCAGATGAAAGCCTTCCGGCACCGTCACCAGCGTCTTGCCGACTTTTCTCAGTAGATCGATGTCGACGCCGGTGTCGCCGCGCCGGTCGCCTTTCTTGGGCGCGGTTTCGAAACCCGCCCAGCGCCCGTCCAGCCAGTCGGCGCGATTGGGCAGATGCGATTTGGAGGCGTCGAATTCCTCGTTCAGGCGCCGGCTGAAGTCGGTGGCCATCGTGTCCGCTTCGGCCTGGTCGAGCGTGCGTTCCTCGACCAGCTTCCTGGTATAAAGCTGCAAAGTGCTGGGATGATCCTTGATCGCCCGATACATCTGCGGCTGGGTGAAGCTCGGCTCGTCCGTCTCGTTGTGACCGAATCTGCGATAGCAGATCATGTCGATCACCACGTCCTTGTGGAATTGCTGGCGGAATTCGGTGGCGATGCGCGCCACATGCACCACCGCTTCGGGATCGTCGCCATTCACATGGAAGATCGGCGCCTGCACCATCAGGGCGATATCGGTGCAATAGGGCGAGGAGCGCGAATAGATCGGCGCGGTGGTGAAGCCGATCTGGTTGTTGATGACGAAATGCATCGTACCGCCGGTGCGAAAGCCTTTGGTGCCCGACATGGCAAAGCATTCCGCCACCACGCCCTGGCCCGCGAACGCGGCATCGCCATGAATCAGGAGCGGCAGCACGCTGGCCCGAGTGACGATGTCGCCCAACTGCGCCTGCTTGGCGCGAGCCTTGCCGAGCACCACCGAATCCTCCGCCTCCAGATGGGAGGGATTGGCGGTGAGCGACAGATGCACCTTCTGGCCGTCGAACTCGCGATCGGAGGAGGCGCCAAGATGATATTTGACATCGCCCGAGCCTCCGACATCGCCGGGATTGGCCGCGCCGCCCTGGAATTCATGAAACAATTGGCGATAGGGCTTGGCCATCACATTGGCCAATACATTCAGACGGCCGCGATGGGCCATGCCCAGCACGATCTCGTGCACGCCAAGCTGGCCGCCGCGCTTGATGATCTGCTCCAGCGCCGGGATAGTCGCCTCTGCGCCGTCCAGTCCGAAGCGCTTGGTGCCGACGAAGCGGTTGGAAGCGAATTTCTCGAAGCCTTCCGCTTCGATCAGCTTGTTGAGGATCGCCTTCTTGCCTTCCGGCGTGAATTTGATGTCCTTGTCCTCGCCCTCGATGCGCTTCTGCAGCCAATCCCTCTGCTGGGGATCGGTGATGTGCATGAATTCATAGCCGATGCGCCCGCAATAGGTCCGTCGCAGGGTCGTCAGGATCTGGCGTGGCGTCGCGATGTCCGCGCCCAGCACGCCGGCGATGAAGACTGGCTTGTCCATCGCCGCTTCGGCAAAGCCGTAGAAGGCGGGATCAAACTGGGGATAGGGGATATGCGGGGTGATGCCGAGCGGATCGAGATCGGCGTCGAGATGCCCCATCATGCGATAGGCGCGGATCATCTGGACGGCGCGGATGCTTTCCAAGGCATTGGCGGACGAAGGCGGCTCTTTCGCCGGCGCCTTGCGCCCTGCGGCAGGTACGGAAGGCTGGCCGGCCAAAGCGGCGGTGATTTCGTCCTGGGGCAGCGCCGGCCGGCCATCGCGCCGCCAGGCCGGACCCCGGCCGAGTTGTGTCGGCGTCAGGCCGGTCTCCCCCAACTCGGCGAAATAGGCGCGCCAGGACGGATCGATGCTGTCTGGATCGGCGAGATACTGGGCATAAAGCTGTTCGATAAAGGCGGCGTTGGCGCCCGATAGAAACGCCGTGGCGGCCAAGATATCATTTGACGCCCGGTGAAGGCGGCCCGAGGAAGATTGCTCTGTCATTTCAAATGCTTAGGGCAAGCTTGTTGGGCTGGGCCCCGGTCCTGGATGATGCCGCTGAAGAGCTGCGCGCGGACGGGGGGTGGTACCCCCTTCCTTCCGCCAATTCAACGGCGAATGCAGTTAATATGGGTTCAATATCGCCCGATTTCGATGACAAAATCCGGGCAGCGGGCTTGAACCGGCTGCATGCTCAGCCTGTGCGGCGCTATTTGCCGTTCAACAGCTCGACCAGGGTCGTACCCAACGCAGCCGGATTCGGTGAAACGCGAATGCCCGCTGCCCGCATCGCTTCGATCTTGGACTCCGCGCCGCCCTTGCCGCCGGAGATGATCGCGCCGGCATGGCCCATGCGCCGGCCCGGCGGGGCGGTGACGCCGGCGATGAAGCCGACCATGGGCTTCTTCACTTTGGAACGGCGCACGAAATCGGCCGCATCCTCCTCGGCGCTGCCGCCGATCTCGCCGATCATGATGATGCTTTGCGTCTCCGGATCGGCGAGCAGCATTTCCAGCACCTCGATATGCTCGGTGCCCTTGACCGGATCGCCGCCGATCCCGACGCAAGTGGTCTGGCCCAACCCGACGGCGGTGGTCTGCCACACCGCTTCATAGGTTAGGGTACCGGAGCGCGACACGATTCCGACCGTGCCGCGGCGATGGATATGGCCGGGCATGATGCCGATCTTGCATTCGCCCGGGGTGATGACGCCAGGACAGTTGGGGCCGATCAGCCGCGATTTGGAGCCGCACAGCGCGCGCTTGACCTTCACCATGTCCAGCACCGGAATACCCTCCGTGATACAGACGATCAGCGGCACCTCGGCGTCGATCGCTTCCAGGATGGCGTCGGCGGCGAAGGGCGGCGGCACATAGATGGCGCTGGCATCGGCGCCGACTTTCTCTTTCGCTTCGCGCACTGTGTCGAACACCGGCAGGCCCAGATGGGTGGTGCCGCCTTTGCCCGGCGTGGTGCCGCCCACCATCTTGGTGCCATAGGCGATGGCCTGCTCGGAATGGAACGTGCCCTGCTTGCCGGTGAAGCCCTGGCATATGACTTTGGTGTTCTTGTCGACGAGGATGGACATGCTGCTTAACCCTTCACCGCTTTCACGACTTTTTGTGCCGCATCGGCGAGATTGTCGGCAGAGGTGATGGCGAGGCCGGACTTGGCCAAGATTTCCTTGCCCAGTTCGACATTGGTGCCTTCCAGCCGCACCACCAGCGGCACTTTCAGCGAAATCTCCCGCGCGGCGGCAATGATGCCTTCGGCGATGATGTCGCATTTCATGATGCCGCCGAAGATGTTGACCAGGATGCCCTTCACATTGGGGTCGCTGACGATGATCTTGAAGGCGGCCGTGACCTTCTCCTTGGACGCGCCGCCGCCGACATCCAGGAAGTTGGCGGGCTCCGAACCGTACAGCTTGATGATGTCCATCGTCGCCATGGCGAGGCCCGCACCGTTCACCATGCAGCCGATCTCGCCGTCGAGTTTGACGTAGGACAAATCGTATTTCGACGCCTCGACCTCCATCGGGTCTTCTTCGTCCAGATCGCGCAGGCCCTGGATGTCCTTGTGACGGTAAAGCGAATTGTCGTCGAAGTTGAGCTTGGCATCCAGACAGACGATCTTGCCGTCCTTGGTCACGACCAGGGGATTGATCTCCAACAGGCTCATGTCCTTGGCGAGGAATGCTTCATAAAGCGCCTTGACCACCGCCCCGATCTGCTTGGCCGCATCGCCTTTCAGGCCCAGCGCCACCGCGATCTCGTTGCCGACATAGGGCGAATAGCCCGCCGCCGGCTCGATCTGGAAGGTATGAATCTTCTCCGGCACCTTGTGCGCGACTTCCTCGATGTCCATGCCACCCTCGGTGGAGACAATGAAGGCGATCCGGCTGGTGGCGCGATCGACCAACGCCGACAAATAAAGCTCTCGCTCGATGGCCGAGCCGTCTTCGATATAGAGGCGCTTGACCAGCCGGCCATGCGGGCCGGTCTGATGGGTGATGAGGGTCATCCCCAGCATGCGCTGGGCTTCCTTCTTCACGTCCTCGATGGATTTCACCACCTTGACGCCGCCGCCCTTGCCCCGGCCGCCGGCATGAATCTGGGCCTTTACCACCCAGACCGGGCCAGGCAATTCCCGCGCCGCCGCCACTGCCTCTTCCACCGTGAAGACGGCCTTGCCGCGGGGCACTGGAACGCCGAAGCCGCGCAAAACCTCTTTGGCCTGATATTCGTGGATATTCATGGAGATAGCCCTGAATTCGGGAGGCGGAAG
>DATATP010000300.1:0-8791 GCA_036268715.1 Rhizomicrobium sp. | reverse complement strand
CCGTGGTCGAACGTCATATCGAGCCCCTGGAGATGGCGGACTTCTCGGAATGTTTCCTGACCGGCTCGGCGGCGGAAGTGACGCCGGTGTCGGAGATCGGGTCTTACCGCTTCAAGCCGGGCGCCTTGTCGGAGACGCTAATGAATGCCTATGCCGACGAGGTTCGGGGCAAGGCCCGGGTGACGGCGTAGCCGACGAGCGTCAGCCTCTCGGATTATACCAGACAATCAGACCGGCGCCGGCCAGGAGCAGAGCGATCCCGACGGCTTCGCGCGCCTTGGTCTTTTGCCGGAAGATGAATTTGCTGACCCCTTGCGCGAACAGCACTTCCACCAGCGCCAGGGTGCGAACGCTCGCGGCGGTGGCGAGGGCGAAAGCGAGAAACCAGAATTGCGACGCCGCCGCCCCGGTGAAGCCGGCCGCCAGGGACGGGCGCCATAATTTGAAGATCGCGCGCAAGATCTCGCGCCGCGCCAGCAGCAGCCAGGCCAGCAGCAACAAGGTTTGCAAGGTCAGGCCGGTTGCGAGCGAGAAAGTCGCCGCCAGCAGCGCGCCGGGCGCGTGCAGGGCCAGGATCGCGCCGCGATAGCCGATGGCGGAGCCGGCGAACAGCGCGGCGGAGCAGATGCCCAGCATTGCGGGCTTCCATCCCCCCGTCAGCGCATCCGGCCGCACCGAGATGAGGATCACCCCGGCCATGGCGACGAGGATCGCCGCCGCCATGGCCGGCGTCAGCGGATCGTGCAGGAAGACAAGGCCCATCAGCGCGACCAGCAGCGGCTCGGTTTTCAGATAAGCGACAGTCACCACGAAGGAGCGATGCTCCATGGTGATCAGCATCAGGGCGGTGGCGGCGATCTGGGTTGAGGCGCCTACGACAATCCAGCCTGCGAAGACCGAATTTACGGGCGGCAAGGCGGCGCCGGTGAAGGCCAACAGGATCGCCAGGAACGCGAGCGCAAAGGGAAAGCCGAACAGAAAGCGCACCAGGGTCGCGCCCAATGCGCCCAGCGCCGGGGTCAATTCGCGCTGCATCGCGTTGCGTGCGGTCTGTCCCGCCGCCCCCGCCAGGGTGAAGACGACCCACAGAGAGGAGTTTATTTGTGCCACCGTTCTGCGGCCCGGTCGTCGCCGGCGTGCGCTTCCACCCAATGACGTTCGGTGCCGCGCTTTTCCTCTTTCCAGAAAGGCGCATGGGTCTTGAGATAATCCATCAGGAATTCGCAGGCCTGGAACGCGGCTTGGCGGTGTGTCGCGGCGACCGCCACCAGCACGATCCGCGCCCCGGGCGCAAGCTGGCCGATGCGATGGATGACCGTGACGCCGCTGAGCGGCCAGCGCGATGCGGCCTCCTCGGCGATGCGCGCGATCTCGCCTTCCGTCATGTGCGGATAATGTTCCAGAGTCAGGGCCGCCAGATCGCCCTCGCGCCGCACATGCCCGGTGAAACTCGCCACCGCGCCGGGATCGCCTTCGGCAGTCAGCGCCGCAACTTCGGCATCGATGCTGAAATCCTCTGGCTGGATTTTGATCTTGGTTTTCATCCGCCGGTCACCGGAGGAAAGAATGCCACTTCATCATCCGCCGCCACCGCGGCATCGAATTTGCCGTGCCGTTGATTGACGGCCACACGAATGCGGCTCTCATCGGCGAAGGCCTCGGCGTAACCGGGCCCCAAACGCTTCAGATAGGCAACGAGATCGGCCACGGTCGCGACACCGGCGGGCAGCGCCAAATTCTCCTCATGCTTGCCGATCTTCTGCCGCACCCAGGCGAAATAGAGCAGGGTCACGCATGTTCTCGCGAAGCGGCGCCACGGGGATTGGGACGGATATAGGCCATGCCGTTCTTGAAATAGATCACCCCGGTATAGACCGTCAGCGCCGCCGCAATCCACAGCAGCAGATATGCGATCGCGGCATAGGTGAGGCTGGGCAGGCCGGGAAAGAAATCATCGGCCAGCGGTGTCAGGATCATCGCCCCGATCGCCACCATCTGCACCGCGGTCTTGAACTTGGCGATGGTGGTGACCGGCACGCTGACCCGGGTACCGGCGAGGAATTCGCGCAAGCCCGAAACCAAGATCTCGCGCCCCAGGATGATCAGCGCGGGCACCAGCCGGAACAGGCTGTGCAGCCCGGCGGCCAGATTGAAGCCGGTGATCAGGTTGAACTCGCGGATATCGCCTTCGGCCACCAACATCATCAGCGCCACCGCCACCAGCACCTTGTCCGCGATGGGATCGAGCATGCGGCCGAAATCCGATCCCGCGTTCAGTTTGCGCGCGGCGAAACCGTCCAGCCAGTCGCTCAAGCCGGCGATGGCGAACAGCAGGAACGCGACAAAGCGGGCACCCTGGCCGGGCAGCACGAAAGCGACAGCGAACACCGGCACCAACGCGATGCGCAGGATGGTGAGGGCATTGGGCAGGGCAAACATGGGGTGAGTTTAGAGCGGTTCCAGGAAAAGTGTATAGCGTTGGCACGCTGCCGCTACCAACTCCGTCCGGAACCGCGGCAAAACAAGGAGGTAGAGCATTTCGCGATTCACGAAACGCGAATGCTCTAGATCGGGACAGCCAAAAACAGCCCTCTTTGCCGATCACTGTTCAGCCGGGGTGAAAGAAATCGAAGATTTTCTTCGCCAGGGTCTGGCTCACCCCCGCCACCGAGGCCAGATCGGCCAGGCTGGCCCCGGCCACGGCGCGGGCCGAGCCGAAATGCTGGAGCAGCGCCCGCTTGCGCCCGGCGCCCACGCCCGCGACCTCGTCCAGCGGGTTGGCTCCGATGGCCTGGCTGCGCTTCTTGCGGTGGCTGCCGATGGCATAGCGGTGGGCCTCGTCGCGCAAACGTTGCAAATAATAAAGGACAGGGCTTTTGAGATCGAGGCGGAACGGTTCCCGCCCCGGCATGTAAAAATGTTCCCGCCCGGCATCGCGGTCCGGTCCCTTGGAGATGGCGGCAAGAGCGACATTCTCTACGCCCAGATCGGCGAACACCTGGCAGGCGACCGACAATTGCCCCGGGCCGCCATCGACCAGCACCAGGTCAGGCCGCTTCCAGCGCGGGCTGTCCGGCGGGCCGTCTTCACTGGCGGCGGCTTCCTCCTTGACCATGCGGGCAAAGCGGCGGCTCAGCACTTCGCGCATCATCGCATAATCGTCGCCCGGCGCGAGATCCGCGGATTTGATGTTGAATTTGCGGTACTCGGCTTTCTCGAAGCCGCCCGCTCCGGCCACGATCATGCCGCCCAGCGCATGCGCGCCCTGGATATGGGAATTGTCATAGACCTCGATGCGGCGCGGGGGGGCGTCAAGGCCGAACAGATCGGCCACGCCTTCCAGCAATTGCGCCTGGGCGCTGTTCTCGGCGAGGCGCCGTCCCAGTTGCTCGCGTGCGTTGGCCAGGGCACGGTCCATGATCTCGCGCTTTTCGCCGCGCCGGGGCATGGCGATCTCGACCTTGTGCCCGGCGCGCAGGGCCAGCGCTTCGCTCAGCAGCGCGGCGCCAGGCAATTCTTCCGACGTGAGGATCAGTTTGGGCGCCTGCCGGTCGTCATAGAACTGGCCGACAAAGGATTCCAGCGCGTCGGCCGGCGGCAGGTCGGCGGTGCGGGGAAAGTAAGGCTTGTTGCCCCAATTCTGTCCGGCGCGGAAGAAGAACACTTGAATGCAAGTGTGGCCGCCCTCTGCATGCGCAGCGAACAGATCGGCTTCCTCGAAGCTGGCGGGATTGACGCCTTGCGACGATTGGATACTGCTCATCGCCCTGAGCCGGTCGCGCAGCCGTGCCGCGGCCTCGAAGTCCATCGCCTCTGAGGCGGCGTTCATTTGGCCGACCAGTTCGTCCTGCACGGAACGGCTCTTGCCGGCCAGGAAATTCTCCGCTTCCTCGACCAGTTCGCGATAGCCGGTCTCGTGGATGCGCGCGACACAGGGCGCGCTGCAGCGTTTGATCTGGAACAGCAGACAGGGCCGGGTGCGGTTGTCGAACACCGAATCCGAGCAGGAGCGCAGCAGGAAGGCGCGCTGCAAAGTGTTGAGGGTGCGATTGACTGCGCCGGCGCTGGCGAAAGGGCCGAAATAAATCCCCTTGGTGCTCCGGGCACCGCGATGCTTCAAGAGTTGCGGGAAGGGATGATCCTCGCGCAGCAGGATGTTGGGAAAGCTCTTGTCGTCGCGATAGGAGACGTTGTAGCGCGGCTTCAGCCGCTTGATCAGGTTGGATTCGAGCAGCAGCGCCTCGGTTTCGGAGGCGGTGGTGACGAACAGCATCTCGGCGGTTTCTGCGATCATGCGCGAGATGCGCTCATTGTGCGCGCCGCCCTTGGCATAGGACGCGACGCGCTTCTTGAGGCTCTTGGCCTTGCCGACATAGAGCACGTCGCCCGCAGCGCCCAACATGCGATAGACACCGGGCGCGTCGGGCAGGGTTTTGAGATAGGCGCTGATGCGTTCGGCGCCCTTCAGGGGGCGGGCCGTTTCGGACTCCATCAAGGCAATATATTAGCGGGTGCGCTCTATTTCCACGCCCGCGCTCTCCGCGCCCGGCAGGGCATGAAGTTTCTCCACCCGGACGCGCGCGGAGAGGACCCGCACATCCTCGAAGCAGGCCGCGGCAATGCGCTCTGCGAGGGTTTCGGCCAGCCGGACATGGCCCTCCGCAATGATGGCGCGGATGCGGGCTTCCAACAGCGCGTAATCGACCACATTCTCCAGCCGGTCTTGGGCATCGGCGATATCCTCCGTTCCCAGATCGATATTGAGGCGCACCGGCTGCATCTTGCCCTGCTCATGGCGGTAGACGCCGATATGGGCAAGCAGTTCCAGGTTGCGGATGAAGACATGGCGGATGCCCCGCCGGGCGATGGTCGGTATGGTGTTCATTCGCTCACATTCACATCGGGAGTCTGCCAGATCAGGTGCTGACCGCCATCGACCGTCAGCATCTGGCCGGTGACCGCCTCCGCCCCGAGAAGATAGCGCACGGCGGCGCAGATGTCGGAAGGCTCGGCACCGCGCCCCAGCGCCGTCGCCTCGCGCTGGCGCGCGAAATCGGCCTCCGATTGGCGCGCGTTACGGATGGTGGGGCCGGGGCCGACCGCATTGACCCGCACCTTGGGGCCCATGCCCTGGGCCAGGGTCGTGGTCAGCCAGTATAGCCCCGCCTTGCTGAGGCTGTAGGACAGGAATTGCGGCGTCGGCTTCAGCACCCGCTGGTCGATGATGTTGACGATCGCGCCCTGCACGCCATCCGGAAGCTGTCTGGCGAAAGCCTGACACAGCACCAGGGGAGCGCGCAGATTGGTTTCGATATGTGCGTCCCAGCTTTTCCGGGTTGCGCTCCGCCAATCGTCATTCTCGAACAGCGAGGCGCTGTTGATGAGGGCCGTCAGCGGCCCGAGCGCGGCAGCGGCGCGGGCGACAAGAGTGCTGGTCTGTGGTTCTTGCGACAGATCGCACTGGAAGGTTTCGCACCGGACCCCGGCCTTGCGGATTTGGGCGGCGGTATCTTCCGCCTCCGCGGCCGAGCCGTGATAGTGAAGCGCGATATTCCAGCCGGCGCCCGCCAGATCCAGCGCGATGGCCCGCCCCAGCCTCTTGGCCGCGCCTGTGACAAGGACGGTCCTGGTCATGTCTTTCCGTTGCCGCGACGCCGGGAAAAGCGCTGCCTGTTCCCTGCGCCGCTAATGATATCCCGTATCGGCGCGGACCTTGCCCCGGAAAACCCAATAAGACCAGCCTGTATAGACGATGATGATGGGGAGCAGGAACAGAGTGCCCAAGGCGAGGAATATCTGGGTCTGAGGACTGGACGCGGCGTCATAAAGCGAAAAATGATGCGGTACGATCATCGGGAACAGGCTGATGGCGATGCCGAGATAGGACAGGCTGAACAGCGCCACGGCATAAAAGAAAGGTCGCACCGTGTTCTTCGCCGTCGCGCGCCACAGGAGCGCGGTCACGGCCAAGGTCGCCAGCGGCACCGGCCAGAGAAACGCGATATTGGGCCAGGAAAACCAGCGCCGCGCGATATCGGCGTCGATGAAAGGCGTCCACAAGCTGACAATGGCGACCGCAGCGGCGGTCGCGGCCAGGGCGATCCGTGCCTGATGGCGGGCCCGCACCTGCAGCGCGCCTTCGGCCTTGAGGATCAGCCAGCAGGCGCCCAGCAGGCAATAGCCGCACATCAGGGCAAGGCCAGTGAACACCGAAAACGGGGTGATACAGTCGAACGCATCGCCCACGAACTGACGCCCTTGGACCGGAAAGCCCTGGATGAAAGCGCCCAACACCAGCCCTTGTGCGAATGTCGCAAACCCGGAACCGTAAGCGAAAGCATGGTCCCAGAAGCCGCGATGCTCCTGGTCGCGGAAGCGGAACTCGAATGCCAGGCCCCGGAAGATCAGCGCCAGCAGCATTACCAGGATCGGAAAATAGACCGCCGGCAGGATGATGACGAAGGCAAGCGGGAAGGCGGCGAACAATCCGGTGCCACCCAGCACCAGCCAGGTCTCGTTTCCGTCCCAGATCGGGGCGATGGAATTCATCATCAAGCCGCGCTCGTCGCGGCTGCGGGCGAAGCCATAAAGCATGCCGATGCCGAGATCGAAACCGTCCAGCACGACATAGAGGAAGACGCCGAGAGCCAGGATCAACGTCCAGAGCGGCACGATGTTCATGACGCCGGCCTCCGATCGGGAGAACCTTGCGGCGGCGGCACGACGGGGGCCGCGGGCCGGCCGCCGGCAACCGGAGCCTGAATGTCGCCCGGCCCTTTCAGCACCGCCTTCCACATCATCCAGCCCCCGACGGGATAGATCACCAGATAGACAAGCATATAGCCGAGCAGCGAAACCAACACCTCTCCGCCGGTCAGCGAAGGCGTCACCGATTGGGCTGTGCGCAGCACGCCATAAACCGTCCAGGGCTGGCGGCCGACCTCGGTGGTGATCCAGCCCGCGATGACAGCGGCAAAGCCAATCGGGCTGGCAAGGGTAAGGAGCTTCAGGAACCATTCATTGGTGAACAATGTCCCGCGCAGCCTGAGCAGCCAGGCCAGCGCCACCAGCGCCAGCATGACAAGTCCAAGGCCCACCATGATGCGGAAGGAGAAGAACACGACCGCGACCGGCGCGCGATTGGCCTTGGGAAATTGCTTGAGGCCCGGCACCACGCCTTCGGTCGAATGGGTGAGGATCAGACTGCCAAGCTCCGGTACTTCGACCAGGGCATGGTTGGTTTCCTTGTCCTGGTCGGGCAGTGCGAACAAGGCGAGCGGCGCATGGCTTTCGGCATTCCAATGCGCTTCGATCGCGGCGAGCTTGGCGGGCTGATATTTAAGCGTGTTGAGCCCGTGCAGGTCGCCGAGAAATATCTGCAGCGGCACCAGCACGGTCAGCAGTCCCAAGGTCATGGTGAGCATCGCCTTGCCTTCCTCGGCATGGCTACGCCAGCGAATCAGAAGCGCCGCCACCCCCATCACCACAAACCCGGTGGTGACATAAAAGCCGATCACGGTGTGGGCGAGACGATAGGGAAAGGACGGATTGAAGATGACCGCGATCCAATCGACCGGAAAGAAGCGGCCATTGACCAGCTTGTAACCCGCCGGGGTCTGCATCCAGCTGTTGGTCGCCAGGATCCAGAAAGACGAGAACAAGGTACCTGCCGCCACCAGCAGTGCGGCGGCAAAGTGCGCCGGGCGCGGCACCAGATGACGCCCGAACAAAAGCACACCCAGAAAGCCGGCCTCCAGCGAAAAGGCGGTGAGGCTCTCATAGGCGAGCAGCGGAGAAATGACATTTGCGGTCGCGTCCGAAAATCGGCTCCAGTTGGTGCCGAACTGGAACGGCATCACCACCCCGGACACCACGCCCATACCGAAAGCGATCGCGAAAATGCGGGTCCAGAAGCTGCTGATGTGGAAATAGATCGGCTTGTCGGTGAAGAAATAATGCCCTTCCAGCAGCGCGATATAGGAGGCAAGCCCGACCGTGAAGGCGGGCAGCAATATGTGCCAGGCGATGACCCAGCCAAATTGCAGGCGCGATAGAATCAGTGGATCGAGCCCCATACGCAGACTCTATCGCCGTACCGCAGGCAGGACAATCAGGAGACGAAGCCGACGCGGCGTTTGACCTCATCCATGACAGGCCCTGCGATGGCACGGGCGCGGCCGGCGCCGGTCTTCAGGGTGCGATCGATTTCCGCCGGATCGGCAAGCAGGCGGCGCATTTCCCGCGCGATGGGCTCTAGCTTGGCCACGGTCAGGTCGGCCAACGCGTTCTTGAAGGTCGAGAAGGGCTGGCCGGAAAATTCCGCCATCACGGCGCCGCGTTCCCGGTCGGCGAGCGCCGAATAGATATTCAGCAAATTCTCCGCCTCGGGCCGCGTCTTCAATTCCGCTTCGGAGGAGGGCAGGGGATGAGGATCGGTCTTGGCGCGGCGGATCTTGTTTGCGATCGTGTCGGCATCGTCGGTGAGGTTGATGCGGCTGGCATCGCTCTCGTCCGACTTGGACATTTTCTTGGTGCCGTCGCGCAAGGACATCACCCGGGTCCCCGCCCCGGTAATCACCGGCTCGGGCAGGGGAAAGAAATCCGGCACGCCGAAATCATTATTGAATTTCTGGGCGACGTCGCGCGCCAGTTCCAGATGCTGCTTCTGATCCTCGCCCACCGGCACATGGGTCGCCTTGTAGACCAGGATGTCGGCGGCCATCAGTACGGGATAGGTGTAAAGTCCGACGCTGGCGCGTTCCTTGTGCTTGCCGGATTTTTCCTTGAACTG
>DATATP010000299.1:0-8555 GCA_036268715.1 Rhizomicrobium sp. | reverse complement strand
CTTCCGATGATCAGACCCCCGGTGGGAAAATCCGGGCCGGGCACGATCTCGGTCAGCGCTTCCATGTTGATCGAGGGGTCTTCGATATAGGCCAGCGTGGCATCGATCACTTCGCCCAGATTATGGGGCGGGATGTTTGTCGCCATGCCGACTGCGATGCCGCTGGAACCGTTGACCAGCACATTGGGAAAGCGCGCCGGCAGCACCATCGGCTCCCTCTCCGAGCCGTCATAATTGGGCTGGAATTCGACCGTGTCCTTGTCGATATCCTCGCTCAGGAAATGGGCGATCTTGGCGCGGCGCGCCTCGGTATAGCGCATTGCCGCCGGCGGATCGCCGTCCACCGAACCGAAATTGCCCTGGCCGTCGATCAAGGGCACGCGCATGGAGAAATCCTGCGCCATCCGCACCAGCGCGTCATAGATCGACTGGTCGCCATGGGGGTGATACCTGCCCATCACATCGCCGACGATCAGCGCCGATTTGCGGTAGGGCTTGTTCCAGTCGCGGCCGTTTTCGTGCATCGAATAGAGGATGCGCCGGTGCACCGGCTTGAGCCCGTCGCGCGCATCGGGCAGCGCGCGGCTGACGATCACGCTCATCGCATAATCGAGATAGGAGCGTTTCAGCTCGTCTTCGATGGCGATGGGGGCAATTGGCAATCCGCTCTCGGGAGAGCCCGGCGGGGGCGCTGTCGTGTCGGAATTATCGCTCAAAAAGTGTCCTCGCATCGCCCCGCCGCAGGGGCCGTAAAACAGGCATGATTCCTAGCATTTTTAGGCCGTGCCGGGCCAGCAAAACCGCGTGGCCGGATCGTCGCAAAATGTCTTTTTTTTCGGGTATTTCCGCCGTTTCCCGGAACCCGAAACCCGTGTCAATCGGAGGCCTTGGACACGGGCCCGGGCAAAGCCTTCAACTCCGCGCGTACCAGTGCCATGTCATAGGCATAGATCATCGGCCGATGACCTTTTTGCGGATCGTCATAGCTGAAAACAATCCCGAGCAGCTTGCCGTCCGCCGCATCGATCACCGGCCCTCCGCTGAAACCCGGTCCCGCATCGCCCTCGAAACCGAACACGCTTCGAGGTCCGCACAGGGTGCAGAGCGGCATGCTGTCGGTGATCCGTACCACGCCATGGGCAAGCCGGATGCGAGGGTCGTCGGCGCTTTGGCCATAAGAGAGGATCGCTTCCCCCCGCCGGGGCGCGCCGGTCTTCGGCGCGAGGTTGCGCGGCGTGCGGAAGAACAGAAGATCGTACCGCGCCGAACGGCCCAGTACCAAGGCCGGATCGATCAGATTGGCGTTATGGGCGCAGGTCACCGCGATGCCCGGCAGGATCGCGACCGCAGCCCCTGCATCATGGTCGATACCCAGATGGACGGATTTGCGCAACGGGATATAGGCGCCGGCCAGCCGCACATCGGCGATCCGGTCCACCGCGACCCCGGACGAGGTCTGGCAACCCGCCAGTGCCAGCAGAAGGAGTAAAAAAACATGCTTGAGGCGTGTGGCCACTTCAAAACCAAAACCACATGTCATGGCCGGCCTCCGGAGCATAGCAACAGCGTATGCGCGCCATCCACGACCGATGCGCAGCGGTCGGCAGGCTTCGTGTTTGTAACCGTGGATGGCCGGGTCAAGCCCGGCCATGACAAGATTGCTGGACGATATCCGTCCTAGAACGGAATCTCGTCATCCATTTCGTCGCGCTGGAAGCTGGGCGCGGATTCGGCAGCACCGCTGCGCCCGCCGCCCCCGAGCGAACCGCCGCCGCCGCCCTCGCCACCATTACGCCCGTCCAGCATGGTTAGTTCGCCCCGAAAATTCTGCAGTACCACCTCAGTGGAATATTTCTCCTGCCCGTCCTTATCGGTCCATTTGCGGGTCTGGAGCTGGCCTTCGACATAGACCTTGGCCCCCTTGCGCAGATACTTCTCGGCGACATCGGCCAGGTTCTTGTTGAAGATCACCACCCGGTGCCATTCCGTCTTTTCCTTGCGCTCGCCGCTCGCCTTGTCGCGCCAGGTCTCGGAGGTGGCGACGGACAGATTGACCACCGGCTCACCCGAGGTCATGCGGCGGACCTCCGGGTCCTTGCCCAGATTGCCCACCAAAATCACCTTGTTGACACTTCCCGCCATGACCCAAATCCTCTTCGCGCTGTCGAAAGCGGACCATAGGCCCGGCAGCGACCTCATGCATGGTGCATGGCGCTTTCGTTCTTCTTATGTTCTGATGAGAATCGAGTCAATCCCCAACTAATGCCAAGGTTGGAATTGCTCTGTCCTTGCGCAACACCGGTTCCATTCCCATTTGCGGGTTTCTCCCATGCTTAAAAACATCTCCATCCGCGGCGCGCGCGAGCACAATCTCAAGAATATCGACGTCGAGATTCCGCGCGACACATTGACCGTGCTGACCGGCCTGTCCGGCTCGGGCAAATCCAGCCTTGCCTTCGATACGATCTATGCCGAGGGCCAGCGCCGCTATGTCGAAAGCCTTTCGGCCTATGCGCGCCAGTTCCTGGAGATGATGCAGAAGCCGGATGTCGATCATATCGAAGGTCTGTCGCCCGCCATCTCCATCGAGCAGAAGACGACCTCGAAAAATCCCCGCTCGACGGTCGGCACCGTCACCGAGATCTACGACTATCTGCGCCTGCTGTTCGCGCGGGTCGGTGTGCCTTACAGCCCCGCCACCGGCCTGCCGATCGAAAGCCAGACCGTCAGCCAGATGGCCGACCGCGTCCTGGCCCTGCCGCAAGGAACCCGGCTTTACCTGAACGCGCCGATCGTGCGCGGCCGCAAGGGCGAATACCGCAAGGAATTCGCCGAATTGCAGAAGAAGGGATTCCAGCGTGCCAGAGTGGACGGGAAATATTACGAACTGTCGGGCGTGCCCGCGCTGGACAAGAAACTGAAGCACGATATCGAAATCGTGGTGGACCGCATCGCGGTCAAGCCGGACCTTGGCAACCGGTTGCCCGATTCCATTGAGACCGCCCTTGGCTTGGCCGACGGCCTGCTGGTCGTGGAATTCGCCGACGAAAAGGATAAGGACGGCAGCCCCAAGCAGATGCTGCTGTCATCCAAATTCGCCTGCCCGGTGTCGGGATTCACCATTCCCGAAATCGAGCCCCGGCTGTTCTCGTTCAACAATCCCCATGGCGCCTGCCCGGAATGCGACGGGCTGGGGACACAGAATTACTTCGATGAAGACCTGGTGGTTCCCGATCCGTCCCTCAGCCTGAAGAAAGGCGCCATTGCGCCCTGGGCCAAATCCTCATCGCCGTATTACCTGCAGACCTTGGAGGCGCTGGCGCGGCATTACAAATTCTCGATGAACGATGCTTTCGAGGATCTGCCCAAAAAGGCGTGCGAGGTGATCCTCCACGGCTCGGGCGAAGAAGAGATCAAGTTCATCTATGATGACGGTATGCGCCGCTACGAGACCCGCAAGGAGTTCGAAGGCGTCATCCCCAATATGGACCGGCGCTATTCCGAAACCGATTCAGGCTGGGTGCAGGAAGAGCTGGGGCGCTTCCAGGCCGAAGCGGCCTGCGAGGTCTGCAAAGGTTACCGCCTGAAGCCGGAAGCCCTGGCGGTGAAGATCGGCGGATTGCATGTCGGACAGGTCTGCGAGCAATCGATCCGCGATGTCGATATCTGGTTCCGCGACATCGACCAGAAGCTGGGCAAACAGCAGAAGGAGATCGCGGCGCGGATTCTCAAGGAAATTCGCGCCCGGCTCAAATTCCTCAACAATGTCGGATTGGATTATCTCACCCTGGCGCGCGCCTCCGGCACCTTGTCGGGCGGCGAAAGCCAACGCATCCGGCTCGCCTCGCAGATCGGATCGGGCCTGACCGGCGTGCTCTATGTGTTGGACGAGCCCAGTATCGGCCTGCATCAGCGCGATAACGGCAAGCTGCTGGAGTCGCTCAAGGGCCTGCGCGACATGGGCAACACCGTGATCGTGGTCGAGCATGACGAGGATGCCATCCGTCAGGCCGACCATGTGATCGACATGGGGCCGGGCGCGGGCATTCATGGCGGCCACATCATCGCCGAAGGCACGCCGGCGGATATCATGGCGAACAAGAACAGCCTGACCGGCCGCTATCTCAACGGCGCAGAAAACATCCCGATCCCCGCGACGCGCCGCAAAGCCGCGCATAATCGCTGGCTGAAAGTGGTCGGCGCGCGCGGCAACAATCTGAAGAATGTCACGGCGCAGATTCCGGTCGGCACCCTTACCTGCATCACCGGCGTGTCGGGCGGCGGCAAGTCCACCTTGACGATCGAGACCTTGTACAAGGCGGCGGCGCGCAAGCTGACCCAGGCCCGCGAACATCCCGCGCCACATGACCGGATCGAAGGACTGGAATTCCTGGACAAGGTGATCGACATCGACCAGTCGCCCATCGGTCGCACGCCGCGCTCCAACCCCGCGACTTATACCGGGGCCTTCACCCCCATCCGCGACTGGTTCGCCGAACTGCCGGAATCAAAAGCACGCGGCTATGCGCCCGGGCGCTTCAGCTTCAATGTCAAAGGCGGCCGCTGCGAGGCCTGCCAGGGCGACGGCGTCATCCAGATTGAGATGCATTTCCTCCCCGATGTCTATGTCCAGTGCGATGTGTGCAAGGGCAAGCGTTACAACCGCGAAACCCTGGAAGTGAAATTCCGCGACTATTCGATTTCCGACATCCTGGACATGACCATCGAGGCGGGAGCCGAACTGTTCAAGGCGGTGCCCTCCATCGCCGAAAAGCTGGAGACCTTGAAGCGCGTCGGCCTGGGCTACATCTCCATCGGCCAGCAGGCGACCACCTTGTCGGGCGGCGAGGCACAGCGGGTGAAACTGTCCAAGGAGCTGGCGCGGCGGGCCACCGGCCGCACGCTCTATATTCTGGACGAACCGACCACCGGCCTGCATTTCCACGATGTAAAGAAGCTGATGGAAGTGCTGCAGGAACTGGTGGCGAACGGCAACACGGTGGTGGTGATCGAGCATAACCTGGAAGTGATCAAGACCGCGGACTGGATTGTCGATCTGGGACCGGAAGGCGGCGATGGCGGCGGCGAGATCGTCGCCAGCGGCACCCCGGAGGAAGTGGCGAAAACGGCCCGCTCCTACACTGGCCAGTACCTCAAGCCGCTGCTGAAAAGTGCGGGCAAGAAGCTGCGGGCGGCGGAGTGACAATCATTTCCGAACCTCGATCAGGGCCTCTCCTGCTTCGAGCGCAGCGGCGATCTGGGGCATCAGGCTGAGCAGCCAAGGCACAAGCCGATCCGTGGCTGTGTTTCCGATGCGCAGCCAGATGACGGCGGGGCGCGGCAACTCCGCCCGGTGCAACTCCGCGAAGTCGCCGTCCTTGGTGATGATGACGGCGCGTTCCTTCATGGCGCGCTTCCATATGGCTTCGTCCGTCGCCGAGAGCAGGCCGATATCCGCCACATGGGCGGCGGCATAGCCGGCCTTGGTCAGTGCCCGCGCCAGCGCGGGCGGCAATTGCGCGTCCACGATGAACCGCACTTCAGGCGGCCTTGATGACGCGATGGTTCACGGCGCGCACAGCATATTTCAGCACCGCATCGATGTCTTCGGATTGCAGATAAGGATAGTCAGCCAGTATCTGGGCGCGATCATTGCCCGCGGCCAGGAGATCGAGCACATCGCTGACGCGAATCCGCATGCCGCGGATGCAGGGGCGGCCGCCGCAGATGTCCGTATCAATGGTAATACGGGACGGCCAATCCCTCCCGCCTTCATCGGCCGGAGACGGTACCGGCAAATCCGCTTTCAGGACATTCAGGCGTATCAGCTTGTTCGGCGACTTGCCGTACCGGGCGAACATTTCCCGCAACGCCGCATGGAGTTCGCGATAAAGCGCCGTGCCGGGCGCGACCTCCTCGGACCATTGCGACAGGACGCGCTCGGTCAGCCGGCCATCGCGCCCGTCATGGTTCTTGAGATAAAGCCTGGCGGTATTGCTCTCATAGCCGACGAATTTGGATGGTCCAAAAACCCAACGCCCCTTGTCGCGGCTGGCGTACCAGGCGCGCCCATAGGACATGATTTCCGCAAGCTCTCGATTGCCGGCTAGTTCCTTTTCGAATTTCAATATGTTCCGATGGGCATCATCGGTCGAGGCGACCAGTTCTTGCGTCATATCAGGCTCCTCTTACTTACAACATTTAATACTGCAGTAAATGTAGTAAGTCAAGCCTGCTCTCACGCCGCCGCCAAAGGCGCGCGCCCGGCCGTCGGATGACGACCGGGTCGTTGTTTTCGCCTGATGCCGGTTTTAGAAATGTTTGCAGTCCTTCGTGCAAGGCACATATTTCGGCATGCCGCTGGGCAAGACCCTGCCGTCCAGATCCAGCATGCCGGTGCGCGCGTCGAACACCAGCGTCTGGCCGTGCAGCGCGTCGATGCCGGTCACGGTGGTGATAAGCCTGACATTGCCGCTCAAGCTAATGGTCTTGTGGTCTGCAAGATTCTGATCCGTATGGAAATCGTTGTGGGCAGTGTCGGCGAGCGCCATTCCATAGGGAAAATGCATCACCACCTGAGCTCGCTGCTGCCCGCCATTGAATTTGTCTACCTGATCGGACTCCAGGGTCATAAAGGATGCCGGGCCGCCGTCACCTGCCCGTTCAGCATAGAAATATTTGCCGCAGAATCCGGACCTGTTTTCGCAGACAGACTTGCCGTTGGACGCCTCGCGATTGGCCGGCCCTGCCACAGTTCCCACCGGCTGCGCCGCCCAGGCGCCGACGCCGCCGCACAGTGTCAGAAGCGCGATTGCGGCCATGCCGGTCCTGCGCCGCGCCGCGCGGGGCGCGCGATGTTTCAGCAGCGCCACCCGTTCGGTCAGCGGATGCTCCGAACGCGGCCACGCGCAGCCTAGCGGCAATGCCATGGCGCGCATCTGCGATTTGAGCAGGGCATTGGCATAATCGCTTCGCCCTACCTTCGCCACGGCGCTCGCGTCACACGCCAGTTCCTGATCCTTGCGCAGCCACAGGGCACCCAGATGTACCAACGGATTGAACCAGCAAAGACAGCGTAAGCCCGCCACCATGGCATTGATGCGCGCATCCTGCCGCGCCAGATGCGCCGCTTCATGCGCCAGGACGGCCGCCTGCTCGCCGGCGCTGAACTGCGCCGCAAAGTCCAGCGGGATTACGATGCGCGGGCGCAGAAACCCCGTCACCGCCGGTCCCGCCCCGCCCAGCCGTTCGGCAGCATGGAAATGACGCTGTTGCCGGGCCATGACCAGCGCCATGGCGCCCATGCCCACCAGCCAGACAATGAATAACAGAAGGCTCCAGTCAAGCGGTGCGGCCTGCACAAACTGAGCCGCAGCCCTTACCGGCGCGGCGGGAAGAGCCAGCGGAATTGGCCCGCTCACGGGATCGGCGGCAATGACGATCACCCGCGGCGGCAACAGGCTGGCCAGCATCGCCGCCGGCACCAGCAGCCACAGCCCATAGGAGATCCTGGCATGGAAGGCGTTGCGCATCGGGCGGCGCAGCAAGCTGACAACCAGGATCGCTCCCACCATCGCCAGATTGGTCTTCGCCAGCAGGAACAGACAATCAGTCATGCTCTTCCTCCATCTGCGCTATGAGCTTTTTCAATTTGCGAATGTCGGTTGCCGTCAAGGCGCGATGCCGGGCGAAATGCGCTACCAGCGGCGCTACCTGGCCGCCAAAAAGCCGGTCCAGAAGGCTTTGGCTTTCTGCCTGAACATAATCTGCTCGTGTGATCAGTGGCCGATACAGATAGCCCCCAGGTCCCCGCGACCCGACCAACGCCTTTTTGCGCAGCAGACGGGTAATGAGCGTACGCACAGTTCCTGAAGCCCAGCCGTTTGACGGCGCTATCGCCGCAATGATCTCGTCCGGCGTCAAAGGCGCCTTGTTCCACAAGGCTCCCATGACTTGACTTTCTGCTTCTGAAATCCGGATTTTCCTTTTCATCGGTCGAACCATGATACATCCGTATTCTTGAGTCAAGGTACAGATGTACTATGGATCGAAATCGACCGGGTGTTATGAAAAAATGGGAAAAATTGGGGTCAGAAAAATTGGGGTCAGAGTGGATTTAACGAGTTTGCGATCCTTCGCCATTCAATTTTGACCACCCATAATTGTCGCTCCGCTTGGTGGGCAAGCAAAGGATTTGCGGCGCGATTTTTCAATCCTTTCAATCCACCCGTGTCTGATAGTGGGTGGAAATCTCCGCACCCGTCTTTTCAAGCGCAAAATTGCGCCTAAATTCCCTCCCGCCTGTTTCGTGCGGGGCGTTTCCGGAACGTCCGAAAACGGGAGACAGGCCGGCGTGTGCAGCGACGCGGAGCAACGTATCGCGCGTTTCACAGGTCGCTTCTTGAATCCCTGGAGTTTGGGAGCAGACGAAGCCCCGGGTGACCAGGCGAGAGACGGTCTCGGGCGCTGTGGTGCGTCACCGGTGCGTTCTGCTCCGCATGTTGCGGACCCGCCCCGGCCATAGCCAAGCGCCGGTGAAGCTTGAAGCGGCCCAA
>DATATP010000298.1:0-3796 GCA_036268715.1 Rhizomicrobium sp. | reverse complement strand
CAACCGATAAAAAAGGTCCTCGCGAAACCGCCCCTGGATGACCTCCTTCTGAAGGTCGCGATTTGTTGCTGCAACGAGGCGGACATCCACCTTTGTCTCACGTTTGGCGCCAAGCCGACTTATCGTGCCCTCCTGCAACGTGCGCAGAAGTTTTGTCTGCATCATCAGCGGCATTTCGCCGATTTCGTCGAGAAAGATGGTGCCCGTGTTGGCCTGTTCGAACCAGCCCGCTCGCGCGTCGTTGGCCCCCGTGAAGGCGCCACGTTCATGGCCGAACAATTCGGATTCGAACAGCGTATCAGGGATCGCAGCGCAATTCACATTGATAAAGGGACGATCGCGGCGGGTGCTGGCAAGATGCAGCGCGCGGGCGAACAGCTCCTTGCCCGTACCGGATTCGCCGAGCAGTAGGACGCTCGCATTCGCCGTTGAGATCTGCTCCAACTCGGCGATGGCGCGCAAAAGCGGTGGCGACGTTCCAATGATGCCATAACGGGCCGTAGCGTTTGCCAGCGCCCGGGCAAGCAGATCGTTATGCTGTTCGAGCACCCTGGTCTTTTCCTGCAACGCCTCATTCAGCTGCAGCAACTGGCCTATCAGCGCTGAAAGGGTGCGCAGGATCATCGCATCGTCTGCAAGCGGCCGATGGCGATGACGGATCCGATGGCATGCCAGAACGCCGATGGTCTTGTGCCCGAGCGTAATCGGTACGGCAATGAAGGAAACGGGTTCAGCAGGTAGCCGGTGGCGTTCGACCGCACGCGCCAGGAATGTCGGTTCAGTGTGAATGTTTTGGACAATAATCAATTGGCCATTCGCTAGCACACGCCCCGTGATACCCTCGCCGAGTGCATATCTGCCGCGCTCGACTTCCTCTTTTTTCAGGCCATATGAATGACGAATCCGATAGGTCTTTGTTGTGGAATCATAAAGAATGATCCGACCGCGATTAAGGCCGAGCATTTCGGACAATAGATGCAGCATTTCTCGCAGAAGCGGATCAAGGACCAGCCCCTTGCTGAGTTGCGCCATCACATTCTGGATCAGCAGCATCTCCTGGCTTCGCCAAAAGGCGGATGACTGCTCCGGTTCATCAGGCAGCCGCATTTTGGCGCCTTCAATCATAGCTCGCGATAATTCGCCTCAACTGTGCCGCATGACAGATCAACGCTCATCGTCCAATTCCGAAAATTATTTGTAGTGTCTATTATCTTATCCCTGGGATCAAGGCGCGGCACATCTGCATCACCATTTTGGCACCGGCCCTCGGGACTTTTTCAACGGTATCCAAGAATTTTGTACCATGCAAAGTCTTAGACAGTCTTCGCGTGAGCGGTAGCCGGAGCGTCGCCGCTCCGGCTCTCGGGTAGACGGCTCGCCCGCTTATTCGGCGGCGACAGCCATGCGGGCCGAAGCCTCGGGTTTGGACGTCTCCGGCTTGTAGGTCACATACAGCGCCAAGCCGGTGCAAATCACGCCGCCGATGATGTTGCCGATGGTGACCGGGATCTGGTTCCAGATCAGCCATTGGCTGACGGTGATCGGCGCGCCCAGCATGATCGCTGTCGGAATGGTGAACATGCTCACCACGCAGTGCTCAAAGCCCATCACCACAAAGGCCATGATCGGCAGCCAGGCGGCAACGATCTTGCCGATCACGCTGCGCGAGACCAGCGCCATCACGGCGGCGAGAGACACCATCCAGGTGGCGAAGATGCCCTTGACCAGGGCGGTGCACCAACCGGCGAGGCCGGCATGCATATAGGGCGCCACTTTGGCGATGCCGATGGCCATCACCTTGGCACCGACCGGGTCAGGCGCGTCGGTGAAGAATTTGGTGCTGGTCGCGGCATAGAGGAAGGCGTAAATCAGCGCGCCGATGAGGTGGCCGATATACACAAACACCCAGTTGCGCAGCACCTGGCCGAGACTGGCGCGACCGGCGAAGGCGGCAAACGGCAGTAGCGCGCAGTTGCCGGTGAAAAACTCCAGGTTCAATAGCGCGATCAGGATGAAGCAGAAAGGGAACAGCACCGGCCCGACGAGCCCGTTGCCGCTCAGCACCCCGGCGGCGGCAAGCACGGTGACGCCCACACCCACGAAGGCGCTGGCCAGCGCGCCGCGGATCAGCATGTCGGAGACGCCAAGTTTCGCTTTCGCTATGCCACTATCGAGCATCGCACGGGTTAGTTCGAGAGGAGGCAGATAATCCACGGTCATTTCCAATATCGGTTGGTCAGTGATAGACGAGACGAGAGTGCGCCGCTTCGGCCGCCAGGGTCGCTTTGAGCTGCAGCACGCTCGGCGTCACGATGGGAATGAAAGCGGCCTCGCGCCAACGACGGCTGAACTCGGCGCCGGGAGCTCTCAAAAAGGCCCGACCTCCCGTCGCTTGCAGCTCGAGCGCTTAACCGCGGTCGTTCGAGGCTTTCGAGTCGGCCTTGCCCTTGACGATCAGGGCGCCATGAGCTGTGCGATCGATTGGTGCAGACAGGCATGGACGTATTGCGGGCTCCGCTCATGATGTATCTTTCAAATCCGATGGTCGTCGAATAGACAGAACGGTCTGTCTTGCCTGATATCCGGAGAGCAACAGCCGTGCCAAAGTCTGGCGGCTGCCAAAGAATAGATGAAATAACGACCAAGACTATGAATTTGCGGACAAATCCTGTTAAAATCCTCCGAGTTATGGCTAAAATTTCTTCAAAACTTACCTGCGCCGAAAATGAAGGCTATAATTTAATCAAATGTTTGCAAAAAAGGACTATCTAATGGTCAAAATGCTGTCGGCATCGGCGCTGAACAGGCCGGAGTCTGAGTCGCCTTCGCCGCAGGCGCGCATCCTGGAGGTCGCACGTGAGTTGTTCTGTCGCGACGGCATCCACGCAACCGGAATCGATCGGATCCTGACCGAGGCCGGCGCCTCCAAAATGACGCTCTATACGCGCTACGGCTCAAAATCAGGGCTATTGCGTGCCGTGCTTCTGGAAGAGGGGGAAGAATGGCGCGAACGCTTCTTTGCGCAGATCGGCACCGTCGGCGCCGATCCGGCGGCGCAGTTGCGCGCCATCATCCCCGCCCTGAATACATGGTTTTCCGGGGAGCGGTTCTATGGCTGTGCCTTTATGAATGCGGTGGCCGAGCATCAGAAGGAGGAACCCTGGCTACGCGAACTCGCCGCCGCGCATCACCGCGAGATCCTCGCAAAGTTGGACAATTTGGCCGGAAGGGCCGGCTATGCCGAACCGCCACTGCTGGCACGCCAACTGCTGCTGTTGATCGACGGGACGATCGCAGCGCTAATGGTTAGTGGCGATCCCGTGGTGCTAGACATCGCTTCACGAAATCTTGACGCCATCCTCTCTACTGCTCAGCGCACAGGCGGTGATCGTATAAATCTGCAACGCGATTAGGCTTTAGGCGGTTCTATCGAAAATTATTCAAGGCACGCTCATTGTTCGTGGCGTCAACCGGCAGAGCGATGAAACTTGCGGTCATTGTGTCCGATTTCGCAATCCGCAGCCTCTGGCTCCTGCGGCGCTTAAAGCGCCGATGATGAATGTCTGGTTTTGAGATATTGGACGATGAGCGGCTATGACCGGGATGGGCGGATTTTGTTGATTTAGTCGGGCTACTGACGCGCTTCTCTTTAGCCGGTTGGCTGTTTTCATGCAGGAAGCCGCGGCGTCGATCTTTGCGCCGTTTATCACGCGGCGGTGGGGCCTATGCGGCCGTCGGCAGGCTTTCGTGGGTTTCCAGCGGTCTGAGTTTTGCCAGTTTTCGTAGGTTCTGGGCG
>DATATP010000297.1:0-8802 GCA_036268715.1 Rhizomicrobium sp. | reverse complement strand
CCAGATGGTGCATCACGATCTGTTCGACTATGACGATGCGACGCCGCCGGCTCTGGTCGACCTGACGGTGAAGAGCAAGCGCGTGCCGGCCTTGGTGGAAGTGACCAAGCAAGGTCTGATGTTCATTCTCGACCGCCGCACGGGGAAGCCGGTGTTCGGAGTTGAGGAGCGCCCGGTCCCGGCCAGCATGATCCCCGGCGAGTACACCTCTCCCACTCAGCCTTTTCCCGTCAAGCCGCCGCCGCTTGCCAAGATGGGCGTGACCCGCGCCGACCTCAGCACCATCACGCCGGCGGTTCAGCGCTACTGCACCGATCTATGGAACCGGCTGGGGCTGCGCGACACCTTGCCTTACGAGCCGCCGCGGCTGAACGGACCAAATCTGTTCAGTCCGTCGAACATCGGCGGCGCCGGCGGGGTTTGGGGCGGCGTCTCGATCGATGCGCGGACCGGCACCATCTTCGTCAATACCAGCAATGTGCCCAGCTACAATTACATCGTGCCCGACGACGGCAAGCCCGCGAACCATACCGGCGGCGGGTTCAAGGTGGGTCAGGCCTATGTCAAGCTGCTGGACCAGAACGGCATGCCCTGCATCCAGCCGCCCTGGGGCGAGATGATCGCCGTCAACGGCAATACCGGCGATATCGCCTGGCGCCGGCCTTTGGGCAGCGCGGAAATCTATGGCGATGTGGGCGCCCATACCGGACTGGTCAGCATGGGCGGTTCGCTTGCCACCGCGGGCGGACTGCTGTTCATCGGCGACACCAGTCTGGGCTTTGGTGGCGCGCGCTACGATCAGCCGGTGCTGCGCGCCTTCGATTCGCGCACCGGCACCGAACTGTGGAGCGTGCGGATGTCGGGCGCGGACGAAAGCGCCCCGATGAGCTTCATGGGGAAGAACGGGCGGCAATATGTGGTGGTTGCTGCCAGCGGCCATCCGGATGCCGATGCGGCCCTCATCGCCTTCGCGCTGCCGCAGCCCGGCGATGCGCCGGTCGATCTCGCCCCCGCACCGCTGCCGCCCTTGAAGCTGGGGAGCGCACCGGCGCAGGCGGCGACAAAGGCGGTCATGCGGGTGGATGATTTGCCTCCCGGGGCTGGCCGCGACGATGTGGCGAAGGTCTGCACCGGCTGCCACGCCCTCGCTACTGCGACGGCACAGCCGCGAACGGTTGGCGGCTGGGCCACGACGATAGAGGAAATGCGTTCCCGCGGGGCACAAATGGACGATGCGACGGCGCATCGCATCGCAGATTATCTGAGCGCACATTTCGGTCTGTAGTTCGGGCTGTCTTCTGAGGTAGCTTGCGGACCTCCTCGCGAAAGGATCTCCATGCCCGATTTCTCCAAAATCCTGGTCGCCCAGGGCGGCGGCCCGACCGCCGTCATCAATCAGTCCCTGGCCGGTCTGGTGCTGGAAGCGCGCAAATTCGCCAAGGTCGAGAAGGTCTATGGCGCCTTCCATGGCGTGCGCGGCATCGTCGATCAGGATTTTGCCGATCTGACCCAGGAAACCAGCGCCAATCTGGAAAGCGTGGCGGCGACCCCGTCGGCGGCGCTGGGTTCGACCCGCGACAAGCCTGACCGCAAATATTGTCAGGAGATTTTCCGCGTGCTGCGCGCGCATGGCATCGGCTGCTTCTGCTATATCGGCGGCAACGACAGCGCCGACACGGTGCGCATCGTGTCGGAGGAAGCGCACGCCGAAAAATATCCTCTGCGTTCCATCCATATTCCCAAGACGATCGACAACGATCTGATGGTCAACGACCATACGCCGGGTTTCCCCTCCGCGGCGCGCTTCGTCGTCCAGGCCTTCATGGGCGCCAATCTGGATAATCGTTCACTGCCGGGCGTGTATATCGCCGTGGTGATGGGCCGGCATGCCGGCTTTCTCACCGCCGCTTCGGCCTTGGCCCGCAAATTTCCCGACGACGGGCCGCATCTTATCCATGTGCCGGAGCGGGTGTTCGATTTCGACGGCTTCCTGGCCGGTATCAAGACCAACATGGAAAAGCACGGGCGCTGTGTGGTGGCGGTGTCGGAGGGCGTCTCCGATGCGAGCCACACGCCTATCGCGGCCCGCCTGGCCACGCATGTCGAGAAGGACCCGCATGGCAATGTCGAACTGGGCGGTGGCGCGCTTGCCGACCTGCTGACCAAGCTGGTCAAGGACAAGCTCGGCTTCAAGCGGGTGCGCGGCGACACGTTCGGCTACGTCCAGCGCAGCTTCATGGGCTGTGTTTCCGATGTAGATCAGATGGAAGCGCGCGAAGTGGGTGAGAAGGCGGTACAATATGCAATGGCGGCCGGGCGCGACGGTTCGGTCACCATCCATCGCACCGGAGCCTATGCGGTCGACTACCAATTGTCGCCGCTGGAGGATCTGGCCGGCAAGACCCGCACCCTGCCGGACAATTTCATTTCCGCTTCCGGCACCGACATGACCGATGCGTTCCGCGCCTATCTGGAGCCGCTGCTGGGCAGCTCCATGCCCGACCCCCATCGTTTGCGGCGCAGTCCGGTCCCCAGGATCGCGATCAAAGAGTGATTGCGAACCCCTGTTCAGGCCGGCACCAGGCGCTATGATTACGTTGAAGTGTGACGCATAACGATCACCGCAAAGGGGAGCCGGGTCGATGAACAGATATCTTGCGTCCGTCGTGGCGCTTGCGGTGGTTTGTGGGCTTGCCCATGCGACGGCCGCGCGGCCGCTGGCCGTATCGACCTGCAACGACGACCAGGCCAATCCGCCCGCCTGCACGGCGGTGCGGGGCGATCGGGCGGACGGCTGGCTTGCCCAGGGCCGTTCCGAAGTGATGGCGCGCAACGGCATCGTCACCACCAGCCAGCCACTGGCTGCACAGGTTGGGCTCGACATTCTCAAGCGCGGCGGCAACGCGGTGGACGCGGCCGTGGCGACAGCCGCCACGCTTAACCTGATGGAGCCAATGAATGTCGGCATCGGCGGTGACTTGTTCGCCATCATCTACACCGCAAAGGATCACAAGCTGCATGTGCTGAATGCCAGCGGCAAGAACCCGGCCGCCGAAACCCTCGCCTTCATGAATGCGCATGGCTATCGCGCCGATCCGCGCAATTGGGGGCCGGGTTCGGGCATGCCGCGGGGCGGCATTCTCACAGCAACCGTCCCAGGCGCGCTGTGGGGCTGGCAGGAGGTGTTGGACAAGTTCGGCACCATGACGTTCAAGCAAGTGCTGGAGCCCGCCGCGCATTATGCCGAGCAGGGTTTCCCCGTTTCGGAACGCATCGCCTTCGACTGGCGTCTTCCGCACGCCCTCAACGCCAATCCCGCCGATCCGAGCCATTGCTGCACACAGGTTGATCCCGATTCGGTCGCTGCCTGGTATATCGGCGGCAAGCCGCCAAAGGCGGGGCAGATTTTCCGCAACCCCGATCTCGCCAAGGCGTTCCGGCTGCTTGAGGCGCAGGGGCGCGATGCCTTCTACAAGGGAGCCATCGCACGCGCCATCGTCGCCAAGGAAAAGGCGCTGGGCGGTGTCATGACGATGCAGGACCTTGCCGACTATAAAGGCGAATGGGTGGAACCGGTGATGACTGACTATCACGGTTTCACCTTGGCCGAGGTACCGCCACCGAGCCAGGGCTTCGCCGCGAACGAGATGCTCAACATTCTCGCCGCCTGCGTCGGGAAGGTCTATCCCGGCCAGACACTCGCCTCCCTGGGACCGCGCGATCCCCGCTATTGGCACATGCTGGTCGAGGCCAAAAAACTTTCCTATGCTGATCTTATCGCCACCAACGGCGATCCCGATTCCGATCCCCGCATGATGGAGAAGGTGAAAGCGCTGCTGACACCAGCCCACGCCGAGAGCCTGTGCGGGGAAATCGATCCGGCCAAGGCGAGCCCGACGCGGCCGGGCACGCCTTCGGGCGATGGCGATACCATCGTGCTGTCCACTGCCGACCGCTGGGGCAACATGGTGTCCTGGGTCAACAGCAATTATTCCGGCTTCGGCTCCGGCGTCACCGTGCCCGGCTATGGCTTCCTGCTGCACAATCGCGGCGGCCTTTTCACGCTCGATCCTGCGAGCCCCAATGTGATTGGCCCCCGCAAGCGGCCCTTCAACACCCTATCGGCCGGCTTCGTGCTTGAGGGCGGTCGCACTGACGGCCAGCTGATGACCCTGCTTCTGATGGGCGGCGACATGCAGGCTCAAGGTCACGCCCAGATGATGGTCAATCTGGTCGATCTGGGCGCAAATCTCCAAGCCGCCACCGACATGGCCCGCTTCCACCACGACCAGATCGGCGACCGCCTCACCCTGGAAAGCGAACTTTACAAGCTGGTCGGCGCCCAGCTTGCGGCGATGGGCCACAAGGTGGCGCCCGCGGATGGTTCGGGCATGGGCGGGTATCAAGCCGTGCTGTTCACACCCGCGCCTGGCGCGTCGCCGCCCGACCCGGCGCGTACTTCGCAGACCCCAATCAATGGCGTTTACCGTGCCGGCACCGACCACCGCAAGGATGGCGAAGCAGTGGGCTGGTAGGACCGGAGATTTTTTCTACGCAAGCCGAACACGCCCTTATATCGCTGATACGCGGACTGCTTGCAGCAGCGCTTCGTCATCGAAAGGCTTTTCCAGGGATGTGTCGGCCCCCATTTTCCGGGCGAGCTCCAGATAGTCCGTGTTGCCCACGCGGCCGCCGCCGGACATGGCGATGATTTTCATCTTTGGGTGTTGCGACTTGAGGGCGAGGATAGTCTCGATCCCTTCGCAGCCCGGCATGATGATATCGGTGAGGACGACGTGAGGCTGGAAATCCCGGGCCAATGCCAAACCGATATCGCCCGACTCGGCGGCGCGAACGTCATAGCCGTCCGCCTCAAGCAGCAGGGTCAAGGATTCGCGTACCGCGGGGTCATCGTCGATAATCTCAATTCGCGCCATCAGTCGGCCTCCTTAAGGAAAGACGGGAAGATCACATCGAACCGCGTGCCGGCTCCCAGCTTGCTGGTCACGGAAATCGCGCCGTCATGTTCGGTTATGATTCCTTTCACCACAGAAAGGCCCAGTCCGGTTCCTTCGCTGGCGGCTTTGGTGGTGAAGAAGGGCTCGAAGATGCGCCGCTGTGTCGCCTCGTCCATACCGCTTCCGGTATCGGTCACCGACAGCCGCACCCCTTGCGGATCCGGCGCCACACCGATGATAATCACACCGGGCTGCTCCCCGACTGCCTGCGCTGCGTTCAGCACGAGATTGAGAAGCACCTGGCAGAGCTGCCCAGGATTGGCCAGAATCCCCGGCACGGCAGCAATCTCGGTCCCGATACGCACAAAGGCGGGAATGCCCGCCCGCAGCATGGCGAGCGAATCCTTCACCAGTTCGTCCAGCCGCACCGGCTGACGCTCCAAGGTCTGCTTGCGGCTGAAGGCCAGAATCTGCCGCACCAGCTGCGAGGCGCGCGCAGCAGCCGCCACGATAAGGTCGAGGCAGCGCTGTTCCTGTTCGCTCCGCTTCGGCCCGCGCTTCAACACCGGGGCAAGGACGCGGATCGGGACCAGCGTGTTGTTCAGGTCGTGGGCGATGCCGCCGGCGAGCGTACCCAGCGCATCGATCTTCTGGGCATGACGGAGTTGCTCGGCAATCTCGGCTTCGCGCGCTTCGGCCTGCCGCAGATCGGTGATGTCGCGCACCACGCCCAACACGCCGCTGGGCCGGCCATTCTGGTCGAACAGGACTTCCGACCGCCGTTCTACCCGGCGTTCCTGGCCGTCGCTGCGCCGAAAACGGTATTCCAGCGTCGGTGGCGTACGGCCGCTGCGGGCGATGGCAAGGTTGTCCTCGATATAGCGGCGCTCCTCGGGCGCGACGATGGGCCCTAGAAGCCCGTCGTAATCGCGGCAGGCGGATGGCGCCAGGCTGTGGATTTTGCAGAATTCTTTGCTGCAACTGAAAGCACCGGTGGCGAAGTCGATCTCGAAACTGCCGATGGAAGCCAACCGCTGGGCCGAGGCGAGATGGTTCTCCTTGATCCGGATTTCAGCCTCCGATTGGCGAAGGGAAGCGGCCGCCGCCGCCCGCTCGGTAATGTCGCGCAACGCCGCCAGCCAGGCATTCTCGCCCTCCCACACCATCGGCAGAATTTTGAGTTCGGCCCGGCCGCGCTTGCCGTCGCGCCGGACGATATCGAGTTCGACCGCACGATCGCTCGCCTGCGGCAGGCCCAGATTGCGGCCCGCGAGTTCGGATGGGGTGAAACCGAACATCAGCGCGGCCGAGCGGTTGGCGAAGCGCACGGCGCCGCTGCGGTCAACAATCAGCATCGCGTCGCTGTTGGCATCGATCAGGCTGTGCAACCGGGCTTCGCTTCTTGCCAGCTCCTTCACCCGCTGAGTCAGTTCCTCATGGATGCGGTAGCGCTCGATGGCGTAGCGGATGGCGCGGGGCAACAGCTGGCCCAAAGGATGCAACTTGACCAGGCAATCTTGAGCCCCGGCCTTAAGCAGAGCGTCGAAGCGACTGGTGTCGCTGGACGCCGTCAGCACCACCACCGGCAGAAACGGCGCGAGCTCCCGGATACGGTTGTAGATTTCCATTCCGGCGGCGTCCGGCAGCACCATGTCGATCACCGCCACGTCGAATGTCCGCGTTTTCAGGCAATTGAGAGCGGGCGCGAGACGGGAGAAACAGACAAGTTCAAATGCGGCTTCGGCACAGTTGCGCAGCAATTCCTCGACCAAGATGCGGTCGGTCGCATTGTCTTCCAGCAACAGGACTCGGATGGGCCGCCGATGCGGCTGTCGGGCGCGGACCGTCGGGCTACGCTCAGCCACGGTCACGGCGTGCTCCGATATTTTTACGGCGTCCTTCTGCAATTTTTCCCGGTTTAACGATCGCAAATCCACTCTCCCGCGATGCTCGATTTGCTTGCGCAGCGATGCCGCAATCTTGCGGCGATCCCCATCGGTAAGAATCCCTATGTCGCAGGGAATGCCCGTATTCCGGGCCTTGTTGCGAAGGGTCGCGTCTCCCCTCCGGCGAATGCTTCAATTTCACAGCCCACATGTACACGATCTTAAGTCCTCGCACCCAGCATCGGCGCGCCATAGCTGGAGAAACTCGATGGAAACTGGACAAGTGCGAATTCTGGAAGTGCCGCTGCAGCCCGACGGCTGGCCGGCAATGGACGTTTCGGACCTCGACCTCGGGGTCGCGAACGACGATCTGAAAGTCCTGGTCGTGGAGGACGATGACGCCGATGCCTACCTGATCCGTAGCGCGCTGAAGCGTAACCCGCGCGTATCGCAAATGGTGCTGGCGCATGACGGCGTTGAAGCGCTGGAACTGCTCGATGGCGGACTGATCGACCCCAGCATCGCCATCGTCGACCTGCACATGCCGCGCAAGAACGGCTTCAGCCTGTTGGTCGAATTGCGCTGCCGTCCCAAAGCGGATTTCCCCGCCATTGTCTTGTCCTCGTCCTCTGCCCAGGTTGACGGCGCGCGCTCCAAGCTGCGCGGCGCCGACTGTTTCCTCACCAAGCCCAATTCCATCGACGAACTGCACCGGCTTCTCTCCAACGCCATGGCCAACATCTGAGCGACTTGTAGCGAGGCCCGAATCAGTACAACTTGTGATTGTATCACCGTTGTGCTGCTCGGTCGCCTGGCTCGTACGGACCATCGAGCGGCAGAAGGGATGCATCGCATGTCCGCCATCGTCCGCAGCTTCGACGCGCGCAAAAAAGGCGGGCAGCCATTGTCTATCGTTCGGCTGGGTACGGCCGACGAGGGCGCCCGCCATTTCCACCATCTTGCCTCCCACGACATGCAGGAACATCTGCGCATGGTGCTGGCGTTCAACAGGGTGCTGGCGGAGGAGTACGGACCGAAACTGGATAATCGGGCACGGCACTGCCTTTCGCTGTCTCTGGAAGCCGCAAGCCAGATGCGCGACCTGCTGGACGATCTCCGCGCGTATGAGAAAGCCAAAGGCGTGCCAAGTAATGTTCTGTTCGATGCGCAAGCCGAACTGGAACGGGTGCGGCAAGGGCTGGAATTGTCCATCCGAGAGACCGGCACAAGGATCGCGACGGACCGGCTGCCCCGACTTTGGGGCAATGCCGTGCGGTTCCGGCGATTGATGCAGAATCTGCTTTCCAACGCGATCAAGTATGTGCCGCGAGGGACGAGTCCGGCGATCCGCATCAGGGTCGCGGACAGAAACGAAGTCTGGCGTATCTGCGTGGCAGACAACGGCATCGGCATCGATCCGGCCCATTTCGGCAGCATCTTCCAGCCTTTCCGGCGCTTGCATGCGAGAACGCGGTATCGCGGCAGCGGCCTGGGGCTTACGATTTGCGAACAAATCGTCACCGGGTTTGGCGGCCATATCTGGGTGAAATCGGCGCCCGGCGCGGGCGCGTCGTTCTTTTTCACCGTTCCGAAAACCGGCGCACAATGAGCAAGGAAACGGCTTACGCCCCCAGCCGCCCGCTCGAAATATTGTTGGTGGAGGACAATCCCGGGGACACCTTCCTGACCCGCGAGGCGTTCCGCAAATCTGGCCTCGCCGGCCGCATTGTTGTGGCCGAGAACGGCGAGCAGGCATTGGTCATGCTGCGGCAGGGGCGATTTCACGGCCGGGTACGGCCCGATCTCATCCTTCTCGATCTCAACCTGCCCCGCCTGGATGGCGGCGCGGTTCTGGCGCGACTCCAACGCGATCCAGAGCTGAAGAAAGTCCCGGTGGTCATTCTATCGGGCTGCGAGCCCGAAAACGCTTCCGGCGGCATGCCGAGCCGGCGGGCTCA
>DATATP010000296.1:0-7891 GCA_036268715.1 Rhizomicrobium sp. | reverse complement strand
AGGCGGCAGCGGCTGGACGGTCGCTGTTCTTGAGAAGCTTTCCGCCTGGATCGCGCGAGCGCAAATTCCTGTCGCGCTCACCTTCCGGCGCAAGGACCTCATCGACAACGACCATCCGTGCTACGCAGGTGACCTCGGCCTCGGCACCAATCCGGCCCTGATCGGACGCATTAAGAACGCCGACCTGGTGTTGGCGCTGGGCACGCGGCTGGGCGACATCGCCACCCAGGGCTACACGCTGTTCACACCGGAAGAGACACTGCAAAAGCTGATTCATATTCATCCCGATCCGGCGGAAATCGGCCTTGTGTGGCCTTGCGCCATCGGCGCGGCGGCGAATGTCGATCAGGCTGCCGACGCGTTGTGCAACATCGCGCTGGATCGACGGGATAGTTGGGACTGCGCGGAGGCCCATGCTGCTTTCGAAGCCTTTGCCGCTCCAGTTGCCGTCACCGGCGCTCTCAACCTGTCAAAAGTGTTCCACCATCTCGCCCATGTGCTGCCGCCGGACGCGATCGTCTGCAACGGCGCGGGCAATTATGCCGCGTGGCTGCACCGCTTCTACAGGCATCGCCGTCCCGCCACCCAACTCGGCCCCACCAGCGGTGCGATGGGTTTCAGCCTGCCCGCCGCCATCGCCGCCAAGATCGTCTTCCCCGAACGCGAGGCCGTTTCGGTGGCGGGCGATGGCTGCTTCCTGATGACCGGCCAGGAACTGGCGACCGCCATGCAATACCGTGTTCCCGTGCTGGTGTTGGTCATCGACAACGGTTCGTTGGCGACCATCCGGATGCACCAGGAACGCGAATATCCCGGTCGTCCGGTCGCCACCGACCTTGTCAATCCGGATTTCGTCGCTTTTGCACATTCCTTTGGCGCCTGGGCAAGGCGGGTGGAGTACGACGAAGAGTTTCCGGCCGCCCTGGCCGAAGCGCGTGCGCAAAAAACGGTGGCGCTGTTGCATCTGAAGACGTCGCTGCGCGACATCTCCCCGGGACGCACGCTGTCTTAACGCTTTCGCTTTGGGCCGGGACGGCCCAACCGCGCCGCGAAGAAATCCGCAAGCGCCTCAACCCGCTTGGGCTTGGGGCCGCCCGGTGGTGTCAGCCAATGCACGGCGCCGCCGGGCAGCGACCAATCGGGCAGCACCACTTCGAGCTGCTTCGCCGCCAAGGCGTCACGCGCGATAAATTCCGGCAGCACGCCAAGGCCAAGGCCCGCGATCAGGCTGGGCAGCATCGCTTCACCATTATTAACCCGCAGCGGCCCCGGCGGGCGGCCCGTCGCCACCTCGCCGGTGTCCTTTCGGAAGCGCCATATGTCCCGGGTAAGTTGATAGGAATAGCCAATCCCGACATGCTCCGCCAATTGCGACGGATGCCGGGGCCGGCCTTTCGCCTTCAAATAGGCCGGCGAGGCCAGCAGATAAAGCGGCACATTGCAGAAGCGACGCGCCAACAGCGAGGAGTCCGGCAGCGTCCCGATGCGAATAGCGGCATCGAAGCCGCCGCCGATGATATCGACCAGCGCGTCGCTCAACTGCAGATCGATCGAAACCTCTGGACACGCGCGAAAGAAATCCGGCAAAAGCGGTGCGATATGCAGCACACCGAACGACATTGGCGCGGCCAGCCGCACCAGGCCGCGCGGCGCGGTGGATTGCGACAGCGCCTCGCTTTCGGCGGCTTCGCCTTCCGCCAGCATGGCGGCGGCGCGCAATGACAAGCTCTGTCCGGCTTCCGTCAACGCCAGCCGCCGCGAGGTCCGATTGAACAGGCGCGTACCAAGCCGCGTCTCGATACGGGAGACGGCCTTTGAGACGGTGGCTTTGGAAAGATGAAGTTCGGCCGCGGCACGGGCGAATGAACGCTGTTCCGCTACCCGAGCGAAAATCGCGAGACCTTCCAGATCGGGCAGGTTCGACATAGCCATTTCGCGAAACGATGCGGTGGAACGGTTTCCGCTTTTGGCCGCCCGGTCAATAGCCGAACGGCTGCAACCGTTTAATTGGCAGTTCCGGCAACAAAATCGAGCCGCATCCGTTACCGCCGAGCAGCCAAAATGGAGGAATTCATGACCACCAGCAGCGGCCATACCACGGCTATACTGGCATCAAAAGTGAAGGGAACCGCGGTCTACAATGATGCGGGCGAGCGCATCGGCACGGTTGAGGACGTCGTGCTGGATAAACTGTCCAACCAGATCTTGTTTGCCGCGCTTGGTTTTGGGGGCGTGATGGGAATTGGGGAGAAATACTACCCGGTTCCCTGGTCGGTTTTGGACTATGATGAGAACAAGGGTGGCTATGTCGTGCCGATGTCCAAGGATCGTTTGGAAAACGCCCCGTCCTGCAGCCTAAAGGACCTCACCAAGCACGACGGTTCATTGGGCGATATCCGCGCCAAATCCTACTCGTACTATAATGTGAATCCCGACTGGCATTGATCGCAACGTCAACAAGCTGCCGCCGGAAAAAACTGGCGGCGGCTTGTTTTGTCCGATCACTTTTTCAAGGCATTCTCGAGCTGCGTCTTGCTCATCTTGGAACGGTTGGGGATTTGCCGCTGCCGGGCGCGTTTCAGCAATTGTGCCTTGGTCGGTCCGCTTCGCACCCGGCTCCGCACTGCCTTACGGCCCCGTGCGGTCGTGCGGCCCGCGTTCTCGCCGCCTTCCGCCCGTGTGCTTTCGCGCTTGCCGGCAGCGCCGATATAGGACTTGCCTTCGCGCGCCTGCTGGCCGGTTCGGCCAGCAGATTCCTTGCGTTCGGTCCTGGCGCGGTCGCTGCGGTTCTTGCGTGCGCTCTTGTATTTGGATGCACCCGCTTCGTTTAGAGCGATGGCGATCGCCTGTTTGCGGCTTTTCACTTTGCCGCCCTTCCCGCTCCGCCCGCTTTTCAATTCGCCATGCTTGAATTCATGCATCACGCGCCCCTCGGTACGCCGCTGACGTGGTGTTGCCTTTGCCATCCTGTCACCTTCCGTTGGTTGCCAATTGGTTGGCCAACGCACGGGGCCTGAGCGGGTTCCCGTCAGCGATGCAGCTTTATGGCGGTTTCGGCGATCGCGCGTCCCTGATACCGCGCCCCGTCCAGTTCGTTCTGCGTCGGTTGGCGAGCGCCGTCCGCCCCGGTGATCGTGGTGGCGCCATAGGGCGAACCGCCGACAATCTCGTCCATCGTCCTCTGGCCGGCATAACCGTAATTCAAGCCGACAACCACCATGCCGAAATGCAAAAGATTGGCAATGATCGAGAACAGTGTGGCTTCCTGGCCACCATGCTGGGTCGCGCTGGAAGAAAAGGCTCCCCCCACCTTGCCGTTCAGCACGCCTCTGGCCCATAGGCCACCCGCCTGATCCAGAAAATTCGCCATCTGCGAAGCCATCCGGCCAAAACGGGTGCCGACTCCAATGACGATAGCGTCGTAATCGGCCAAGTCATCGATCGTCGCGATCGGCGCCGTTTGATCCAGCTTGTAATGGGACTTCCTTGCCGTCTCTTCCGGCACCAGGTCGGGCACGCGCTTGATATCGACCTCCGCTCCCGCTTCCCGCGCGCCTTCCGCGACGGCCTCCGCCATTTTCTCGATATGCCCGTAGGCGGAATAATAAAGAACCAGAACCTTCGCCATTATCCTCACTCCGTATCGACCAGCACGATTTCGCTGTCTTCCAATGCAACAACCCTGAAACTTTCCACTTCGTCGATCGCGACGCCGTCGCGGGCGTCGATGCGCTGACCGCCGACCTCGACCGCGCCGGCTGCCGCAACCAGATAGCCGTGACGGTCCGAGCCGATGGCATAGTCAACACTTTCGCCAGCCTTCAGTGTCGCGCCCAGCACCCGCGCATCGGCGCGGATGGGCAAGGCATCCCCGTCATTCGCCATGCCGCTGGCCAGGACCACAAACCGGCCGGAGCGGTCGGCTTTCGGGAATGGCCTAGTCCCCCAGGAAGGCTGACCGCCGGGCTTGGCGGGCTGGATCCAGATCTGGAACAGCCTGGTTGTCTGGGCTTCCAGATTATTTTCGGCGTGGCGGATGCCCGAGCCCGCGCTCATCACCTGCACGTCGCCCGCCCCGGTGCGCCCCTTGTTGCCTAAACTGTCCTGGTGGGTAATAGCGCCTTCCCGCACATAAGTGACGATTTCCATGTCGGCGTGGGGATGGGGCGGAAAACCGGTGCCCGCGGCAATCTCATCGTCATTCCAGACCCGTAGCGTGCCCCAGTTCATCCACTGCGGGTCGTAATATCCGGCGAAGGAAAAATGGTGGCGGGCCTTCAGCCAACCATGGTCGGCGCTGCCCAGCGCCGCGAATGGTCTTTTTTCGATCATCTTGCACCTCCGCCTATCAAGCAAAGGCAGGTAATCCCACAATGACGGTTTATAAAGGGAAACAATAGAAATTCATTGTTTCGAAATTGGATGGTTACAGCAGCCGGCCGAACCAGAGCAGCGAGAGCGTGGCCGCGCCGACCATCAACAGCGCAGCGGCCGCAGCGAAGAAGGAGGTGATCTCCATCTCCTTGGTCTCCACGATCAGTTGTCGACCGAGGTCGCCGTAAATCGCCTTCAGATCTGCGCCGCTGGTGGCATGGAAATAGCGCCCGCGAGTCATATCGGCAATCTTCTTGAGCGCATCCTCGTCGAGTTGGGCGCGCATGGAAAAGCCGCCAAAACCGACAATATTGCCCTGGGTGGTGCCGAAGCCCACGGTGTAAACCCGCACCCCATAATCGGAAGCGATACGTGCCGCCTCGATCGGGTCATAGCCCGCATTGGTCGCCCCATCGGTCAGAAGAATGATGACCGCATTCTTGTACGAGCCGGGCTCGACCGGAACATGCTTCTTCGCCGGGGCCGCCTGTCCCCGCCGGTCCAGGGAAACGCCGCCCCCGAAACGCGAGCCGTAACCGCCATAACGATCGAAGCCATAACCGCCATAACCGCCTTCGGCATTCCATCGGGTGATGGGGAAATCGTCATGCGGAAAGATCGTGCCCAGCGCCGTCAGGATGCCGCTGCCCACTGCGGTCGCCCGCTGCAATTCAAAGCGATCGATCGCTGCAGCCAGCGCCGCCCGGTCGGTGGTGGGGCTCTGGACCAGCAGGGCCGTACCGGCAAAGGCGACGATACCGATCAGCACGTCCTTGGGCTGGTCCTTGATATATTGCTTGGCGGCATTCTGGGCAGCGGCGATGCGGGACGGTGTCACATCGGTGGCGCGCATGCTGCCAGACACGTCCATTGCCAGGATCACAGTCGACCGGTTGGCAGGCAGACTGACCATCGCCGTAGGCCGCGCCATTCCCAGAATAAGCAGCAGCAGCGCCATCAGCATCAGGGCGGGCGGAATATGACGTCGCCAACTGGTGGCACCCACCGCTTGCTTGACCAGGGCCATATTGCCGAAACGCAACGCATGCTTGCGCCGGCGGCGCAAGATCAGGAAATAGACACCAATCAGCACCGGGCCCAGCAGCAGCAACCACAGCAGTTGCGGCCATTGAAAGCTGATTCCCGGAAGGTAAGCGGCCCACTTCGCCCAGGGAAGATGTGCGAATTCCTTCATGGCGCCACTCCCGGCTGGGCAAGAGCGAGACGGCGGCGGCGCATTTCGGCAAAACGCGCCACCGCATCGACGGGATCATCGTCGGTGGACAATTCCAGCGCATCCACACCCGCATTGGCGAAAGCGGCGCGCAAGGCTTCTTCCCGCGCCGCGGCGATACCTTCGAACCGGTGGCGGAAGCCGCGGTCATGGGTATCGACAAACAATTGCTCGCCGGTCTCGGCATCCTGGAAAGTCAGAAGGCCCAAGTCCGGCAGCCGCTGTTCCAGGGGATCGAGCAGCCGCACCGCGATCACGTCATGGCGGCTCGCCAAGGCTCCAAGCGGCTGCTCCCAACCGGGCATCGAAATGAAATCCGATACCAAAAACAGCACCGACCGCCGCCGCACGATGCGGCCGGCCTCCCGCAACGCCAGCGCCAGGTCGGTCGGACGGGGCGTCTTCACGGGCGCCGGCCTCTCGACCGCGTTCAGGATATGCAGCACTTGCCGCCGGCCACCGCGCGCCGGAATGACCCGCTCGATGCCGGCGCGGAACAACAGCGCGCCCACACGGTTGCCTTTCCCGGCCAGCAGCCGGCATAGGAGGGTAGTGAACTCGGCCAGCACTGCCCGCTTGGACACCGCGCCGGAGCCGAAATCGACCGAGGCGCTCATGTCGAGCAGGAACCAGGCGGTGATGTCCCGGTCCTCCAGATATTCCCGTACATAGGGCTGCTGGAGGCGTGCCGTCACGTTCCAGTCGATGTGCCGGACATCGTCGTGATATTGATATTCGCGCAAATCGGCGAAATCAGTGCCGGGTCCGCGCGACAAGGTGCGGTAATCCCCCTGCAATAGACCTTCCAGGCGGCGGGCGACCTGCCATTCCAGCCGGCGCAGAAGGGCATCAGGCGCTGGCGATACGGGCATGGCTTTGCAGCACTTTCTCAGGCGCCGGTACATTGCGCATGATATCCGCGACGATCCGCTCGGCCGAGACGCCTTCCGACAGCGCCTCATAGGACGGCACCACGCGATGGCGCAGCACATCGGCGGCAATATCTATGACGTCCTGGGGCAGCACATAGTCGCGCGCCCGCAGGAAGGCGAGCGCCCGTCCCGCCTCGATCAGGGCGATCGTGGCGCGGGGACTGGCGCCATAAAGAATGAGACGATCATGATTCATGAGCCCGGCTTTGGCGGGGGCCCGCGTGGCAGCCACCAGCCGAACGGCATAGCTGATCAGGCCAGGATCGACATAGACGGCGCGCACCCGGTCTTGCATCGCCAACAATTCCTCCGCCGAGGTGACCGGCCCGATCGCTGCGGCCGGGCCGGTGACGCGCTGAACGATGGCGAATTCCTCATCCTCGCTGGGATAGCCGACCAGAACCTTCATCATGAAGCGGTCAACCTGCGCTTCCGGCAACGCATAGGTGCCTTCGGTCTCAATCGGATTCTGGGTCGCCATCACTACGAAAGGCGACGGCAGCGGATAGGACTGGCCGGCGATGGTGACCTGGCGCTCCTGCATGGATTCCAGCAGCGCGCTTTGCACCTTGGCGGGGGCCCGGTTGATCTCGTCGGCCAGCACCAGATTGGCGAAGACGGGACCGAGCTGGGTGGCGAACTCACCGGTCTTCTGGTTGTAAATACGCGTGCCGACCAGATCGGCCGGCACCAGATCGGGGGTGAACTGGATGCGTTTAAAGCTGGTCCGCATCACCCGCGCGAGGGTCGAGACCGTCAAAGTCTTGGCCAGGCCCGGTACGCCTTCGACCAGCAGATGACCGCCCGCGAGCAGCGCCACCAGCACCCGCTCCAGGAAATTGTCCTGGCCGACCACGATCTTCTTGACCTCGTACAGCAGAGGTTCGAGACCGGGATTTGCGCCGTCCCTTTTGTCCATCGCAGTCACCTCGAACCCATTATAGTGGATTTTCGCCGATGGCCCTGGCGGCGTTCTCGATCGGCACTGCGAAGCCCATGCCGGCGAATACATGCTGCCCGGTCGGATTGTAGATTGCAGTGACAATGCCGACCACCTCGCCGTCGCGATTGACAAGGGGGCCGCCGGAATTACCGGGATTCACCGCCGCGTCGAATTGGATCAGGTTGGTCAACTTGCCGTCCTTCTTGTCGGGGTCATCGAATTCACGCTTAAGCCCGGACACCACGCCCGAAGACACCGAAGGCCCAATGCCGAAGGGGAAGCCCGTCGCCGTTACCGTGTCGCCGGGATGAAGGTCGGCCGTAGAAGCAAGGGTGGCAGGTTTCAATTCGTCGGGCGCGTGCTTGGCGCGGATCACGGCAAGATCGTTTTCCGGCTGCACATTGATCA
>DATATP010000295.1:0-8136 GCA_036268715.1 Rhizomicrobium sp. | reverse complement strand
CTACCGGGCTGCGCGACGCTTCTGGTCATTCCCTCCGGAGGCTTTTCGGCGCTATGCTCCAACGGCACCCTGGCGACGGTGTCGATGGACGGCAAGCCGGCCATCACACGCTCGGCGCAATTCTTCTCCGCCACGGAAGATCCGATCTACGATACTTCGATCATCGATCAGAAGACTGGCAACGCGACATTCCTCACCTATAGCGGCATGATCGTCCCCGTCGAACTGGGGGCGACGCCCAAGATCGGGCAGGGGTGGTCGGTACAGGTCGCGGCGGGAATGCGCAAGGAAACCTACAGCGCAATGGATGTGAACTGGATGCCGGGTGGGCGCCAACCGATTGCGGTGCATAACGCCAGCGGGCGCATCTATCTCTTGATGCATATGGGCGAATATTGGAGCGAGTATGAGCCGGCACAGGAAATTTGGGTTCTGGACGGCAACAGCCACAAGCTGATCGGGCGTCACGCGCTGCCGGACGACGTCGCAGGCAAAGTAGTCAATATCGCCGTCAGCCAGGATTCCAATCCCTTGATCTTCGTCAGCGACGGCAGTGGCAATACGATGGTGCTCGACAGCGCGACGTTCCAGAAAAAGCGCACCATGACCAATTCCGGCGGCGGCATTCTTTATGTGATGCAGCCATGAACGCGACGGCCCATGATCTCTTGACGATCGCGGCCGTCGCGGGTCGCGTCTGTGCCGGGCTGGTGTTCGCTGCGGCGGGGGCGCAAAAGCTGCGCCACCGGTCGCTGCTGCCGGGCGTGATCGCCAATTACCGCCTGCTGCCTGAGGCGCTGGTTGCGCCCGCGTCATGGCTGTTGCCGCCGGCGGAACTGGCCCTCGGCCTCTGGCTTCTGTCCGGTGTCGCGGGGCCTGCCGCCGCCGTCGCGGCGATGCTGCTGTTCGCGCTCTTCGCCTTGGCGATGGCGATCAACCTGCGTCGAGGCCGTGCCCATATCGATTGCGGCTGCAACTCCGCCATCCTGCGTCAGGAGTTGCGCTGGAGCCTGGTGGCACGCAATCTAGCCTTGGCGGTGCTGCTTTTGCCTGGGCTTTTTCTGGCCGCGCCGATCGCCATGCCGGTCTGGTTCGCCGGCGCTTGCGCGGGAGCGGTGTTCTTCATGCTCTATCTTCTGGTCAATGCGCTTGCCGCATTGCCTCGATCTGTGACCGTGGGAGCCTAGCCATGCTCAGCATCCTGATCGCTTCTCAAATCGTCTCATGGATCGTGATCCTCAGCCTTGGCCTCGCGCTGGTGGCGCTGGCGCGGCAAGTGGGCGTGCTGCATGTGCGGCTCGCCCCAGCGGGCGCATTGATGACCGGCAAGGGGCCGGTGGTCGGCGAACCGGCGCCGCTGCTCGATGTCGAGACGCTTGACGGCGCGGCTCTTGCCATCGGCAAGCCAAAGGGTGCCGGCGGCAAACAGCTTCTGTTGTTCGTGTCGCCGCATTGCCCCATGTGCAAGGAACTGATCCCGGTCGCCAAATCCTTCGCCAAGCGCGAGCGGCTGGAGATCGTGTTTGTCGGCGACGATGACGCTGAAGAGCAGCGCGCCCTGATCGCGCGGATGGAAATCGGCGGCCTTCCCTTCGTCAACGGCCCGCTGGTGGGACGCATGTTCCATGTCGACCGGCTTCCGCATGCGGCGCTGATCGGCGAGGATGGCATCCTGCTCTCCAAAGGCCTGGTCAACAGCCGCGAGCATCTGGAAAGCTTGGTGACTGCGCATGAGATGGGCGTGGTGTCGGTGCAGGATTATCTCAAGGACCTCAAATCCAAACCCAAGGTGGCGTGAGCGGGGCAAATGATGATGAAACGATTCAACCCAGATCTGCTCGGCGAACGCTTGTTGCGCAAACTGGCGGGCCACACTTCGCGCCGCGGACTGCTGTCGCGGCTCGGCCTGGCGCTGGCGGCGGCGCCGGTCTTCCCGGTCCTGCCGGTCTCCCGCGCGCAAGCACAAGGCAAGCCCGACCGTGGCGCCGCAGCGCACACCCATTTTTTCATGAACGCACAGACCAAGGACGACACGCGCTGCGATTACTGGCGCTATTGCGGGGTGGACGGCAACCTTTGCGCCTGCTGCGGCGGCGGTCCGCACACTTGTCCCGCGGGAGCAACGGCCTCCACCACGTCGTGGGTCGGCACCTGTGTCAATCCTGACGACAACAAGACCTACCTGATTGCCTATCGCGACTGTTGTGGCAAGCCGAGTTGCGGCCAGTGCCATTGCGACAATGAGGACCGCGACACGCAGCTTTATGTACCGCAGACCAACAATGACGTCATCTGGTGCTTTGGTCTGGACAACATGCAGTATCACTGCTCGACAGCCGCGCTGGTGGGCGCGGTCCAGTGAAACGAACTGTTTTTCTGACATCGCTGACCCTCATCCTGTTTGCTGCTCCGGCACTCGCGGCGGACAAAGGTGAGACGGTGTTCGAGGCCAATTGCTCTTTCTGTCACCAGGCTGGCGGGGTTGGCGTTCCGGGGCAATTTCCGAGGCTGGAAGGCCGCGCCGGCCGGATCGCCGGCGTCCCGGAGGGACGGCGCTATCTGCTGGAGGTGATGCTGAATGGCATGGCCGGTCGCGTGACAGTGGACGGCCAGGATATACTGGGAGTGATGCCGAGCCTCATGGCGTTGTCCGACACCGATCTCGCCGCGGTGCTGACCTATGTAACTCATCTGGGCAACACCAAGGCCATGCCCTTCACGACCAAGGACGTCGCCGCCGCGCGGGCGCTGCCGGCAATGGCACCCGGCGAGGTGGCGGCAAATCGCGCAAAGCTCATCGCCGCAAAGGTCGTGCCGTGAAGGGGGCGGCAGGAGCGTTTTTATGGCTCCTGCTCGCTGGGGCCGCCGCGGCGCAATCCCTGCCGGAACTGACCACCGCGCAGTCCGATTATATCGAGCATTGCAGTGGCTGCCACGGCATGCAGGGCAATTCCGCGCCGGCTGCCATTCCGGTGCTGCGCGGCCGGGTTGGCTATTACATGTGCACGCCAGAGGGCCGCGATTATCTCATCCGTCTTCCCAATGTTGCCTTCTCCGCGATCGAGGACAACCAGGAGCTTGCCGACATGATGAATTTCGTCGTGTTCGGCCTGGGCGGCCCGAGCGCGCCCAAAGACGCCAAGCCTTTCACCGGACCGGAAGTGGCGCGCTTGCGCAAACAGGCGTTTACCAACCAATCGCTGATCGAAACGCGCGCCCGCATCGTGGATACGATGATCCACGACTGCGGCGTGCCGGATAGCATGAGACAATTCTACGACACCAAACCCAATGGAAACTGACATGATCGACAAACGGACATTTCTGACAGGAACCGCCATTGTGCTGAGCGCACCGGCGCTGGCGCAGATCCATTCGTCGGTGGGACCGGCGAAAAAGGAAATCCCGCGCCGCAAGGCCAAGACCACCAAGCTGTTCAAGGCTCCGGAATTCTATCCCAATGCGCTGGCGGTGGCCCCGGACAATCAGGGCGTATGGGTCGCACAGCAGAAACTGAAAGGCATCCAGGCGCAGGGCGCGGGCGTACCCGAACAGCCGGGACCGGAAAAGGTCTGGCTGATGGATTGGAATGGCAAGGTGCTGCGCACTTTCACCAGCAAATCGGAGGTGACCAGCGCGCTGGCGATCGGTGGGGGTTACCTGTGGGTGATCGCCAACGATGAAACGGATTATCCGCCGCCCTATACCGGCGTGCACAAGCTGGACGTCAAGACCGGCAACACCGTGAGTATCCGGCAGATTCCGCTCGGCGGCGGCGGCACTCATGGCGCCAAATGGCATGACGGTAAATTGTGGATTGTTTCGAACCGTCTCAACTGCATGTTGCGCGTCGATCCCTCGACATGGATTTGCGATTTTGCCGTGCGCATCCGCAACGACACTCCGGACACGGTGCGCACCCATGACATGACCTTCGATGATCGGGGCTTTATCTGGCTTGCCACCGCAAACAGCAGCAAAAGCTATGCGCAAGGCGTGGAAGGCCTGGCCAAATACGACCCGAAGAGCGGCGACGTGCTGGAGTTGGTGACCCTGGAGCCGGGGTCTTGCGATCCCCACGGCCTGGATTTCCACAACGGTGCATTCATCGCCTGCGATGCCGGTCATCATCCCGGATGGCCGGACAAGGACGGTCCCGGGGCAGGCTGGATCTTCCGAATCGATCTGCTCTGAGCAGAGGCGGGCCGGCATTGCGATTCGCCGATGTCACCGCGGTGTGATTCTGTTGTTTCGTAACGCGGTAAATATCTCTCAAGGAATGAGAGAATCTTATGAAGCGAATTGGGGCAGCATCATGCTTCCGCTGCTAACGGAATATGAGAGGGATACACGCGCAGAAAACAATGCAATATCAGTGATATTTTTAGCACGACTGGTGCATTTCGCACAATGTCGGCTTGAATGTGTTTCCCCCTTCTGGTTCCTTCGGGGCGAATTTGTAAACGATCAAGGGCGTAACAGCGCCGGACGCGAAGCGGTTGGTCCGCGTCTGACAGGGGAATGAGTTAATGAAAATGACCCGTTCGCGGGCCTGGCTGCGGACAGCCGCCAGCGCAGCCCTTTGCGTTGGCGCTGCGCTCGTGTGGACGGGGCAGGCATCCGGGCAGGGCGAAGAATCGCGGCCCGCGCCGGTCAGGGGGCCGCCGCCCGCTTCGGTGCAAATCCAACCGATCACCGCCAATGTCACCAACAGCGACGCCGAGCGTATCAACGCCGACGCGGACCAGGACAATTGGCGGCTCCACGGCCGCACCTACGACAATCAGCGTTTCTCGCCGCTCAGCCAGATCAATGCCGGCAATGTGAAACAACTCAAGCCCGTGGCGCTGATCCAGACGGGCGTGCTGAATTCGATGGAGTCGACTCCCTTGGAGATCGACGGCGTGCTCTATGTCGAGGCAGCGGGGAATGTGGTCCAAGCCTATGATGCGACCACAGGCGAGGAATTATGGTCCTACACGCCGGTGCTGGACTATAGCGACCTGTGCTGCGGACCTCAGGCGCGCGGCGTTGCGGTGGCCGACGGCAAAGTGTTTGTGGCCCAGGTTGACGGCCACGTGGTTGCGCTCGACGCCAGGACCGGCCAACTGATCTGGAAGACGATCAATTCCGAATTGCTGCCCCAGCCGACCCATTGGTACACATTCACCGGCGCGCCTCAGGTCTATGGCGGGCTGGTGATGGTCGGCAACGGCGGGGCGGAATGGCCGACGCGCGGTTTCTATGCAGCGGTGGATGAAAACACCGGCAAGCTGGTCTGGCGCTTCTGGGACACGGCGGGGCCGGACGATCCCAATTTCAAGGGCGCCTGGGAAGGCGATAGCTGGAAGATCGGCGGCGGTTCGATTTGGGACGCGGCGGCGATCGACACCAAGCAGGACCTTGCCGTGTTCGCGGTGGGCAATCCCAATCCCGACCTTTACGGCGGCAACCGCAAGGGCACGAACATCTATACCGCTTCCATCGTCGCGGTGCATGCCAAGACCGGAAAAGTGGCCTGGTACTATCAGGAAGTCCCGCATGACGTATGGGATTGGGATTCGTCGCAGGGCGTGATGCTGTTCGATACCGTCGATGCCCATGGCAAGTCCGTGCCGGCCGCGGCGGAAGCCAACAAGGATGGAATTGTCTATATCGTCAACCGCACCAACGGCAAATTGATCCGCCACAGCGACCCCTTCGTGCTGCAAAGCGAGACCGTGGTGAACAGGGTGCAGCCCGATGAAACGGCACGGGTTTATTATCCCGGCAATCATGGCGGGGTGATGTGGCAGCCCGCGGCCTTTTCCCCGATCACCCACTATTATTACACGATGGGAATCAACGAATCCCATATCTATAAGGCCCAGCCAAGCACGCCCTGGGTACCAGGCACCGCGGAAGTGGGCCAGCAATTCGGCAGCGCGCCGACTACGCCGGCCGAGCGCGCCGCACTGGCGTCGCAAATGATTCCGCAATCGGGAAACATTTCGGCGATCGACGTCAATACGGGGAAGATCGCATGGCAATATCCCTCCGATCATATGATGTATGGCGGCGTGCTGGCGACGGCGAGCAATCTGATATTCGCCGGCGAGGTGCGCGGCAATTTCATGGCGTTCGACGCCAAGACCGGCACGAAGCTGTGGTCCTACCATCTGGGGGCCGGCGTCTGCTCGCCGCCCATCACCTATCGCGTGAAGGGCGTTCAATATATCGCCGTGGGAGCCAGTGGTTGCCATGAGGAGGAAAGCGCGATGAAGCGGGAGGGAAGGCCGATCTTCGGCGACTCGCTTGCGATTTTCGCGCTGCCGGGCGGCAGTGGCTGAATGAAGTTTTTTGAAACCTGTTTTCTGCAACGTAAGGGGAAATGAGATGTCTACGACAGTCCAAAATGAGGCCCGTGTGAACACTTTAAGGCGGCGCAGCCTCGCCACAGCCAGCGGCTCGGCGCTAATGATGGTGCTCGCCGCGTCGGCGGCCTATGCCCAGGATAACAACCAGGGGAATAATATCGAAACGGTCGTTGTCTCCTCGACCCGCATTCTCACCGGCGCGCTCGACGCGCCGACCCCGACCCAGGTTGTCAGCGCCGCGGACATCGCCAAGGATGGCTCGGCCAACGTCTTCAACACGCTGGTACAGATGCCCGACCTGATGGGCAGCACCGGAACCTCGGTCGGCACCGGCGGCAGCAGCAACAATTCCGACGGCCTCAGCACCCTGAACATCCGAGGCCTGGGCACGACCAGAAACCTCGTTCTGCTGGACGGGCAGCGGGTGGTGCCTTCGGCCATCACCGGCTTCGAGGACGTATCCCTGTTCCCGCAGATGCTGATCCAGCGCGTGGACGTGGTGACTGGCGGCGCGGCGGCCTCTTGGGGCTCGGACGCCGTCTCGGGCGTGATCAATTTCATTCTCGACAAGAAATTCAGCGGCTTCAAGGCCAACATCCAGGGCGGCTTGACCACTTACGGCGATGACGGTGAAGGCCTGATGCAGATGGCGGCCGGCACCGATTTCGACCATGGCCGCGGCCATATCGAAGTTTCCGCCGAAGGCTACAGCCATGCCGGCGTCAACAGCCTGATCGGTCCGCGGCAATGGTACCACAGCCCCAGCAGCCTGAATTATGGCGTCACGAGCACGCCACTCGCCAATTTCAGCGGTACCTGCACCGCCGCCACGTCGGGTCAGTGTGCCCCAGAGCAGAACAAGGAAAACAACGCCCAGCCTTACGGCTTCGCAGTGGGCGGCATCATCACCAACGGCGCATTACAGGGCACAGCCTTCGGCGCGCAAGGTCAGCCCTATGCGCTCCAATACGGCTATGGCGTCAACGGCCTCCAAGGGGTGCCCAGCCATGGTTCGGGCAACATCGCGGCGGTGACCAACTGCACCGGCAGCTTCTGTATCGGCGGCGACACGGCAGCCCAGGAGATCGGCTACCAGTCACTGGACGACCGGCTGGAGCGCGGGTCCTTCTATGGCCGCGTGTCTTACGATCTCACGCCCGACATGGACGTCTATGCGACCGCGGCGTGGAGCGAAGTGTTTACTGCGGGCGAACCGACGCAAAACTTTTACAATGCGGTCGCCACCCTCAATATCGCGTGCGATAATGCGTTCCTACCGGCGGCTGTCGCGGCACAATGCTCGGCCAATGCGGCTATCCCAGGTAATGCCTACGCGCCGACCACGGCGTTCCCCAATGGGGTGATGGGCTATGGCGCGCAGAACTCCTCCACCGTTCTTACCTCCGTTGAAGTGACCAACAACCGCACCATGCGTCGCTTCACCGTGGGTGCGGACGGCGTTCTCAATCTGTTGGGCACCGACTGGACCTATCAGGCCTATGGCGAACATGGCGAGAACGACACGTTCAACACCAATCTGAATGCGATCATAAGGCCTTATTATACCGACGCGGTCGACGCCGTTGCAGTCACCAGCGCCAATGCGGCCAGTTTTCCCGGCATCGCGATCGGCAACATTGTCTGCCGCTCTGCGGCCGCCCGCGCCACGGGTTGCCAGCCTTTGAACATCATCGGCACCACCGGTGTTTCTCCGGCCGCCAAGGCCTATGTCCAGGGCACCGGAAACAGAGGCAAGGTCGCGCAATATCCCTGGGCGGAC
>DATATP010000294.1:0-5821 GCA_036268715.1 Rhizomicrobium sp. | reverse complement strand
CAGATTGCGCATCGCCAACGCCACCCGGTCGCCCCTGGCAAGCCCCTCACGTTCCAGCGCGGCAGCGATGGCGATGGCCGCGCGCGCGAAAGCGTCGAAGGTGATGCGTTCATCCTCATAGACCAGGAATTCCTGGGCGCCGTGACGGCGCGCCAGCTCGAACACGGCGCGGGCCGTGGCGGGCACATTCTTCCAGACCTGCATGGACACGCCGCGCACCTGCGCCTCGACCGTTTCGAAAACCTCGCGGGATGCGGTGAGATGGGCCTGCGCTTCGGCCAGGCTCATGGCTGGCCAGTTCCTGGGTGCGTCTTTCATGGGTCGTTTCGTTTCCGGCGATCCAGTGTAAGCTTTAATGGAACAGGCGGAGCAAACATGGCGGCAGGATTTTCCAAACACAAGCTGGAGGGCATCGCACCCTTCCTGGCCGCGAAATATGTCGAGCCCGGCCTGATTCCCGGTGCCCTCACCTTGATCTGGCGGCAGGGCGAAGTGGCGCATTTGAGCATGACCGGCCATATCGATCTCGCCCGGGATACGGCGATGCGCGAGGACGCGATCTTCCGCATCTATTCCATGACCAAGCCGATCACCAGCGTGGCGCTGCTGATGCTGCTGGAGGAAGGCAAGATCGCGCTGGACGATCCGGTGGCGCGCTTCATTCCGGGATTTGGCCGGCTGGGTGTGTTCGCGGGCGGTGTGGATGGCGCCTTCCTCACCACGCCGCCAACCCGGCCGATGCTGGTGGTCGATCTGTTGCGGCACACTTCGGGGCTCACCTATGGGTTCATGAACCGCACCAATGTCGATGCCGCCTATCGCAAGCTCGGCATCTCCGAGCCGGACACAAAGGGTGGCCTGGAAGGTATGATCGCGGCACTCGAAAATCTGCCGCTGGAATTCTCTCCCGGTGAAGCGTGGAATTATTCCGTCGCCACCGATGTCGTCGGCTATCTGGTGCAGATCGTTTCCGGCCGGAGCTTCGGCGATTTCCTGCGGTCGCGCATCCTGGGACCGCTCGGCATGGCCGACACCGATTTCTTCGTGCCCGAAGCCAAGCGGAGCCGTTTTGCCGCCTGCTATTACGCGCGGCATGGCAAGCTGGATTTATACGACGATCCGCAGGCCTCGAGCTATGCCGCGCCTCCCGCGCTGGAATCGGGCGGCGGCGGGCTGGCAGGAACGGCGCACGATTATCTGCGCTTCTGCCGCATGCTGCTGAACCGGGGCGAGCTGGACGGCGTGCGGCTGCTGTCGCCCAAGATGGTGGCGCTGATGACCATGAACCACCTACCCGGCGGCCGGCAGATGACCCAGATGATGCCCTCCACCGCCATGTTCAACGAGACCGGCTATGGCGGCGTCGGCTTCGGGCTGGGTGTTTCGGTGACAATGGATCTGGCGGCGGCGCGCCTTTTGGGCAGCGTGGGCGAATATGCCTGGGGCGGGGCGGCCGCGACGGCCTTTTTCGTCGATCCCAAGGAGGAGATGGCGGTGATCTTCATGACTCAGGTGCTGGGGGCGCCCGACCGGGTGCGGCTGCGGCGCGACTTGCGGACCCTTGTTTACGGCGCGATGACGGAGTGCTTCGCGTGATCGAGGAATTGCCGCTCGACAATTGGACCGGACCGTTCGACGCCCAAACGCGGGCCCGCGCTGTGGCGGCCCTGGAAGGTGGCGCTGTACTCTATTTCCCCAAGCTCGCGTTCCAGCTGGCGGACAGCGAGACGCCGTTTCTCGATGCATCGGTCTCCGACGGCAAGGCGAAGAATATCAGTCTCGATCCCGCCACCGGGAAATTGCAGGCGACGTCACTGACCGGCGAGCTGGCGCTGGCCCTAGCCGCGATGATCGAACGCTTCGGGACAAGCGCGGCGTCGCTGCTCGCCGCCTTGCTGCCCTATCGCAATGTCGAACGCGCACGCACCAGTTATCGGCCGGTGCAGGTGGAGGGCCGGCGCTATTCCCGGATCAACGACGACCGGCTGCTGCATGTCGATGCCTTTCCGTCCCGGCCGATGCGGGGACGGCGCATCCTGCGCTTCTTCGCCAATGTCGCCCCGCTTGCTTCGCCCCATGGCGTTTCGCGGCGCTGGCATGTCGGCGAGCCGTTCGAGGATTTCGCCAGGACCTTCCTGCCGCGGCTCTCATCCCATGCGCCGGGCAAGTCCTGGCTCTATGAGAAGCTCGGTGTCACGCGGGGGCGGCGCAGCCGGTATGACGAGATGATGCTATCGCTGCATGATGCCGCCAAGCTAGACGTGCGCTTTCAGGCGGACAGTCCCCATACCCTCGTGGAATTCCCACCCGGATGCTGCTGGCTGGTATTCACCGATCAGGTGCTGCATGCCGCGCTGGGCGGCGAATTCGCGCTGGAGCAGACTTTCCATCTCGATATCGCGGAAATGACCGATCCGGCGCGCGCGCCGCTCAAGGTTCTGGAACGGCTGAGCGGCCGGACACTTGTTTAAAGCAAGTTGAGACCAAGTTGCTCTAAGCCGTACCGGTTCGACCCGCGCTCAAGCGCGTCTTTGTATAAATGCCGCTGCCGCCGGGCCATTCGGCGAACAGATCGGTCACCGCGCGCGGCGCTTCGGCTTCGCCGGCCACCAGCACGCCGTCCGGCATCAAGATATCGGCAATGCGCTCCAGCACCGACACTTTGGCGGCGGGATCGAAATAGATCAGCACATTGCGGCAGAATACGATATCGAGATCGTCCAGCCAGCCATAAGAATCGAGCAGGTTGAAACGGCGAAACGTCACCATACGGCGCAGTTTCTCGACAATGTGCCAGCCGTCACGTTCCTGGCGCAAATGGCGCGCCTGCCGCTCGGGTGCAAGGCCGCGTTCGATCTCGCACTGCGCATAGCAGCCAAGCTCGGCTCTAGCGATAGCCTCCACCGACAGGTCAGTGGCGATCAGGTCGATCGTCCAGCCCGCAGCCGACAAACCCATTTCTTCGAGCAGCATGGCGATGGAATAGACTTCCTGTCCCGAAGCGCAGCCGGCTGACCAGATGCGCAGCCGCTTTTCCCGGCGCCTGGCCTGTTGCAGCGCCGGCAGCACCTGTTCGACGAGGCGTTCAAACAGGCTAGGATCGCGGAAGAAGCTGGTCTCGCCGATCGTCATCGCTTCGGTCACGGCTTCGGCCAGCGCCTCACAACCCAGCCGCAAATCCCCGACCAAACCGCCTATGTCTTTAAAGCCGAAGCGGCGCATCACCGGCGCAAGCCGGCGCTCGACAAGGGTCATTTTGGACATATCGAGGGACAGGCCGGAGCGCCGCCGCAGCAGCTTCGCCAGGAATGCGAAATCCTCCGGCCGCATAGCCTTAGGCCGCGAGGGCGGCGAGCTTGGCGCGGATCTGGCTGCGGTCGAAAGGCTTGAGAACGAATTCATTGGCGCCGGCGGCGATGGCGGCCGCGATCTCGCCCTTGTCCAACTCGGTGGTGCAGAACAGCACCCGCGGCTGGCTACCGGCAGGCAGGCTGCGCAAGGTCTTTACGAACTCCACGCCCTTCATGTGCGGCAGGTTCCAGTCCAGAAAGATCAGGTCGGGCATCGCCTGGCGGCAGGCGCCCAGCGCGGCGATGCCGTCACCGCTCTCGCTGACATTGTACTGCATTTCTTCGAGGATGCGGCGCGCGACCATGCGCAGCGCAGGACTGTGATCGACCACCAGACAATTTTTCATGGAATGGAATATCCTGCGCGCATCAATCTTGCGCGCAAAGCTCGCATACGCGCGGTAAACAGCGCCTTACACCCGTCTCGGCAGGTTTAACGGCCACCGGCCTTCAGTTCCACGCGGCCCTCCTGGGCGGAAATGATGAGGCCCGCGCCAACCACTGTAGAGAGTTTACGAGTCAGCACCGGCTGGATTCCCCGCGCATCCGGGGGAGACGCCAGCGGCTCGCCACGAATGGATTTGCCGACATCTTCCGGCAGCCTGGCATAAGGGCTGACGGCGCGGATGCAAAAATCCGGCGCTGCCCCGTCGGCGCTTGCTTCCACGGTCACCGTACCGCCCCGCGGCAGGCATTCGACCGCCAGCAAGGTCGCGTTCATCAGCAGCTTGGCCCAATCCTTGCCCCAATAGGCGCCGGGGACGTTCCATTCCAGCGTCACCTTGCCGCCCTGCAGCAGCGCGGAGACCAGCCGCCCGATCTCGCCCAGATCGAGCTCGGCGCCCGCCGAGCCGGCGGCACCGAACGCGATGCGCATGAATTGGATCCGGGCCAGCGCCTGGTCGGCGCTGGAGGTCACCAGCTTAAGCGCGTCGGCGCGCATCCCGGCGTCGCGTTCATCCTCGAGCACTTCCAACCCGTTGACCACCGCACCCAAAGGCCCGACAAGGTCATGGCAGACGCGACTGACCATCAGCGCGGCGAACTCGATCTCACTCATTGTCGTCTCGGCGCTCATGCTTTGCGATCGGTAAAGAATGCCAGTTGGTCTTAAGGAATACTTAATATGAGCGCAACGCCTTCCGAGCCCATCATGATGCTGGCCCGCATCGCCGCTAAGGCGGGGGCGGTCGTGATGCGTCACTACGAGGTGGGCTGCGGTGCGCGCGAGAAGGCCGATCGTTCGCCGGTAACCGACGCGGACGAAGAAACGGAAAGATTGATCCTTAGTGAGCTGGGACGCGCCTTTCCCGGCGTGCCGGTGGTGGCGGAGGAACAGATGGCGGCCGGCCACTCCGCCGCAGCCGGCGCATGCTTTTTCCTGGTCGATCCACTGGACGGCACCCGGGAGTTTCTTTCGCGCAATGGCGAGTTCACTGTGAATATCGCCGAAATTGCGGATGGCGTGCCGGTGCGCGGGGCGGTCTATGCCCCCGCCCGGCATCGCATGTTCGTCGGAGGCGACGGGGCCGCTTTCGAAATGGCGCCAGACCTGAAACAGGCCAAAATCATCCAGGCGCGCCACTTGCCCGCGGACGGGCTTGTCGCCGTTGGCAGCCGCTCGCACGGCGATCCCGAGACGGAAAATTTTCTCAAGAAATTCACCGTGCGCGAGTTTATCAGCGCGGGCTCGTCGCTCAAATTCTGCCTGCTCGCGGCGGGTGAGGCTGATCTTTATCCCCGCCATGGCCGCACCATGGAATGGGATACTGCCGCGGGCCACGCCGTGCTCAGCGCCGCGGGCGGCAGTGTGACCCGCTGGGATGGCGAGCCTCTCATCTATGGTAAGCCGGGCTTCGAGAATCCGCCTTTCGTAGCGCGCGGCAGGATTTAGACCCCGCTTCTGGCCGTTATGCCTGCGTCGTCTGGATCGCGCCCGACGGTGTCACCGGCACGTCATCGGATTTGCCGTTCTTCTGGGCCGTGGCCACGAAACCGGTCCCCTGGACATGCAGATCGGTAAACTGACGATAACCGTTCGATTCGAGCGCGGTTTAGTGCGTCGATTTCGCGATGGCCGCGGCCGCGCATGGCGACCTTTTTTGTAATCCGATAGCGGTGGCGCGCATTGGCATGGGCGACGGGCTTTTTCGTGACGATTGCCTTTGAGGTTGAGATTTTGCTGTGAACCGGCATCTTCGGAGTTAGTGCGACAGCGGGAGAGGCAAGCAACAGCATGGCCAAGGCGGCTGGGAATTTCGTGTTCATCAGTGTGACTCCTTCACTTTCGGCCCGGCCCACCAACTGCAGAAATACATGGACATCGAGGATGAAATTCGCCGGTCTTCGTCATGAATTCGCGCTATCCGTATGGTGAATTCGCCCTAAGTCTTCTGGAACTTCCGACGACGACGACCTTAGTACCGGCCGGTTCGGACTGCGCAATTTTCCCGATTACGGAAAAGGACTTG
>DATATP010000293.1:0-5888 GCA_036268715.1 Rhizomicrobium sp. | reverse complement strand
CCGCCGCGGTATCGCCTTCTTCACCGATGGGCAGACCGAGGAAATCACCGGCGTCGAACGCGCCGAAGGCGTACAGCTGGCCGACGGCCGCTTTGTGCCCGCCGACCTGGTGGTGCTGGCCATCGGCATCCGCCCCAACATCGATCTGGCCAAGGCCGCACAATTGGAAGTCAATCGCGGCATCGTGGTGACGGATGACATGCGCACCTCCGATCCCGAGATCTTCTCGGTCGGCGAATGCGTCGAGCATCGCGGCAATGTCTTTGGTTTTGTCGCGCCGATCTGGGACCAGGCCAAGGTCTGCGCCGCGCGGCTGGCGGGCGATGAAGAGGCGCTGTTCGCCTCCAAGGCGCTGGCCACCAGCCTGAAGATCACCGGTGTGGACGTGTTCTCCGCCGGCGCCCTGATGGCCGCCGACGAAGCCGATGATGAGATCACGCTGCGCGACGACAGCCGCGGTCTTTACAAGAAGATCGTGCTGCGCGACGGCAAGCTGGTCGGTGCCGTCCTCTATGGCGAGGTCTCGGACGGTCAATGGTACCTCCAGCTCATGCAAGCCAAGGAGGACGTCAGTGCTCTGCGGGAACGGCTGGTGTTCGGCCGTGCTTTTGTGGAAGCCGGAAATGGCAAGGCTGCCGGCCCCGATTTTGCAGCCATGCCGGACGACACACAGATTTGCGGCTGCAATGGCGTATCAAAGGGCGCCATCGTTTGCGCCATCCGGGACAAGAAATTATCCGCGCTGTCCGAGGTTCGCGCCCATACCAAAGCTTCGGCGTCCTGCGGTCAATGTACCGGCCAGGTGGAAGGCTTGTTGGCCTTCGTGGCTGGCGATTCAGCCAAGCCGACAAAGAAGACCGTTTGCGACTGCACCGACGCCGGCCATGACGAGGTTCGCCAGGGCATACTCGCACGAAAGCTCAAGACGATGGACGCGGTGCGCGGCGCCTTCGGCTGGAGAAAGCCCGAGGGCTGTCACAAGTGCCGCCCGGCGCTGAACTATTACCTGATCTGTGCGTGGCCTGGCGAATACCGGGACGATTCGCAATCCCGCTTCGTCAATGAACGCGTGCACGCCAACATCCAGAAGGACGGCACCTACAGCGTGGTGCCGCGCATGTGGGGCGGCGTCACGACACCAGCCGAATTGCATGCCATCGCCAGCGTCGCGGAGAAGTTCAATATTCCGACCGTCAAGGTGACAGGTGGCCAGCGCATCGATCTTCTGGGCGTCAAGAAAGAAGATTTGCCGGCCGTGTGGAATGATCTGGGCAAGGCCGGCATGGTCTCCGGTCATGCCTATGCCAAGGGCCTTCGCACGGTCAAGACCTGCGTCGGCAGCGAATGGTGCCGGTTTGGCACCCAGGATTCCACCGGCCTCGGCATCAAACTGGAGAAGATGTGCTGGGGAAGCGGGACACCGCACAAGGTCAAATTCGCCGTGTCGGGCTGCCCGCGCAACTGCGCCGAGGCGACGATCAAGGACATGGGCGTGGTGTGCGTGGACGCGGGCTACGACATCATGGTGGGCGGCAACGGCGGGATCGACGTGCGCGTGACCGATCCCCTGGTGCGCGTCGCGACCGAGGCGGAGGTGCTGGAATATGCCGGCGCCTTCATGCAGCTCTACCGCGAGGAAGCGCACTATCTGGAGCGAACCGCGCCCTGGATCGCCCGCGTAGGCATCGATTACGTCAAGAAGCGCCTGGTCATGGATGAGGAAGGCCGCCAAGCTTTGCACGAACGGTTCCTGCATTCGCAGATCTTCGCGCAGATCGATCCCTGGACGGAGCGGGCGATGGGCGCGGACGCCCACGAGTTCGCGAGACTTCCGGAAGTAGCTGGAGCCTGATATGTCCGCCACCAACTGGAAAAACATCGGTCCTTTGGCGAATATTCCCCTCCGCGGAGCGCGCCGGCTCTGCATGACCCATGTCGGCAAGCCAGTCGCCGTGTTCCGCACGGGCGACGATGAAGTATTCGCTCTCATCGACGAATGCCCGCACAAGAAGGGACCGCTGTCGGAAGGCATCGTTTCCGGCAAAACCGTGACCTGTCCCTTGCACAATTGGGTGATCGGTCTGGAAGACGGCAAGGCCGTCGCCCCGGATGAAGGCACCACCCGGCCGCTTTCGGTGCGGATTGTCGATGGCGATATCTATGTTCATCTGCCGGAGCCTGTGCTCGGGGCGGTGATGTGACCAAGACCACCTGTCCTTATTGCGGGGTGGGATGCGGGGTCGCGGTCGAGGGTGGCGTGCCGCGCGGGGATGACTCGCATCCCGCCAACTTTGGCAAGCTTTGCGTCAAGGGGGCTGCTCTCAAGGATACGCTCGATCTTCCCGACCGCCTCACCACGCCGATGCTCCACGGCCGCGCTGCGAGCTGGGATGAGACGCTTGACTATATCGCGGCCGAGTTCACCAAAATCCGCAAGGAACATGGACCGGAAGCGATCGCCTTTTACGTTTCGGGGCAGTTTCTCACCGAGGATTATTACGTCGCCAATAAACTGATGAAAGGGTTCATCGGCGCCGCCAATATCGACACCAATTCCCGCCTTTGCATGGCGTCTTCCGTTGCGGGGCACGTCCGGGCTTTCGGCGAGGATGTCGTGCCCGGCTGTTATGAGGATCTGGAGGAAGCCGATCTGGTGATCCAGGTCGGTAGCAATATGGCCTGGTGTCATCCGGTGCTGTATCAACGCATGATGGTGGCGCGGGAGAAGCGTGGCACGAAGGTCGTCACCATAGATCCGCGCCGCACCGCGACGGCGGAAACTGCGGACCTGCACCTGGCCCTGGCACCGGGGTCCGACGTGGTGCTGTGGTGCGGCCTGCTTGCCTATCTCGCCAATCACGATGTCCTGGACAGGCCCTGGGTCGAGCGACATGTCTCCGGCTTCGACGAGTCGGTTGAGGCCGCACGCTTTGCGGCATCGTCCATTGCCTTCGTTGCCGCCGCCGCCGATCTTAAAGCGGAGGACGTTCGCAACTTCTACGAGTTGTTCGCGCGGACCGAGCGCGTCGTGACGCTTTATTCGCAAGGCGTGAACCAGTCCTCCACCGGCACCGACAAGGTGAATGCCATCATCAACTGCCATCTGGCGACGGCCCGGATCGGCCGCCCCGGCATGGGACCGTTCTCCCTGACCGGGCAGCCGAACGCGATGGGCGGTCGCGAAGTCGGGGGCCTCGCCAACCAACTCGCCGCCCATATGAACTTTGCTCGCGAGGATGTGGATCGGGTGCGCCGATTCTGGAACGCGCCGGCTATTGCGACCAAGCCTGGCCACAAGGCGGTGGACCTGTTCGAGGCCGCAGGCGATGGGCGCCTGAAAGCGGTCTGGATCGCGGCCACCAACCCGGCCGATTCCATGCCGCGCGCTAGCAGGGTGCGGGAGAGTCTGCAAAAATGCCCGCTGGTGATCGTGGCGGACTGCTGGCCGACTGACACCAGCGAACTGGCTCATGTCGTGTTACCTGCGGCGGGTTGGGCCGAGAAGGACGGCACCGTCACCAATTCGGAGCGTTGCATCACCCGACAACGCGGCTTTCGCCCGGCCCCCGGTCAGGCCCGCCCGGACTGGTGGATGTTTTCGGAAGTGGGCCGCCGAATGGGCTGGGGTGACGCTTTTCCCTATCGCGTGCCCGCCGATGTGTTTCGTGAACATGCCGCCCTGTCGGCCTTCGAGAACCGCGGGGCGCGCGCCTTCGACCTGGGCGCGCTGACCGATATCGACGATGAGGAATATGACGCTTTGTCGCCCGTGCAGTGGCCGGTGCCGAAGCCCGGCCGGGGATTGTCCGGCGCGCGATTGTTCGCCCGCGGCGGCTTTTCAACGCCGGATCGCAAGGCAAGAATGATTCCACTCACCCTGCGGGTTGACAGGGAGGTGGCGGAATTTCCGCTTACGCTCAACACCGGACGCGTGCGGGACCAATGGCACACCATGACGCGAACCGGGCGGGTCGCGGGCCTGATGAGCCATGTCTCCAGCCCGAGCTTAGCGCTGCACCCGCGCGACGCGGCGGCGCGTGGGATCGCGGATAAAGGGCTGGTAAGGATCGAAAGTCCGCATGGCTCCACAGTCATGTGCGCTTCGATTGATGAAGGGATACGGCCCGGCGATGTGTTCGCGCCAATGCACTGGACGGACCAGTTCTCCTCTTCTGGCCCGATCGACAAGCTGGTGCACTCCATCACCGACCCTGTATCAGGGCAGCCCGATCTCAAGGGTACTCGGGTTCGCGTTACTGCTGTCCAGGAAATGTGGCGCGGCAATCTGTTCCGTCTTGCCAGTGGCGACGTCGAACTGAGCGAAACCGTCTGGTGGTCCAAAGCGCAGCTCAAAGGCGGTTTCGCATTCGGGCTTGCGGGCTGGACGGCGCTGGAAGCCGAGATTCGCTCCGAAGCGCTGCTACGGCGTCTCCTCAAAATTCCGGCAGACGCGGAACTCGTATCCTTTTCCGATCCGCGTAAGGCGATTTTTCGCTATGCCGGTCTAGTCACCGGCCGTCTTGCCGCATGTGTATTTTTCGGCCCGCCAGCCGCCGAATTTGCCGGGGCCGAACAGGCCAAGGCCCTCCTCGGCAGAGAGATATCAGCGGAAGAGCGATTATCCTTGTTATCGGGTGTCGCGCCCGCGGGCAGCCAAGCCCCCTCGCGTACCGTCTGTTCCTGCTTCTCCGTTACCGAGGCGACCGTCCGCGCCGTCATCGCCGAAAAGGGGCTTTCAAACGCCGCCGAGATCGGCGCCGTTCTCAAGGCTGGCACCAATTGCGGCTCCTGCGTTCCTGAACTGAAAAAGATACTGGCGAGCAATACGCTCGCGGAGGTCTCGTGATGGCGCCGCTTGGGGGACTCAAGATCCTGGTGCCAGAAAGCCGCGAACTCGACCTTTTCGCTGGGATGCTGGAAGCCGAAGGCGCCGTCGTCCTGCGCTGCCCAATGGTACAGATTCTCGACCTCGACAACAGCACGGACGCCGAAGCCTGGATCGAAATGCTCATCGGCGATGCGCTGCAAGACGTGATCTGGCTGACCGGCGAGGGCATACGCCGATTGATGCCGATCGCGGCACGGATCGGCCGCGACACCGCCTTTGTTTCGGCGCTGGAGGGCGTCCGAAACATCACCCGCGGCCCCAAGCCGGCCAGGGCCTTACGGGAGTTGGGAATCTCTCTGGGGCCGACCCCCAGGGAACCGACCTCACAGGGGGTGATCGACATGCTCGCCCCGGAAGACATCGCGAACCGCTCCATTGGCGTGCAGCTTTATCCCGGTACGGGCTGCCTTCCGCTGCTGGACCATCTGCGGAGCCGGGGCGCAAATGTGTTTGCGGTAGTGCCATATCGCTATGCTTCGGATGCGGAAACCTCGCAGGTCGTCGGCACGATTGGCACGCTTGCAGCTGGAGGCGTCGATCTTGTCGCCTTTACCGCAACGCCGCAGATCGAGCGGCTGTTCGAGGTTGCAAGAGGCGGCGGCCTGGAGAGGCAATTGCGTGAAGGTTTCGCGCGCACCGTGATCGCGGCGGTCGGGCCGGTGGTTGAAGAGACACTTCGCGCCTTTGGGCTGGCCAGTTCGATACGCCCCGACAACAGCTTCCATCTCAAGCCGTTGGTGCGCGCGATCGTTGCCTGGAGAGCGGCATGACGCCGGTCGGGATCGTGGGCGCCACGGTGTTGCATTGCTGAAGCTGACGAATCCGGAGAGAACTGCTTAAGCCTCTCCCGCGCGGGACCCTGGATGTGGAGACGTTGCCTCGGACGGGGGTGTTGGAACAGCCTGCTTGAGACCAAGTCCGGCGCCATGCCCCTGGGCGGCGGGCGGCGATGCCGATCTATTCACAGACCGCGATACCAAGCGCTGGCACGACACTGACC
>DATATP010000292.1:0-10838 GCA_036268715.1 Rhizomicrobium sp. | reverse complement strand
CGAAAGTCTCGTCGGCTTCGATGGTCATGCCGAGGCCACCAAGCGGTCCAGCCGATCCGTCCTTCATGGCTTCGCGAATACGATGGCCGAGGAACCAAGCGGTCTTCATGGAGCAGACCAGCATCCGCTGGATTTGGCGGGTGCTGATGCCTTTCTTGCTGGCGCACATTAGGTGGATCACCTGAAGCCACAGGTGCAGGGCAAGGTGGCTACCCTCGAAGATCGAACCCAGACGCACGGTGAAGGGCTTGCGGCAGGCGTAGCACTTGTAGAGGCCCGGACGGGTGGTCTTGCCGTTCATGGGCTTGGACTGGTCCAGAACGCCGCAATGGGGGCAGGAACGGCCATCGGCCCACAGGTGCGCCTCGACATAGGCGAAAGCCGCCTTTTCGTTCTGGAAGTGGGGTGCGTTCAGGACTGAGTTGGCCATGGACCGGGCTTTCTTAATTACCCCTCAAACCTACAGGTTGGGCTTGGGTATGTCAAGTGTAACATCGCCGTTTTCGATCCAGCCGCTCGCACAATTTGATTACATCCCTGGAAGGCCCTTCCAACTCGATTCGATCACAGAGACCGCATTCGGGGGCAGCGGGACGTAATCCAGGCTAATCGCCGCCTCTTGCCCCTTTTCTAAGGCCCATTTGAAGAATGTGATCGTTGCGGCGGTCGCCGCCCGGTCGGGAGGCCGACGGTAAATCAGGATGTAGGTCGTTGCCGTGACCGGCCACGACTGGGCGCCAGGCTGATCCACCAGAAGGATATAGAAGCCGTTCTTCGCCGATCCGGCCCAGTCGGCATTGGCGGCGGCCGCACGGAACGCTTCCGGACGGGGTTCGACCTTTTGGCCTGCCTTGTTAAGCAATGCCGTATACGTCAAATGATTCTGCTTGGCATAAGCATATTCGACATAGCCAATACTGCCGGCGATTTGCGTCACATTGCCCGCAACACCCTCATTTCCCTTGGCCCCGAGACCGACCGGCCAGTCGATCGCGGTGTCCACGCCAACCGATTTCCTCCACTCGGGACTGACCCGGGCAAGATACGCGGCAAAGACGAAGGTCGTGCCCGATCCGTCGGAGCGGTGGACCACAGCAATGGCATGGGGTGGCAGGGCAAGATGGGGATTGAGCTTGCGAATCGCAGGATCGTCCCAGCGAGAGATTTTGCCCTGGTAGATGCCGGCCAGAACGGAGCCATCCAACAGCAATTGTCCGGGCTTAATCCCGCGAATATGGACCACCGGCACCACCCCGCCGATCACGGTAGGAAATTGGACAAGGCTGGCAGCACGCAATTCCTTTTGCGTCAGTGGCTTATCGGAGGCGCCGAACGCGATGGTCCTGGCCTTGATCTGCGCGATTCCGCCGCCGGAACCGATCGACTGATAATTGATACCGACCCCGGAAACGTCCCTATAAAGGGCGGCCCACTTCGCATACACAGGAAATGGGAAGGTCGCGCCCGCGCCGGTGATGGTTATCGCCAGTGTCGCGGTCATAAAAGCCAGACTTAGCGCCGCGCCCGCCAATATCTTGAACGTCCAATTCACCGCTTCCTCTTGTACCGGAGAGCCGCGCTTTTACTCCAGAGGCCGCAGATTGGCGAACTCGATATCTGACTGTTTTCCAAAGGCCCGACATCAGGATTGCGCCAGCGCGCCATACTTTCCCTTGAAATAGACCAGCGGCGCACCCGCCGCGTCATGGCGCGCGAAACGCAATACCCGGCCGATCAACACGGCATGGTCGCCCGCATCTTGCACGCTTTCCAGCGCGCACTCGAACACCGCGAGCGCCTCGGCCAGGGCGGGCGGTCCCAGCGCCGTCCGGATCAGCGCGATGCCGTCGAGGTTATGCTCGCCCGGTCGCGCCAAGCGCGACGAAACCTCTCGGTGGCCCGCTCCGAGAATGCTGATGGTGAAACCCGTCCCCGCGGCAAAAGCGCGATAGCGATGCGAGCGCCGGTCGATGCACCAGAGCACCAGCGGCGGATCGAGCGAGACCGAGGTGAAGGAATTGACAGTGATGCCGACATGCGAGTCGGGCGGCGCACCGGAAACGGTGGCGTCCGCCGCCGGCGCCGCCGTCACCACCGCCACGCCGGTCGGGAAAGCGCCCAGCGCATCGCGGAAGGCTCTGGAATCGAAGCTCATAACGGCACAGTTCCATTTCACGCCCGATTAAGGAACAGTGTGCATGATCGCCCCGGGTTAGGCGAGGTTCCGGCGGCAGAAAGACCGCACCGGAAGCGCCGGTAAGATGGCGGGCAGAATGGCCGGCGACAACGTGGTCGTCATTAAGCGCATCAAAAAGGGTGGTCACGGCGGCCATCATGGCGGCGCGTGGAAGGTCGCTTACGCCGACTTCGTCACGGCGATGATGGCGTTCTTCCTGCTGATGTGGCTGATCAACACCACCACACCGGAACAGAAGCGCGGCATCGCCGATTATTTCGCGCCCCAGTCGATCGCTCAGACGGTGTCGGGATCAGGCGGCGTGCTGGGCGGCAAGGTGATGGGGGAGGATGACGCCCATGCCGGCGGCGCCCAATCGGTGATGCAGAAGCAGAGCCCACCGGCTCCACCTTCCAAGATCAAGGCGATGGCGTCGGGCGCGACCGCTGGCGGAGCGGGCGGCAGCCAGACCGGCACCGGCGCCGACAGCACCAACGCGACACCCTCCACACAGGACGGCGACTTCGCCCATGCTGCGGAGGCGATTCGCCAGGCGGTGCAGGACAATCCCGATCTTGCGAATCTGTCGCATCAGGTCATTTTGGAAAATACGCCGCAGGGACTGCGGGTCCAGCTTGTAGATCAGGACGGTCGGCCGATGTTCCAGCCGGGTTCCAGCGAACCGATGCCCTACACAAAGAAACTGCTGGCTGCCGTGGGCGGCATCATCGCCACCCTGCCCAACCGGGTATCGATCAGCGGCCATACCGGCGGCAATCCGGAAGGGACGGCCGACAATTGGGATTTGTCCTCCGCCCGCGCCAACCAGGCGCGCGCCCTGCTGCAGAGTGGCGGCCTCAAATCGGACAGGATTTACGAGGTGGCGGGAAAGGCCGGCTCGGAGCCGCTATTGCCGGAAGACCCGAACGCCTCGGCCAACCGGCGGCTCTCGATCCTCTTGATGCGCGAAGCACCCCCCGCCCCGCCCGGGAAAACGCTTTAACGCTGGCATTAAATTGAAGGACACGACTCTGTGCGGCGGGCAAAAAGCTTGCCATAATTGCTCCGAACCGGGGCATAAACGCACGTCGTGACAGAGCAGCGCAGCACACGAATTCCGCAGTTTTTCCTTACGCCTGGCGGGCCCTGTCCCTATCTGCCGGGACGGACGGAACGCAAAGTGTTTGCCAGGCTCGGCGGCGGATTGGCTCAGCCCTTGTCCGAAGCCCTCACCCATTCGGGCTTCCGCCGCAGCCAGTCCATCGCCTATCGGCCGGCCTGCGAAGGCTGCAACGCCTGCGTGTCGGTGCGTATCGTGGCCAGCGTTTTCGCAGCGAGCCGCGGACATAAACGCATCCTCAAGCGTAACCGCGACCTTGTTCGCGCCGCGGTTCCCGCGGAGGCGACCCGCGAACAATTCGCTCTGCTGCGCACCTATCTGGATTCACGCCATCCCGGCGGCGGCATGAGCGACATGGGGCTGTTCGATTATGTGGCGATGGTCGAGGAGACGCCCGTCGACACCCATATCGTGGAATATCGCAGGCCCGACGGTACGCTGGTCGCCTGCGCTCTCACCGACAGGCTAAAGGACGGTTTGTCGATGGTCTACAGCTTCTTCCATCCCGGCGAGGAGGCGCGCAGCCTGGGCACCTATATGATCCTGGATCATGTGCGCCGGGCGCAGGAAAAGGACGTTCCTTACGTCTATCTCGGCTATTGGGTCGAGGGCAGCGAGAAGATGGACTACAAGGGCCGTTTCCAGCCGCTGGAAGCGTTGGGCCAGAATGGCTGGGAGCGGCGAAGACCGTAAGCGCGGCCAGAACGTGTCTCTTCGCGATTGAGGGATCGAAAAGACCGGCGCGAGACATCCATCCGCGTCGCTATAGTCCCGCCCCGGACTGGTCAGCGCGGAAAGCTTCCAGCCTGACCTTGGTTATGCCCTTTCTTTCCATATCCAGCGCGCGTGCCGCAGCCGCGGAAAGATCGATAATGCGGCCGTCAATCATGGGGCCCCGGTCATTGATTTTGACCTTGACCATTTTTCCATTGCTGAGATTGGTCACGCGCAGGACGGTGCCGAACGGCAATGTGCGATGCGCCGCCGTGAAAGCGCGCTGGTCGAACGTATCGCCGTCGGCGGTTGTCTTGCCATCGTGGGCGGCGCCATAGAAGGACGCGATGCCGCTCTCAGTGAAGAAAGGCTGTGTCACTGAAGGACTGGGCGCCGTCACGGGCGGCGGCGCTGATGGCGATGGCGGAACAGGCGCTGGAGGTATCTGTGTGGCGCAACCGGCCAGACCGGTTAATACGACCAGAACGACAGCGCGCAGATGACGCATGGAAATCCGCCCCCCTAACGCACAAAAAGCGGCCCGGGTTTCATACCGAAAGTGAACCCGCGCCGCTTAGTTCCTTATCACAACGCCAACTTCCAGCGCCAGCAAGTTCAGTACCGATCCAATCCCTTTGCCTTCCACACCGGACTCGCGGCGGGTTTGAGGCTATAGGCGACGAATGCCGCCGCGGCTTTGGGATCGGCGGCGCGGGACGACACCGCGACATCGCCGTCAAGCCAGGCGTGCAGGCTCTGCGGCAGATCGCCGACCAGCGACACGGCCGGGTCGCGGGTCTCGCAGACCAGTTGCAGGCCCATATCTGCGCCTTGCTTGATGCCGTTGACGGCGTTGCCCTTTTCGACGATGTCGGCATGGACCCCGGCGAATTCTGGCTTCTGCAGCATGGTGTGGATGATCATCGCCTGCATGCTCTTCTCGGCGCGGAACGGGCTGGAATAGGCGACCTGCTTGGCACTTTTGAGTGCGGCCGCCAGTTTCGCCACGGTCGAGATGTCGGGATGGGGCGCGCCGGCCTGCACGATCAGGCCGATTTGCACCCGGCCGAGCGGCTTGCGGCTGCCGACGACGATGCCTTTGTCGGCGCTTAACTGGTCCATGAGGTTCCGAGGCAGCATGACGATGTCGGCGGCGGGCGTGCCGGTCTTGATGGTGTCCATCATCGCGCCCATGCCGGTGGACTTCACTGTCACTTTGACGCCGGTCTCCTTTTCATAGGAGGCGGCCAAGTCCTTGATGCCGGCATTAGCGACAAAGCCGGGCGCCAGCACGGTCAGTTCCGCGGCCTGCGCGCCGCCGATGGTGAAGGCCGCAAGTGCAGCGGCGAGAAGGATTGGACGCATGTTTCATTCCCCGTGATTGTTCTTGTCGGCGATATTATCGCCGTGTCACGCGCCTGCGCAAGATGCGACTCCGCCGCTCGAAATGTCGACCGGACCATTTCGTTTGCCCAGGCAAATCGTTCCTCACCCGCCGAAGCGCATCTTCCACTCCGCCACCTGCTCGTCGGTGATCTTGGCGAACAGCACCTCTGGCGCATGAATGGGTTGACCGGGTTCGAGTTCGTTCAGCGCCTGCGCCATCTTCACATCCGGCCAGGGGATATAATTGTAGCCATAGGCTACCGGCTGGATGATCTCATGGATTTTCCAGGCCATGGTCGGCATCACCGGCCAGGACAAATGCGCGAACTGGTGGATCAGATTGAGACCCATGCGCACCCCCACCGCCGCCTTGGCGCGGTCGGTCTTGTAATGGGTCCATGGCGCAGCTTTGGTGACATACTCGTTGCCTGCCACCCAGATGGCGCGCAGTTCGGCCATCGCTTTGCGGAACTCCGCCTGCTCCAGGTAATCCGTATACTGAGCGATGCGGCGGTCCAGTTCGGCGATCAGCGCATGCTCGTCCTCGCCATATTCGCCCTCGCCCGGCACCACGCCGTCGAAGCGCGCGGCGCAGAATTTGGTAATGCGGTTGACAAAATTGCCCAGCACATCGGCAAGATCCTTGTTGACGACCCCGGCGAAATGCTCCCAGGTGAAATTGCTGTCTGAGCTTTCCGGCGCGTTGGCGATCAGATAATAGCGCCAGTAATCGGCCGGCGCGACCTCAAGGGCTGCGTCCATGAAAATGCCGCGCTTGCCGGACGTGGAGAATTTGCCGCCGTCATAGTTGAGGTAGTTGAAGCCCTTCAGCTTATCGACCAGATGCCAGGGCTCGCCGGTGCCCATCTGCATCGCGGGGAAGATGATGGTATGGAAGGGCACATTGTCCTTGCCCATGAATTCCCAGTAGATCACATCCTTCGCGGCGTCTCCGAACCACCAGTTTTTCCAGGCATCGCCTTTGCCGTTTCTGTCGGCCCACTCCTTGGTCGCGGCGATATATTCGATGGGCGCGTCGAACCAGACATAGAAGACCTTGCCCTTCAGCTTGCCGTCCGCGATGTCGTCGGGCACGGGGATGCCCCATTCCAGGTCGCGGGTGATGCCGCGGTCGCGCAGCCCCTCGTCCAGCCATTTATAGGCGATGGAGGTGACCAGGGGCGGCCAGTCATTCTTGTGGCTGTCGATCCAGGTCCGCAACCGCCCCGCAAACTGCGACTGCTTGAGGAACAGATGGGTTGAATCACGCACCTCGATGTCGCGCGCGCCCGAAACCGCCGAGCGAGGCTCGATCAAGTCGGCGGCATCCAGCACGCGGGTGCAGTTCTCGCATTGGTCGCCGCGCGCATTGGGATAGCCGCAGTGGGGACAGGTACCGATCACATAACGGTCGGGCAGGAAGCGGCCGTCCGTTGCCGAATAAGCCTGCTTGGTGACGCGCAGTTCAAGCAACCCATTCCTCCAGAGCTGGCGCGCGAAATGCAGCGTCAACTCGTGGTTCTGCGGCGAGGAGGAGCGGCCGAAATTGTCCCAGGCAAGGCCGAACCGGTCGCCAAGCTCTTTCTGCACCCGGTGCCATTTGGCGGCATATTCCGCGACGGGCGTGCCCTCTTCCAGCGCGGCCAGTTCGACCGGCGCACCATGCTCGTCGGTGGCGCAGATCGCCAAGGTTTCACAGCCCCGTGCGCGGCAGAAGCGCGCAAAGATATCGGCCGGCAGCATCGAGCCAACCAGATTGCCCAGATGTTTGACCCCGGCGACATAGGGGATGGCGGAGGTGATGAGGACGCGCTTCATGGGATTTGCTAAGGTCTTGTATCCAGTTCCTCATACAAGGGGACGGGCAAGGAAGCGAGGGGATTGAAATGCAGGATAAAGTTGGAAATTCCAAGCTGACGAAATTCATGCGGGCCGGGGCGGCGCTAGGGGCGATTCTGATGGCCGGGGCCGCGGCACCTCCCCCGCCCGCAAGCGATATCTCGCCCGCCAGCGCGCTGGACGCGATGTCCTCTGCCACCGTCACCAACGGCATCCTCAGCGCCAAAGTCTATCTGCCGGTGCCGTCCGGCTTTTATCACGGCACCCGCTTCGATCACGCCGGGATCGTCACCCACCTGACCTACAAGGGACAGGACTATGGCAGATACTGGTTCTCCGAGACCTCACCTGAAGTGCATGACTTCACCTATGACGGCGACAAGGTCGTCGTGGGTCCGGCCAGCGCCGTGGCGGGCCCGGTCGAGGAATTCGACGAGATCGGCTTCGACGCGGCAGGGGTGGGAGGGGCTTTTCTCAAGATCGGCGTCGGCATCCTGAAGCGCAACACGGAAAAATACGATCACGTCCTGCTCTACCCCATCGTGAACGAAGGCAAGCGCACAACCAAGGCCACCAAAGACGGGGTGCGCTTCACCCAGGATATTTCCGGCGATCCGTCCGGCTACGGCTATTCCTATGTGAAGACAGTGCACATGGTGCCGGGCAAGCCGGAGATGACGATCGCGCATGTGCTGAAGAACACCGGCACCAAGCCGATCGTCACCATGGTCTATTGCCACAATTTCCTCAGCCTCAGCCCGGGCGATGAGAATATCGAACTCACTGCGCCCTTCATCCTCAAGCCGGAGCGAACGCCCGATCCGGCACTGGCCAAGGTCGAAGGCAGGAGCTTGCGCTATGTGCGGAAGATGTCCGGCCAGGACACGGTATCGACCGGCTTCACCGGCTTTGGCGATTCATCCAGCGATTATGACTTCCGTACCGTGAACACCGCGACCGGGTTTGGCGTGCGGACGCGGGCCGACCAACCGCTGGCGCGCATCAATATGTGGTCGATCGCCACGACATTCAGCTGGGAGCCTTACATCGCGATCAGCCTCAATCCCGGCGAGACCAGGCGCTGGACTTACACTTACGATTATTTCGCGGGAGGAGAACATTGATGCGGCAGGAGGCTATTGCCATCGCGCTTCTCGCAAGCACCGCGCTTTGTGGGAATGCTGCCGCCCAGGGTCACGCGCCCTTCGCGCCGGTTGCCGCGAATGATACCGCGCCCGCCAGTGTGCTGGACAATATGCCATCCAAGACCATCTCCAACGGTATCGTCAGCGCCAAAGTCTATCTGCCGGTGCCATTCGGCTTCTACCGCTCCACCCGCTTCGATCATGCCGGCATGGTCACGCACGTCACCTACAAGGGCCAGGATTACGGGCGCTTCTGGTTCGTCAAGACCTCACCGGACGTGCAGAATTTTACTTACGATTCCGACGGGCTGGTGGCGCATCCCAGCGACGTTGCTGCAGGGCCGGTGGAAGAGTTTGGCGAGAACGGGTTCGATGCCGCCGGTCCTGGTGGCCGTTTCCTCAAGATCGGAGTCGGCATCCTGAAGCGCGACAATGACAAATATGACCGCTTCCATACCTATCCGATACTCAATGAAGGCAGGCGCACGACGAAGGCGACCAGAAACACTATCCGCTTCACACAGGACATCGCCGGCGACCCATCCGGCTATGGCTATAGCTTCACAAAGACCGTGCGCATGGTGCCGGGCAAGGCGGAGATGGTCATCGAGGACCGGTTGAAAAACACCGGCCGCAAGCCGATCGAGACCACCGCTTACAATCATAATTTCATGACCCTTGCCCCCGGCGAGGACGGCGTGGAAATCGCCACGCCCTTCGCCCTGACGGCCGCAACGCCTCAACCGAAGGACGTGCTGCGCTTCGACGGGCGGCACATGACCTATTTGCGGGCACTGACCGGCGAGGAGCAGGTGGCGGGCGAATTGACCGGTTATGGCGCCTCGGCGAGCGACAATGATTTCCGTGTCACCAACACCAAGACAGGCTTCGGCGTGCGCATCCGCCAGGACATGCCCATCCAGCACCTGGTGTTCTGGTCGGTGCCCAGCACCATGGGACTGGAGCCCTATGTGACGATCTCACTGAAGCCGGGCGAGGAGAAAAGCTGGGCGTATACTTTCGATTATTACGGGCCCGGCGATAGCAAGCCGTGACTGCTCCTAATAATTGACCCGTATCCCCACCCGGTAGGTCCGGCCGAGAACATCGTACACGGCGCTGGCGCCATCTTCGGGTCGGGGTACGTCCGTTGCGTTATCAACTGCGCTGTAAAGGCTCATATTTCCATTCAGCCGGTACGACAGCCGCAAGTCCAAATATCCGACCGGGTCCACATCGTTGTTGTCGATCAGATTGCCGTTGCCGGCGCCCTGGGTCAGGACGCCTGTCGCAGCAAGAGACGCCCGCGTCACGCTGGCTGGCAGATTCTCCACACCATTTGTCAGAACCGCGGCACCAAAGAAACGCCCCTGTATCGTCCCCGACCAGGGACCTTCTGTGTAGGTTGCCGACAAAATTCCGCGCAGCTTGGGAAGACTGCTGCTGGCATAGGCGAGCGGACCACCCATTGAACCCGCGCTATCGTATGTAACGCCGATCGCGGTCTGCGTCAGCTCGTCCGTATAGTTGCCGCGGAGAGCCCATATAAGAGTACCGTCAAACAAATTCATTGAGTAATTGGCTTGGACATCAAGTCCCGATGTCTTGAGGGATGCTGCATTAAGAGCCTGTGTATTGATGAGATAGGGTGCAACGCCGCCGAACTGGCTCGCGCTGAAAACCAGGCTTGGGCAGTATAAGCTCTGACCTTGCAGACAACGGTTGATGATCGTCTGCGTACCCGTTGTGTAGATTCCTCCGTGAACGTTGATCGAATACCAGTCCAGGGACATCGACAGACCCGGAAGGAACTGCGGCGTCAGTACAACCCCAAAAGATGTCGTTACGGCTTTCTCCGGTTGCAGGTTAGGATTTCCACCCGAGGCTTGTTGGACCTGATAGGTCGGTCCGTTCACGGGGTACTGAATAGAGCCGATACCAATCTGACCCGGAGAAAAGAGTTCTGAAACCATGGGCGCCCGTATGTCCAACGACCATGTGCCCCTCAACCTGATGTTGTCGTCAACCTGGCTGGTCAGGCCTAGTTTCCAGGTCTCGACAAGACCGCTGGTCGAATAGTCGGTCATGCGCCCCGCGGCGTTCAAACTGAGGTCTTCGACGATGTCGTCCTTTAAGATCGGCACATCGGCTTCGAGGAACCCTTCCTCGACCGTGTATTGGCCGGAATAAGGCGCGAAATTCCCCGCCGGGTACGGGCTGGTCGCGTTGATCGCGGGAATATCGAACTGACCTGCCTGTTCGTGGCGATATTCGGCGCCGAACGCCACCGCCACATTCCCGGCCGGCAACCCCCAAGGCAGCTTTCCCTGCATCGAGCCGGAAAAGACAGTTTGACTGAGGATGATGGTTTCCTGGTTCAAAATGCCGGAATCCGGGTCCGTGCCTGGCATCACGTATTGAATTGCTGCGGGACTCGCCACGCCGTTGCCGAAAACAT